>NZ_VFOM01000001.1:305785-611570 GCF_006716125.1 Homoserinimonas aerilata | reverse complement strand
CCCGAGCAGACGCTGCTGTCTGTTCGCGGGCTCCAAAAGATCTACAGGACGGATGCGGGTGACATCGAGGCGGTCCGCAACCTGACATTCGACCTCGGCAAGAACGAGCTCACCTGCCTCGTGGGGCCATCCGGCTCAGGAAAGACGACACTGCTCAAGTGCATCGCCGGGCTGCTCGAACCGACCAGCGGAACCGTGATGCTGGACGGCAAGGCGGTCACCGGGCCGCCGAAGAAGATGGCCGTCGTGTTCCAGGAGTACGGTCGCTCGCTCTACCCGTGGCTTCGCGTGGACGCGAACGTCGAGCTTCCCCTTCGAAACGCGGGGGTGCCGAAGGCGGAACGCAGACAACTCGTGGCGGAAGCACTCGAGAGCGTGGGGCTGTCGCATGTGCCGAAGTCGTACCCCTGGCAGCTCTCCGGCGGCATGCAGCAGCGCGTCGCGATCGCGCGCGCCATCGCCTACAAGCCCGAGATCCTCCTCATGGATGAGCCGTTCGCGGCAGTCGACGCGCAGACCCGTGCGGACCTCGAAGACCTGGTGCGCTCGATCCGCAAGCAGCTGGGTGTGACCGTGCTGTTCGTGACCCACGACATCGACGAGTCGGTGTACCTGGCCGAACGCGTGATCATCCTGTCGTCGTCACCGACCGTCGTGCAGGAGGATCTCGTCATCGACCTCCCGGAGCAGCGCGATCAGCTCGAGACGCGCGCCCTGCCGCGGTTCACCGAGCTGCGGCACCACGTCTACGAGCAGATCCAGCTCGCCAAGAAGGGCTTCCGCCCAGACGCGGCACAAGCCCAGGCCCCGGTGCGGTAGCCGCCCGCTGGACGTGCCGCTGCGCCGGACCTGCGTGCGCGCCCGTTCGGGGCATCCGCTACCGCTCGAGCGGGTGCGGACACCCCAAATGGGCGCGCACACCGCTCGAACTCCTCGCCACGAGCGCGGGTCGAGACATCAAGGTCGGAGGTGGCCCGGGTTCCGCGTTCACCCAGCCGCAGCTTGACACCCATCCCGCCCTTGATCGCGACGGCGTCGGGGAGCATCTGTGAAACGACGAGCGTGCACAGCATCACCCGCGCACGGGCGACCGGGATGCCCAGCGCTCCCGCGACCTGCGCGAGGCGATCATTGAGCTGCGGAACATTCAGCGGTGGCATCACACCGGTCACTCCGGGATCTCCTTCAGCACGACAGCATCATGGTCACCGATCAGGTCCCGCCGCATTGCCTCTTCGACCAGAACCTCCCACCGTTCACGGGGCATCCGCTGCTTCATGTCTCGCAGTGCGCGCAGGATCGTCGTCGCCGGGATGCCCTCGTACCGCGTGATATCGCTGTCGGGAACGTCAAACCTGTTCTCCAGGGCCACCCATTCCGGGAGAGCGCGCCGCACCCGCCGACGGGTGCCCACCCGCACCTTCTTCGGGTTGAAATGCCCCACCCCGAGCAGGTCAAACACCGCCTCGCGATGCAGGAACGCGCCCTCACCCGCGAGCGCCACAGCCACCGTCGGCTCCGTCAAAGCCGTTGTCGGTACGTCGCGATGCGTGTAGACGCCCTGCCCATACGCGCGGAGAGCCCCGCGTGCGGCGAGCTTTCGCACCTCCACGGCCGGGGTGCCCACGTCTTCGGCATCGGAGACGGTCACCACGCCGTTGCGGGACGCTGCCACCTCCCATAAATCGTGTCGGTACCCCACAACACCACCTCCTTACTGCCAATACCGTACCACTATTGGTACAGTATTGGCAGAGTGGTGACATGCCCCGCACCAACTGGCGTGCGCGAAAACGCGAAGACAACATGCCTGAATCGACCCGCCGGGCTTACCTAAGTACATCAATAACCCGAAATAGCGAGACCGTTATTCCGAGTTAATTGTTCCGAGTTACGCGCCATCGGCGTGAGATCCCCAAGTTTTTAGCGCCGCACCTGGAGGCGCAGGGCACCGCAACCGCCGGGCCTGCGAAACAAGAAAACCCCCGGATCTCCGGGGGCTTATCGCTGGGGTACCTGGACTCGAACCAAGAACAAAAGAATCAGAATCTTCCGTGTTGCCAATTACACCATACCCCAATGGTTCCGACCGTGATCGGCACCGAGAAACCACTTTACCCTACGCGCCGACGTGGGTCGAACCGGCGCGAGGTGGGCGGGGGCGTCAGCGGCCGTGGGCCGTGGGCACTCCGATGAGGTCGCGGTTGATGGTCGCTGCAACGCGGCCACCCGCGCCCGCCGCGACGATGAGCTGCTGCGGCCCCGGTGACGTGATGTCGCCCGCCGCATAGACGCCCGCGTGGTTGGTGCGGCCGTCGCGGTCGACCGTGAGCAGACCCCAGCCATCCGTGTCGAGACCGAGCGTCGACGCGAACTCCAGCTGCGCGTGCCAGCGCGGCCGCACGAAACCACCCGACACGGGCACGACCTCGCCGTCCTCCAGCCGCACACCGCTGACGCCCTCCCGGGTACCCTCCACATCGGCGATGGGGCGTCGCTCGATGGCGACCCCGCGCTCGACCAACAGCTGCTCCTGGCCGGGAGTCACAGCATCCGACCCATTCGTGAACACCGTCAGGTGGTCACTCCACTGCGCGATCAGCATCGCCCGCCACGCCACATCGGATGTCTCGCCGATGAGCGCGATCGGCCGGTCGCTGTACTCGTAGCCGTCGCACGCGACACAACTGAACAGGCCCATGCCGTAGAACGAACGGATGCTCGGAAACGCCGGCAGCTCCTCCCGCAGGCCCGTCGCCAGCAGCACGGTGCTCGTGGTGACGGTGCGGTCGGGCTGCCCGTTCACGCCCTTCGCGGAGACCTCGAAGAGCCCCGTCGAACCGATCGTGTGCGTCTCGCTCAGATGCACATGCTCGCCCGGCTCCGCCAGCGAGGTGATCGACAGCACCTTCGCCAGCTGGTGCTCCGCCTCCGGGTAGGCGAGATACTCCTCGCGCCCCAGCCTGCGCAGCTCGTGCGGCGGCGTGTTGTCGCGCGTGAGGAAGCCGTGCGAGATGAGCGTCGCCGAATGCCGCGGACGGTTGCTGTCGAGCACCAGAACGCGACGGCGCGCCCGCACCAGATTGAGGGCCGCACTCAGCCCCGCAGGGCCCGCGCCCACCACGACGACGTCGTACTCGGGCGACGCCCCCTCTGCAGTCATAGGCGTTCGGCGAGCCTCTGCAGGCGCGCCAGGGTGCTCGTCTTGCCGAGCAGCTCCATCGACTCGAACAGGGGCGGGCTGATGCGCCGACCGGAGACGGCCGTGCGCAGCGCACCGAAGGCGTTGCGCGGCTTCAGGCCGAGCCCGTCGATGAGAGCCTCGCGCAGTGCCGCCTCGATGGCCTCATGGGTCCAGGCGTCGAGGCCGGCCAGAGCATCCGTCGCCGCCGCAAGCACGGCAGCGCCCTCCTCGCCGGGCATCGCGTTCGCGTCGAACTCGATCGCGTCATTCGCCGTGAACAGGAACGCCAGCAGGCCGCGCGCCTCACCCAGCAGCTGCATGCGCTCCTGCACGAGGGGCGCAGCCTTCGCCAGCAGCACACGGTGCTCGCCGCTGACGACAATGTCGTCGAGGTACGGCAGCAGGCGCTCCGCAAAGTCATTCACCTCGAGCAGGCGGATGTGATCGCCGTTGATCGACTCCGCCTTCTTCTGATCGAAGCGGGCCGGGTTCGGGTTCACATCCGACACCTCGAACGCGGCAACCATCTCATCGATCGAGAACACATCCCGGTCGGCGCTCAGCGACCAGCCGAGCAGCGCCAGATAGTTGATGAGCCCCTCGGGGATGAAACCGCGGTCGCGGTGGTGGAACAGATTCGCCTCGGGGTCGCGCTTGGAGAGCTTCTTGTTGCCCTCCCCCATCACATACGGCAGATGACCGAACTGCGGAATCGCATCCGCAACACCCACCTCGATGAGTGCCGTGTACAGGGCGATCTGGCGCGGCGTGCTGCTCAGCAGGTCCTCACCGCGCAGCACATGCGTGATGCCCATCAGCGCATCATCGACCGGGTTCACGAAGGTGTACAGCGGGATGCCGTTCGGCCGCACCACCACAAAGTCGGTGAAGCTGCCGGCCGGGAACGTGATCTCGCCGCGCACCAGATCGGTGAAGCTGAGATCGGTGTCGGGCACGCGCAGGCGCAGCGCCGGCTGGCGGCCCTCCACCTTGTAGGCCGCGCGCTGCTCCTCGGTGAGGTCACGCTCGAAGTTGTCGTAGCCCTGCTTCGGGTCGCGACCGTTGGCCACATTGCGCGCCTCGATCTCCTCACCCGTCGCAAACGACTCATACAGGTGACCGGATGCCGTCAGCTTCTCGATCACGCCCTGATAGATCTCGCTACGCTGCGACTGGCGGTACGGCCCGTGCGGCCCGCCCACGTCGATGCCCTCATCCCAGTCGATCTTCAGCCACCGCAGCGCCTCGAGCAGTTGCAGGTAGCTCTCCTCGCTGTCGCGCGCAGCATCCGTGTCTTCGATCCTGAAGATCAGTTTGCCGCCCGTGTGCCGCGCATAAGCCCAGTTGAACAGGGCAGTGCGGATCAGCCCGACATGGGGCGTGCCGGTCGGCGACGGGCAGAAGCGGACGCGCACATCGGCGCCGGAAGCAGAAGAGAATGAGGCAGACATTGCTTAGATTCTAGGCCGGATGCCTGCTCCCGCGGCGCAGGGGCGAACGGTCAGACGCGGTTGCGGGCCGGGTTGCTGAGCGTGCCGATGCCCTCGATGGTGATGTCGACCGTCTGGCCGTCCACGAAACCGCCCAGGCCAGCCGGCGTGCCCGTGAGGATGATGTCGCCGGGCAGCAGAGTCCAGACGTCCGAGATGTACTCGATCAGCTCAGGCACCTTGTGCAGCATGTCGCGGGTGTTGCCGTGCCGGCGCGGCTCTCCGTCGACGAAAGTCTGGATCGACAGCTCCGAAACGTCGAGCTCAGTCTCGATCACCGGGCCGATCGGGCAGAACGTGTCGTAGCCCTTCGCGCGCGCCCACTGGCCATCGGCGAACATCTGATCGCGGGCCGAAATGTCGTTCGCGATCGTGTAGCCGAAGATGTAATCGGAGGCGTCCTCCGCCTTCACGCGCTTCGCGATGCGGCCGATCACGATCGCCAACTCGCCCTCATGAACGATGCGCCCCTCCACCGGAGGAATCTGGATCATCTCGTTCGGCCCGATGACAGCCGTGTTCGGCTTCAAGAAGATCAGCGGATTCGTCGGCGCAGCGATCTCCATCTCCGCTTTGTGCTCGGCGTAGTTGAGACCCACGCAGACCACCTTCGAGCGCGGGATGACCGGCGCGAGCAGGCGGGCATCCGCAAGCGGCACACGCTCCCCCGTCGTGTCGAACCCGCTGAACATCGGATCACCCGTCAGCACAACGAGCTCGTCGTCGTCGACGATTCCGAAACGGGGGTCACCACCGGCAGTAGAGAAACGCGCAACCTTCACGGGTTCGAGTCTAGTGCTGCGGCCCGAGCGGGCTCCGCTCCGTCACCCATTCAATGGGCAATGGGTGGTATTGGCGGTGGTCTCGAGACTGTCGCACCAGAGCGCGACACCTCGACCAGCAGATCGAGCTACGCGTCGAGGCGGGTCAGCCAGCCGTGGCGGTCCTCGGAGCGACCGTACTGGATGTCGGTGAGCTCCTTGCGCAGCGACATCGTCAACTCGCCGGCCACAGCATCCGCCGACCCGATCTCGAAGTCCTTCGCCTTCACCAGGCCGATGGGCGTGATCACGGCAGCGGTTCCGCAGGCGAAGACCTCGGCGAGTTCGCCCGACGCCTGAGCCTCACGCCACTCGTCGATGCTCACATGGCGGCGCTCGACCCGGTGCCCGCGGTCCTCCGCGAGCTGCAGCACGCTGTCACGCGTCACACCCTCCAGGATGCTGTCGGATTCTGGGGTGACGAGCGTTCCGTCCTTGTAGACGAGCACGACGTTCATGCCGCCGAGCTCCTCGATGTACTTGCCCTCAGACGAGTCAAGGAACAGAACCTGGTCGCATCCGTTCTCGTAGGCCTCCGCCTGGGCGAGCAGCGATGCGGCGTAGTTGCCGCCCGTCTTCGCCGCACCCGTACCGCCGCGACCCGCACGCGTGTACTCGCTCGACAGCCAGATGCTGATCGGCGACACCCCGCCCGTGAAGTAGGCGCCAGCGGGGCTCGCGATGACATAGAAGGCGACCTTGTTCGCGGGGCGCACGCCCAGGAAGGCCTCCTTCGCGAACATGAACGGCCGGATGTACAGGCAGGTCTCATCGGCGTCGGGCACCCAGTCGGCGTCGACGGCCACGAGCTGCTTCAGCGACTCGATGAAGTACTCGGTGGGTAGCTCGGGCAGGGCCAGCCGGCGCGCGGAACGCTGCATGCGGGCAGCGTTCGCCTCGGGGCGGAACGTCCAGATCGAACCGTCCGCGTGACGGTAGGCCTTCATGCCCTCGAAGATCTCCTGGCCGTAGTGCAACACTGCGGCAGCCGGGTCGAGCTCGATGGGGCCGTACGGCTGCACGCGCGGGCGGTGCCATCCGCCCTTCTCCGACCAGCACAGGTCGACCATGTGGTCGGTGAAGAACTTGCCGAAACCGGGGTTCGCCAGAATCTCCTCGCGCTCCTGCGCGCTGCGGGCCGCATCGTTCCTGGTGACGGCGAAGCTGAGCTCTGTGGGGGCGAGGAGGTTGTTGATCATGGCGAGTCCTTACTGGTGTTGTCTAATTCTGCGCGCGAGACAGCGACGCCGCAATCGCATCGCCGACCTCTGAGGTGGACCTCTTCGCATCGCCGCGGGAGGCGAGGTCGGCCTCAACGGCCGAACGCACGCGGGCCGCGGCATCCGCAAGCTGCAGGTGGTCGAGCAGGAGAGCAGCGGAGAGGATCGCTGCGGTCGGGTCGGCGAGTTGCCGACCAGCGATGTCGGGGGCGGAACCGTGAACCGGCTCGAACATGCTGGGGAAGGTGCCATCCGGGTTGATGTTTGCGGAGGCTGCCAGCCCGATTCCGCCGCTGATCGCGGCCGCCAGGTCGGTGATGATGTCACCGAAGAGGTTGTCCGTGACGATTGTATCGAAGCGCGACGGATTCACGACCATGTGGATGGTGGCGGCGTCGATGTGCTGGTAATCGACCGCAACATCCGGGTATTCGCCACTGACGGCATCCACCGTGCGCTGCCACAGGCCGCCGGCGTGCACGAGCACATTCGTCTTGTGCACGAGCGTGAGCTTCTTCGCAGGGCGCGAATTCGCCGTCTCGAAGCCGAAACGCACAAGTCGCTCCACACCGAACGCCGTGTTGACGCTCACCTCGTTGGCCACCTCATTGACGGTGCCGCGCCGGATGCTGCCGCCGTTGCCGACATACGGCCCCTCTGTGCCCTCCCGCACGACAACGAAGTCGACGTCACCGGGGTTCGCCAGAGGCGAGGCAACCGAGGGGAACAGCTGGGTGGGCCGCAGGTTCACGTAATGGTCGAAGGCGAAACGCAGCTTCAGCAGCAGCCCGCGCTCGATGATGCCACCGGCGAGGCGCGGGTCACGCGGGTCACCGCCGACCGCCCCCAGCAGGATCGCATCGTGCCCAGCGAGCGCCGTCAGGTCGTCGTCACCGAGGATCTCGCCCGTCTCCAGAAAGTGCCCGGCACCGAACGGGAAGGGCGTCGTCTCGAGCTCGACATCACCCGGAAGCACCGCTTTCAGCACCTTCACAGCCTCGGCCGTGACCTCCGGGCCGATGCCATCGCCTGCGATGACTGCGAGCTTGATTCTTCGGGGCATTCGCGCACTCCTGTTGTCTGCCGTGCGGGTGGATGAACCCAGCGTACCGGGTGACGGATGCTCCGAAACTGCTGCCCCGAAAGGGTCACTTTGCTAGCCTGAGAGCGAAATACCGGCATCCGGATCGCCCGGTTCGCCGGCCAGTGGCCTCGCCACTCGACCGAAAGGCAGCACAGAATGGGTATCGGAACAGGAATCTTTCTCTTCGTCGTCGGCGCCATTGTCACGTTCGCGCTGAACTTCGAGGTCGAGTGGGCCAATCTGGACCTCATCGGCTACATCCTCATGGGTGCCGGCTTCATCGTCTTCGTCATCTCCCTCATCCTCGTGATGCGCAAGCGCTCGTCGGTGGAGACAGTGCGCCGGGTCGACGGAGCGGGCGAGCAGGTCGTGGAGCGGGAGACGCGCAGCGACTCGGGCACCACAGAGCTTCACTGACCGCAGGGTCTGACCGACAGCAGGGTTGCTGACTTCTACGTCAGGTAGACTCTCCACATGGAGATCCTGCGCGACGTACTCGTCATCCTTCACTTCATCGGCCTCGCCTCACTGTTGGGCGGCTTCCTCACCCAGATGAAGTCCTTCAAGACGAAGTCGGCGGTGATCAACCCGGCGATCCTGCACGGTGCGCTCACCCAGCTCGTCACCGGCCTGCTCCTCACCGGGCTCGCCGAGATGGGCGACGGCGACGTCAACCACATGAAGATCGGCATCAAGCTCCTCGTTGTGGTTGTCATCTACGTGCTCGCGCTCGTGAACCGCAAGAAGAAGCCGGTCTCCAACGCCGTGCTCGGCATCATCGGGCTTCTCACGATCGTCAACATCGTTGTCGCCGTCGTCGTGCCCGGCATGGTCTAGACCGGCACCCCACCTCAGCCGAAACGGCCCGGACTCCCCCAAGGGGTCCGGGCCGTTTCCGTTGCCGACAGCCGCGGCTGCCGTCAGTCACTGGTGCCGTCAGCCCCCGACGTACGCCGCAAGATGCTTGCCGGTGAGTGTGCTGCGGTCGGCGACGAGTTCGGCGGGCGTTCCCTCGAACACGAGCCTCCCGCCGTCGTGGCCCGCACCAGGGCCGAGATCGATGATCCAGTCGGAGTGGGCCATGACGGCCTGGTGATGCTCGATCACGATCACCGATCTGCCCGAATCGACAAGCCTGTCGAGCAGGGCCAACAGCTGCTCCACATCCGCCAGATGCAGTCCGGTCGTCGGCTCGTCGAGCACATAGACGTCGCCCTTCTCGCCCATGTGCGTCGCCAGCTTGAGCCGCTGCCGCTCACCGCCCGACAGCGTCGTCAGCGGCTGGCCGAGGCTGATGTAGCCGAGCCCGACATCCGCAAGCCTCTCCAGAATGGCGTGCGCTGCGGGGATGCGCGCCTCCCCTGCGGCGAAGAACTCCACAGCCTCCGACACTGGCATCGCGAGGACCTCGCTGATGTCGCGCCCGCCGAAGTGGTAGTCGAGAACGGATGTGTCGAAGCGTTTGCCCTCGCACACCTCGCACACGGTGGAGACACCCGCCATCACGCCCAGGTCGGTGTAGATGACGCCGGCGCCCTTGCAGTTGGGGCAGGCGCCCTCCGAGTTGGCGCTGAACAGGGCCGGCTTCACGCCGTTCGCCTTCGCGAAGGCCTTGCGGATGGGCTCCAGCAGGCCCGTATAGGTGGCCGGATTGCTTCTCCGCGAACCACGGATGGCGCCCTGGTCGATGGAGACGACGCCGTCGCGGCCCGACACCGAGCCGTGGATCAGCGAGCTCTTACCCGAACCGGCGACACCCGTGACCGTGACCAGAACGCCGAGCGGGATGTCGACGTCGACGTCCTGCAGATTGTGGGTGCCGGCTGCCCGCACCTCCAGCTTCGCCGACGGAGTGCGCACCGACGGTTTCAGCGTTGCCCGGTCATCCAGATGCCGCCCAGTGAGCGTGCCGCTGGCGCGCAGCCCCTCCACGGTGCCCTCGAACATCACCTCTCCCCCGCCTGTTCCCGCGCCGGGGCCCAGATCGACGACGCGGTCGGCGATGGTGATCATCTCCGGCTTGTGCTCCACGACGAGAACGGTGTTGCCCTTGTCGCGCAGCTGCAGCAGCAGCTCATTCATGCGCTGGATGTCGTGCGGATGCAGGCCCACCGTCGGCTCGTCGAAGACATACGTCACATCGGTGAGAGACGAGCCCAGATGCCGGATCATCTTGGTGCGTTGCGCCTCGCCGCCGGAGAGCGTGCCCGACGAGCGGTCGAGGCTCAGATATCCGAGGCCGATGTCGACGAAGGAGTCGAGCGTCTCCCTGAGGGAGGTCAGGAGCGGCGCGACAGACGGCTCGTCGAGGCCGCGCACCCACCCGGCGAGGTCGCTGATCTGCATGGCACAGGCATCCGCAATGTTGATGCCGTTGACCTTCGATGAGCGGGCGCCCTCATTGAGGCGGGTTCCGCCGCACTCGGGGCAGGTGGCGAACGTGATCACCCGGTCGACGAAAGCGCGGATGTGCGGCTGCATCGCCTCGCGATCCTTCGACAGGTAGGACTTCTGGATTCGCGGGATCAGGCCCTCATAGGTCAGGTTGATGCCCTCGACCTTGATCTTCGTCGGCTCCTTGTGGAGCAGGTCGGCCAGCTCCTTCTTCGTGAACGCGCTGATCGGCTTGTCCATGTCGAAGAAGCCGCTGCCGCCGAAGATGCGGCCGTACCAGCCCTCCATGCTGTAGCCGGGAACCGTCAGCGCGCCCTCATTCAGCGACTTGCTGTCGTCATACAGCTCGCTCAGGTCGAAATCACTGACCGCGCCCATGCCCTCACAACGCGGGCACATGCCCCCGATCACGCTGAAGTCGCGTCGCTCCTTGACCGTCTCGCCGCCGCGCTCGAACTTGACCGCGCCGGCGCCGCTGATGGATGCCACATTGAACGAGAATGCCTGAGGGGAACCGATATGCGGATGCCCCAGCCGGCTGAACAGGATGCGCAGCATCGCATTCGCATCGGTGGCCGTGCCCACAGTGGAACGCGAATTGGCCCCCATCCGCTCCTGGTCGACGATGATCGCCGTCGTCAGGCCCGAGAGCACATCGACATCGGGCCTGGCGAGCGTCGGCATGAAACCCTGCACGAAGGTGCTGTAGGTCTCATTGATCATCCGCTGCGACTCCGCGGCGATCGTGCCGAACACGAGCGAACTCTTGCCCGAACCGGAGACGCCCGTGAAGACGGTCAGCCTGCGCTTCGGCAGATCGACGCTGACATCCTTGAGGTTGTTCTCCCGCGCACCAATGACCCGGATGACATCGTGGCTGTCTGCGGCGGCACGCCCCGCAGCCGCATTCGTGCCCACATCCGCGCTCGTCGAACCGCTGCCCATGGTGCCTCCCTCAGTCGCGCAGGCCACACCCCCGCAACCGCGGTCGGCATCGCCCGACCCGACAATGTTACGGGCGGGCAGGCATCCGCTACGCCTCCGTGATGTCGATCTCCTGCAGAACCTCGGCGTCGATCGCAGAGCGGACCGCCTCGAGCAGACCGTCAGGTGCCGGCGAGTCGATCGTCAGAACGCTGAGCGCCTGGCCACCGGCCGCACGGCGGCTGATCTGCATGCCCGCGATGTTGATGCCGGCCTCGCCGAACTCCTTACCGAACACCGCCACAATGCCGGGGCGGTCGGTGTAGACCATCACGATGTGGTGCTTCGCGATGGGCAGCTCCACGTCGTAGCCATTGATCTCGACGATCTTCTCGACCTGCTTCGTGCCCGTCAGCGTGCCCGAGACAGACACCTGAGTGCCATCGGTCAGCCCGCCACGGATCGTCAGAAGGTTGCGGTATTCGTCGCTCACGGCATCCGTCACCAGGCGAACCTCGATGCCGCGCTGCTCCGCCAGAAGCGGCGCATTCACATACGACACCGACTCGCTCACGACATTCGTGAAGATGCCCTTGAGCGCCGCAAGCTTGAGAACCTTGACGTCGAGCTCGGCGATCTCGCCGCGGATCTCGATGTCGACACTGCTGACCGGGCCCTGCGCGAGGCCGCTGAAGACCTGGCCCAGCTTCTCCATGAGCGGGATGCCGGGGCGCACCGTCTCGTCGATGACACCACCGGCGACGTTCACCGCGTCGGGGACGAGCTCGCCGTCGAGCGCCAGACGCACAGACTTGGCAACCGAGACGCCCGCCTTCTCCTGCGCCTCATCGGTCGACGCACCCAGGTGCGGGGTCAGAACGATGTTCTCGAGCGTCGACAGAGGAGAATCCTTCGGCGGCTCGTTCACGAACACATCGAGACCGGCCGCCGCAATGCGCTTCGTCGACAGCGCCTCGAACAGCGCCTCCTCGTCGATGATGCCGCCACGGCTGCAGTTGACGATGCGCAGGGTCGGCTTCGCCTTCGCGAACTCGGCCGCGCCGAACAGCCCCGTCGTCTCGGGGGTCTTCGGGATGTGGATCGTGATGAAGTCAGACTGCTCGATGAGCTCGTCGAGGCTCACAACCTGCACACCCAACTGCTGCGCGCGCGTCGGCGTCACATAGGGGTCATAGGCGATGAGGTTCGCGCCGAAGCCCGCCAGACGCTGCGCGACCAGGGTGCCGATGCGGCCCAGACCGACAATGCCGATCGTCTTCTCGAACAACTCGATGCCGGTGTACTTGGAGCGCTTCCACTCCCCCGCCTTCATCGACTGGTTCGCCTCAGGGATGAACCGGGCGAGACTCAGAATGTGACCGACCGCAAGCTCCGCCGCCGAGATCACATTCGAGGTGGGCGCGTTCACGACCATGACGCCAGCCGTGGTCGCCGCCTTGATGTCGACATTGTCGAGCCCCACACCGGCACGGGCGATGACCTTCAACTGCTTGCCCGCAGCGATCGCCTCCTCGTCCATCTTCGTGGCCGAACGGATCAACACGGCGGATGCCTCGGCCAGCGCCGCAAGAAGCGCCGGACGGTCAGTGCCATCCACGGATCGGATGTCGAAATCGGGGCCCAAGGCCTCGACAGTTGCAGGAGAGAGCTCTTCAGCGATCAGCACGACCGGCTTTGCCACGAATCGGATCCATTCGTCGGGGGTGGGGGTGGATGCCGCGGCGCACGCGGGCGCGGTGCCGCCAGTTTAGTGCACCGAATATGCCGCGCCGACGATGTGACGCCAGGACTGCGGATGCTCAGACCAGGGCGGTCAGGGTGAGGCTCAGTGCCGCGACGACGGCCAGCCCGAGCGCGAAGAGCAGCACCTGCATCAGCACGCCCCTGCGACGCCCCAGCAGCCACGCCGCGACATAGGCGATCGGCGGCAACAGCAGATTGGCGACGAGCACAGCCCACGGCACCGGCTGTGGCTCGACATCGTTCTCGATGAGGAACCTGTTGAACTCGGCGATCTGCGCCGGAACCCCGACCACGTTCGACACGGCCTCGAACAGGTCGTAGGCATAGAACAGACCGAAAGCGATCATGATGACGGCGGTGAGCCATCCGGCCCTCCTCGTCACCACCGGCTTCTCCTGCTGCTCGCTCATGATGCGGCCCCCAGAATGAACGGCCACGGCGCGACCAGCACAAGACCGAGCAGCAGCCACAGGATGCGCCACACCGGCCGTGCGCCGCGCGTCAGCAGCAGCACCGTGCCCAGCCAGATCGCGGGCGACGCGATCGCCAGGAACTCGCCGAACTGGTACATGATCTCGAAGAACAGATTGCCGAGCGAGACGCTGCTCTGCCCGACCGCGATGATCCAGCCCACCACGAAGAGCAGGTAGGCGCCCGCGAAGATGCCGTACACGACCAGGAGAGCCGACCCCGTGGCCGGCGCGATCGCATCCGCCGTCGCTGCGGTGGCGGTATCGGGGCGCGCCGCAATGTGATCGACCTCGTCGCCGTCCCAGCGCAGGGCCTCGTCGTCGTCATCCGGATGCCTGCTCACGCCTCGACTCTACCGCCGCCGGGACGGGGCAGACTGTGACGATGCTCGAAACCGTTCAGACGATCATCCGCATCGCCCTCGCCCTCGTGTTCATCGGAATGGGCGCATCCCACTTCGTGCCCACCGTGAAGCGCACCATGGCGGCGATGATCCCGCCGCGGCTGCGCTGGGCCGGGATGCTCAGCCCCCGCAATCTCGTCGTGATCACCGGCGTGCTCGAGATCGCCGGAGGCATCGGCCTACTTATCCCGGCTACGACAGTCACCGCCGGGGTCTGCCTCGCGTTGCTCCTCATCGCTGTGTTCCCCGCCAACTCCTACGCGGCGAGACGCCCCGAGAAGTTCGGCAGAGTCGCTGTGCCACTCGTGCCGCGACTGATCGGCCAGATCGTGCTCATCGCGCTCGTGCTGTTCGCCGTCTGGCCGCTCTGAACGATGTGCAGGTTTTGTGTCAATATGCGTGCCCGTAGGCGCACATCCACATAAAAGCCGCACATTGTCGGCGCGCGTGGGGCGGCGGGGCTCAGCGCACCTTGGTGCGCAGGAACTCGACCGCTCGCGACCAGGCCAGGCTCGCCGCATCCGCGTTGTAGTTGCCTGACGGGTTCGCGTCGTTGTGGAACGCATGCGCGGCGTCATAGTAGAAGAACTCGACCTCGGCGCCCGACTCGTCGCGGATCTGCTGCTCCTGAAGCCGCGCCTTCTCCACCGGATAGCCGCGATCGTGCTCCGCGTAGTGCCCCTGCACGGCCGCCCGCACGCCCTCATATGACGACGGCACACCCTGCCCCACACCGTAGAAGGGAACAGCCGCACCGATGCGCTCGCCCTGCTGCGCCGCCAACGCGAGAACAAAACCGCCGCCCATGCAGAAGCCCGTCGCCCCAACAGTGGCGCTCGTCACAGCATCGGATGCGAGCAGGTAGTCGACCGCACCGGCCAACAACCGTGCGCCCTCCTCCTCGGGCAGCTGCTTCATCATCCGCCCCGCCTCCTCCGCATCGTGCGCGACCCTGCCGCCGTAGAGGTCAGGGGCGAGCGCGACAAAACCCTCCGAAGCGAGCCTGTCGGCGACATCGCGGATGTGCTCGGTCAGCCCCCACCACTCCTGAATGACGATAACGCCGGGGCCGCTGCCCGACTCGGGAAGCGACAGGTACCCGTGAGCCTCGCCGCCCGCCGACTCGAAGGTCACATTCTGGAAAGAGATCTCAGCCATCCGCTCATCCTAGGCACGGCAAAGGGCCGCACGCGCTCGGCGTGCGGCCCTTCGGGTATTGGGTTTCGAGACGGCCGCGGGCGGCCTCCTCAACCCGCGTACAACTAGCGGGCGGCGCTGCCGTCCGTGTAGTCCGCGTCCTGCTGCTTCCAGGCGAAGAGAGCGCGAAGCTCCTTGCCCGTGGCCTCGATCGGGTGCTGGGCACCCTTCTCGCGCAATGCCAGGAACTCGGTACCGCCGTTGTCCTGGTCCTCGATGAAACGCTTCGCGAAGGCACCCGACTGGATGTCCGCGAGAACGGCCTTCATGTTCTCCTTCACGTCGGGCGTGATGACGCGCGGGCCGGAGACGTAGTCGCCGTACTCCGCCGTGTCGGAGACCGACCAGCGCTGCTTGGCGATGCCGCCCTCCCACATGAGGTCGACGATGAGCTTGAGCTCGTGCAGCACCTCGAAGTAGGCGATCTGCGGCTGGTAGCCAGCCTCGATGAGCGTCTCGAAACCGTACTGGACCAGCTGCGAGGTGCCACCACAGAGAACAGCCTGCTCACCGAACAGGTCGGTCTCGGTCTCCTCCGTGAACGTGGTCTTGATGCCGCCGGCGCGCAGGCCGCCGATCGCCTTCGCGTACGACCAGGCGAGAGCCCAGGCGCTGCCCGAAGCATCCGCCTCGACGGCGACGATCACGGGAACACCGCGACCGGCCTCGTACTCGCGGCGCACGGTGTGACCCGGGCCCTTCGGGGCGACCATGATCACGTCGACACCCTCAGGCGCCTCGATGTAGCCGAAACGGATGTTGAAGCCGTGGCCGAACAGGATGGCCTTGCCCGCGGCCAGGTGCGGCTTGATGTCGTCCGCGAAGATGTGGCGCTGGTACTGGTCGGGCGCGAGGATGACGATGACGTCAGCCCACTCCGCGGCCTCAGCCGAACGGAGAACCTTGAAACCGGCCTCCTCCGCCTTCGCGATCGACTTCGAGCCCTCCTTCAGGCCGACGACGACCTCGACGCCCGAGTCGCGCAGGTTCTGCGCGTGGGCGTGGCCCTGCGAGCCATAGCCGATGACAGCGACCTTGCGGCCCTGGATGATCGACAGGTCTGCATCCTTGTCGTAGAAGATTTCGGTCACTTGTGTTTCTCCTTGTTGTTGTCTGTCAGGCAGATCGTTGGTGAAGATTTCGATACGGCCGCGGGCGGCCCACTCAATCCGCGGGGCGGGGCGCCCCTAGCTCTTGAAGACTCTTTCGGTGATGCTCTTGCCGCCGCGCCCGATGGCCAGCAGGCCGGACTGCGCGATCTCCTTGATGCCATACGGCTCAAGCACGCGCAGCAGGGCCTGCGTCTTGGCGGTGTCGCCGGTCACCTCGATGACCACGGCATCCGTGGCCACATCGACGATGCGTGCCCGGAACAGCGTAGCCGCCTCCAGGATCTGGCTGCGGGACGAGTTGTCGACCTTCACCTTGATCAGCATGTGCTCACGCTGCACCGTCTGGCCGGGGTCGAGCTCGACGACCTTGATCACGTTGATCAGCTTGTTGAGCTGCTTGGTGACCTGCTCGAGCGGGGCCTCCTCGACATCCACCACAACGGTGATGCGCGACAGGCCGGGGATCTCGCTCTTGCCGACGGCGAGGCTCTCGATGTTGAACCCGCGACGGGCGAAGAGGCCCGCGACGCGCGTGAGCAGGCCGGGCTTGTCTTCTACGAGAAGTGACAGGACGTGACTCATGGCCTTACTCCTCTTCCCATGCCGGCGCGTTGTCACGCGCATACTGCACCGACGAATTGCCGACGCCCTGCGGCACCATCGGCCACACCATCGCGTCGCGACTGACGATGAAGTCGATCACCACGGGGCGGTCGTTGGTCTCGTTCGCGAGCTTGATCGCCGCGTCGACCTCTTCTTTCTTGGTGACGCGGATGGCTAGGGCACCGTACGCCTCAGCCAGCTTCACGAAGTCGGGCACCATAACGGTGTCATGACCGGTGTTCAGGTCGGTGAAGGAGTGGCGGCCGTTGTAGAACAGCGTCTGCCACTGGCGCACCATGCCCAGCGAGGAGTTGTTGATGATCGCGACCTTGATGGGGATCTCGTTGATCGTGCAGGTCGCAAGCTCCTGATTGGTCATCTGGAAGCATCCGTCGCCGTCGATCGCCCAGACCGTGCGGTCAGGGTTGGCGACCTTCGCACCCATCGCCGCAGGCACGCCGTAGCCCATCGTTCCCGCGCCGCCCGAGTTGAGCCACGCATTCGGCCGCTCGTATTTGATGAACTGCGCGGCCCACATCTGGTGCTGGCCGACACCCGCCGCGTAGATGCCCTCGGGGCCGGTGATGGCACCGACACGCTCGATCACGTACTGCGGAGAGAGCAGGCCGTCCTCCGGCTCGTCATAGCCGAGCGGATACTGCTCCCGCAGCGCATTCAGGCGGGCCCACCATGCCGAGATGTCCGGCGTGGCGGAGGCGCTCGCCTGTGCGAACGCTGCGGTCAGATCGACGATGACATCCTTGGCATCGCCGACGATGGGAACATCCGCCGCACGGATCTTGCCGATCTCTGCGGGGTCGATGTCGACATGCACGATCTTGGCGTGCGGGGCGAACTCGCTCGGCTTGCCGGTGACGCGGTCGTCGAAGCGGGCCCCGAGCGACACGATCAGGTCGGACTCCTGCAGCGCGAGCACCGCCGGAACCGTTCCGTGCATTCCGGGCATACCCAGGTGCTGCTCGTGCGAATCGGGGAACGCGCCGCGAGCCATGAGCGTCGTCACGACGGGCGCGCCCGTCGCCTCCGCAAGAACCTTCAGCTCAGCGGATGCCTCGGCACGGATGACGCCGCCGCCGACATAGAGCACCGGCCGCTTCGCCTCGACGAGCAGTTGTGCCGCCGCCTGGATCTGCTTGCCGTGCGCCTTGCTCACCGGGCGGTAGCCGGGCAGGTCGACCTTCGGCGGCCACACGAAGGGCGCCAGATTCTGCTGGCAGTCCTTGGTGACGTCGATCAGCACAGGGCCGGGGCGGCCCGTCGTGGCGATCTGGTACGCGGCCGCGATCGTCGCCGGCACATCCTCAGGCTTGGACACCAGGAAGGAGTGCTTGGTGATCGGCATGGTGATGCCGACGATGTCGACCTCCTGGAACGCATCCGTGCCCATGAGGGTCGAGAAGACCTGACCCGTGATCGCGAGCAGCGGCACCGAATCCATGTAGGCGTCGGCGATTGCGGTGACCAGGTTGGTCGCACCGGGGCCGGAGGTGGCGATCGCGACGCCGACCCTGCCGGTGGATGATGCGTAACCCTCGGCAGCGTGACCGGCACCCTGCTCGTGGCGGACCAGGATGTGGCGGATGGCGGTGGATGACATCAGCTCGTCGTAGAACGGCATGATGGCGCCCCCCGGGAGGCCGAAGACGTCGGTGACGCCCAGCTTCTCGAGCGAACGGAGGATGGCGCCAGACCCTGTGAGGATCTCAGGCGTCGGTGATGTGGGGGTGGGAATGGGCGGCGAATCCGCTGACATGAGTCGGTTCCTAATGTGTCGGCACGAATGGTTGGAAGCGCGAAGCTACCCCGTGACCGCGCCCTCCGACGCGGAGCGCACGAGCTTGGAATACTTTGCGAGGACGCCACGGGTGTAGCGCGGGGGAAGGGGAGCCCAGCCGTCACGGCGGGCTGCCAGCTCAGCTTCATCGACAAGTAAGTCGAGCGAGCGAGCTGCGATATCGACCCGTATCAGATCACCATCGCGCACGAATGCGATCGGACCTGCGTCGACCGCTTCGGGTGCTATGTGGCCGATGCACAGGCCGGTTGTGCCGCCTGAGAATCTACCGTCTGTCAAGAGTAGTACATCTTGACCGAGCCCTGCGCCCTTGATGGCCGCCGTGATGGCGAGCATCTCGCGCATTCCGGGGCCGCCCTTGGGGCCCTCATAGCGGATGACGACGATGTCGCCCTTGCCGATGCGCCCCTCCGTGAGGGCATCCATGGCGGCGCGCTCGCGCTCGAACACCCGTGCCGGTCCCTCGAAGACGGCGGCGTCGAATCCGGCGGTCTTGACGACGGCACCCTCGGGGGCGAACGAACCCTTGAGCACGGCCAGACCACCCGTCGCGTGGATGGGGTTGTCGAGCGTGCGCAGCACCTCACCGTCGAGCGGGTCGATGTCCATCTCGGCCAGGTTCTCGGCCATCGTCTTGCCCGTCACCGTGAGGGCGTCTCCGTGCATGAGGCCGGCGTCGAGCAGCGCCTTCATGAGAACAGGCAGACCGCCGTGGCGGTCGACGTCGTTCATGACGTACGCGCCGAAGGGCTTGAGATCGCCGATGTGAGGCACCTTGTCGCCGATGCGGTTGAAGTCGTCGAGGGTGAGCTCGACGCCCGCCTCGTTCGCGATAGCGAGCAGGTGCAGGATGATGTTCGTCGAGCCACCGAGGGCCATACCGACCGCGATCGCGTTCTCGAACGCCTTCTTGGTCAGGATGTCGCCCGTCGTGATGCCGAGACGCAGCATGTTGACGACGGCCTCACCACTGCGGTGCGCGTAGTAGTCGCGGCGCCGATCGGCCGCAGCCGGGGATGCAGAACCCGGCAGGCTCATGCCGAGAGCCTCGGCGACGCTCGCCATGGTGTTGGCGGTGTACATGCCACCACACGCACCCTCGCCCGGGGCGAAGGCGCACTCGATGCGCTTGGCGTCGGCCTCGGACATCCGGCCTGCCTTGACCGCGCCGACCGCCTCGAAGGAGTCGATGATCGTGATGTCCTTCTCGGTGCCGTCGCTGAGCTTGACCCAGCCCGGAGCGATCGAACCCGCGTAGAGGAACACGGATGCGAGGTTCAGCCGTGCGGCCGCCATCAGCATTCCGGGGATCGACTTGTCGCATCCGGCAAGCACGACCGAGCCGTCGAGGCGCTCCGCCATCATGACGGTCTCGACCGAGTCGGCGATGACCTCACGGGAGACGAGGGAGAAGTGCATGCCCTCATGGCCCATGGAGATGCCGTCGGAGACGGAGATGGTGCCGAACTGCAGCGGATAGCCACCGCCGCCGTGCACGCCCTCCTTGGCTGCCTGCGCGAGGCGGCCGAGGCTGAGGTTGCACGGCGTGATCTCGTTCCAGGAGCTCGCAATGCCGATCTGAGGCTTATCCCAGTCGGCGTCGCCCATCCCGACGGCGCGGAGCATCCCGCGGGAGGTCATCGCCTCGATTCCGTCGGTGACGGTGCGGCTGCGGGGCTTCATGTCGTTCTCTGGCATGGCCCAAGTTTAGGCCGTAACCGCGAGAGGCATGCCCGCCACCTCACTTCAGTCGTCGCGGCCGCGCTGCTCGCGTTCGGAGAGCTCCCGCTCCTCCTTCTCGCGCTGGTCCTGGGCGCGGTCGATCGCCTCATCGAGCTCATCGGTGAAGAGGTAGCGCTCGTCCACATTCCCGGCACGGTATGCGGCCCGGCCGATCATGTGCGCCGAGACGGGAGCCGTGAGCATCTGGAACAGCAGGATCGGCGCCAGCGTGAGCAGAACCGCCCAGCTGCGCTCACTCAGCGCGATCGCCAGCAGCACCAGGATGAGGCCGAGCACCTGCGGCTTGGTGGCCGCGTGCATCCTGCTGAGAGCATCCGGAAATCTGATCAGTCCGATGCCAGCCGCCAGCGAGAACGCGGCGCCCAGAATCAGACACACGCTGGCGGCGACGTCGAGGATCATGTCGATGCTCACCTCTTCTTCACCCGGCCCTTCGCCTTGGGGCGCTGCCTCGCCTGTGGGCTGCGACCGGCAGGGCGAATATCGGCGGACTGCTTGGAGACGTAACGGGCGACGCTGATACTCGCGAACACGGCGACGAGCGCCAGAACGAGCATGATCGGGATGGTGCGCGTGTGCTCGTTATAGACCATCTCGACCCCAAGCACGCAGATGACCGTGGTCACGAGCATGTCGGAGGCGATCATGCGATCGAGGATGGCCGGACCGCGAACGATGCGGTAGACGGATGCCCCTGCCGCGCCCGTGAAGAGAAGCCCCACAACCGCAATGACGATGTCGTTCATACGTTCCCCCTCGGGGCCTCGCACAGTTGCATGTCCGAGCGCGAGCCGATCACGCGCACGATGCGACGCTCGGCCGTGAACACCGTCTGCCGGAATGCCTCCACATCGGCGTCGCTCTCCGTGTCGAGCGCGTGCACGTACAGCACCGAGCGGAAGCGGTCGGCCTCGACGACGAGCGAGCCGGGGATGAGCGAGATGTTGATGGAGACGAGCAGCATGATCAGATCGGACTTGCTGTGCAGTTGCACGGCGATGACCGAGCTGTGTGGCACCGAGCGAGGGTTGATCGCCTTCCAGGCGACATGCACGGAGCCGCGCAGGATGTCCCAGGCGAAGGTGGCCACGAAGACGAGCGCCCACCAGAGGTTGAAGCGACCCGAGAGCTCCACCGGGGGCAGATAGAAGATGCGGGTGACGGCGAGCGCGATGATGATGCCCGTCAGCAGGTTCAGCCATGAGAGCGACCCCCACAGGAGCATCCAGAGCACGACAAGCCACACCAGCAGGGGCAGCTGGTGGAGGACGCCGACGCGGGGCCGTTCTGAGGTGCCGTCTGGCATCACTCCACCCCCTCGGGGAACACGATCCGCACGTAGTTCTCGGGGCCGCTGAGGTTGTCGCCCGCGCGCGATGCGAGACCGTAGAGCGGCCCGGCGAACAGCGTGAGCCCGACGCTCAGGGCGACCATGCCGGCGGTCGCGCCGATCATGAGCCGAGGCGAGTTGCGGGTCTCCTTGAGGGTGCCGACGGAACCGGGCGCCTCGCTCAGCTGTTCGAGCAGCGCCGACTCGTAGTGCTCGACCTCGGATGCGGGCCGCCAGAACGCCATGTTCCACACGCGGGCGAGGGCGTAGAGGGTGAGCAGCGAGGTCAGCGCACCGGCGCCGATCACGCTGTACACGAGCCAGGAGGGCTGCGCCGCCCCCGCCTCGAACAGTGCCAGCTTGCCGAGGAACCCGGAGAACGGCGGGATGCCGCCCAGGTTGAGCGCGGGGATGAAGAAGAGCACCGCGATGACGGGAGAGGCCTTGAGGAGCCCGCCCAGCCTGTTGATCGACGTCGAGCCCCCCTGACGTTCGATCAGCCCCGTCGTGAGGAACAGCGTCGTCTGCACCGTGATGTGGTGAACGATGTAGTAGATCGTGGCGCTCAGCCCCGCGACGGTGCCGATCGCGATTCCGAAGATCATGTAGCCGATGTGACTGACGAGCGTGAACGAGAGCAGACGTTTGATGTCGGCCTGCGCGACCGCACCGAGGATTCCGACGATCATCGTCAGCAATGCCACGACCATCAGTAGATCGCCGAGCTGGTTGCCCGGGAAGAGGATCGTCTCGGTGCGGATGATCGCGTACACGCCGACCTTCGTCAGCAGGCCGGCGAACACGGCCGTGACCGGTGCGGGTGCCGTCGGATAGGAGTCGGGAAGCCAGAACGACAGCGGGAACACGGCCGCCTTGATGCCGAAGGCGACAAGCAGCATCACATGCAGGATCAGCTGCACATCCGGCGCGATCTCCGCCATGCGCACCGAGATCTGCGCGATGTTCACGGTGCCGAGGGCCCCGTAGATCATGGCGATGGATGCGAGGAACAGAACGGATGAGACGAGGCTCACGACGACATAGGTCACCCCGGCGCGGATGCGGGCGCCCGTGCCCCCGAGCGTGAGCAGCACATAGCTCGCCACCAGAAGGATCTCGAAGCCGACGTAGAGGTTGAACAGATCGCCCGCGATGAAGGCGTTGAAGACGCCGGCCGCGAGGACCATATAAGTCGGATGGTAGATGGAGACGGGGGTCTCGTCGTCACCGTCTGCCATACCCTGGCCGACGGAGAACACGAGGACGGCGAGCAGCACCGCCGCCGAGATGATGAGCATGAGGGCCGAGAGCCGATCGACGACGAGCACGATCCCGAAGGGGGCAGCCCAGCCGCCGACCTCCATGACCAGGGCGCCCCGCGCATCCACTTCAAGAAGAAGCACCACGCTGACCGCCATGACCGCGACCAGAGCCAGAACGGTGACGGCGACCTGAAGCCTCTTGCGGCGACCTGCGATGAGCGCGCCCGCCGCTCCGATGAGCGGCAGCATCACGACGAGGGGAACGAGTTCTTTCATCCTTCCTCCTCCCCTGTCTCGGCCAGTTCGTGCGCTGCGGTCAGCTCGTCGAGGTGATCGACCTCCGGGTCGTGCGGATCGGGGTTCGCGTGCTCCGCATCGAGCTCCGCGTCGCGCTGGGCGATCGCCAGGTCCTCGGCGTCATCCTGCACCTCATCGACCTTCGACAACCGCCAGGAGCGGTAGATGAGCCCCAGCATGAACGCAGAGACGCCGAAGGTGATGACGATCGAGGTGAGGATGAACGCCTGCGGCAGCGGATCGGCGATGTCGTCGACCGAGGTCGAGCCGTCGAGGATCGGGGCCAGACCCTGCCCACCTCCCATGATCAGGATGAGCAGATTGGTCGCGTTGCCGACGAGCATGAAGCCCAGCAGGACCCGCGTGAGGCTCCTCTCGAGCATGAGATAGAAGCCGCAGGCATACAGCACCGCCATCACGGCGACGAGGATGAGGGTCGCACTCATGAAGCCCCCCTCTCGTGCAACTGCTCATTGGGAGTGTTGGGGTCTTCTTCCTCCTGCTGGCGGTCGACCTCTCCTCCGAGGCTGCGCAGCACGTCGAGCACGAGACCGATCACGACCAGATAGACGCCGATGTCGAAGATCGTGGAGGTGACGAACTCGATGTGGCCCAGCACGGGCAGCTCCGTCTCGAACCAGGTCGAGGTGAGAGCATCCGCACCGAACAGCAGCGGGGCTGCGGCCGTGCCGACCGCGAGCACGAGGCCCGTGCCGAGCAGCTTGCCCGCGTCGATCGTGACGGCGGCCGCCAGCTCGTAGCGTCCGCCGGCGAGATAGCGCGCGACGAGGGCCATGCCCGCGACGAGGCCCGCAGCGAAGCCGCCGCCGGGCGCATTGTGCCCGCTGAACAGCACGAACAGCGAGACGACGATGATGCTGTGGAACAGCAGGCGCACCGTCATCTCGAGCAGGATGGACCGGTTCTCAGGCGCGAGCGTACGACCGGCGAGGAGCCAGGAGAGCGTCGTCTCGCCCGTCTCGCGACCCCGAGCCCTGGCCGGTTCGGTCACGGCACGCTGGCCCAGCAGGAAGCCGCGCCTGCCGCGCACGATCTGCGGCCTGTCGAGATCGTCGGTGCGGCGGTCGAGGAAGATGAGACTCGCAACGCCGGTCGCCGCCACGATCACGACCGAGAGCTCCCCCATGGTGTCCCAGCCACGCACATCCACGAGCGCCACATTCACCACATTCGCGCCGTGGCCGCCCTCGACGGCGAGCCTGGCGAACTCGAGATAGATGGGGTCGGCGATGCGGGAACCGAGCGCCACCACGGCGACGATCGCCATCGTGAGACCGACCGCGATCGCCAGCACCGCCCGAAGCGCGCGATAACGCGGCGCTCCGTGGGCGACGCCGATGCGCTGCGGCAGCCGGCGCAGCACCAGCACCACGGCGACGAGCGTGACCGTCTCGATGAGCAGCTGGGTGAACGCCAGATCGGGAGCCCCCTGCAGGGCGAAGAGCATCGCCATGCCATAGCCCGTGACGCCCACGAGCACGACCGCCGTGAAGCGCTTGTCGGCCCGCACCGCGGCGACGGCCGCGATCATCATGATGACGCCGATGACCAGCTGTGCCGGATAATCCCACAGCCTGACCTCATCCGGCCACTGCCTGTTCTGCACGATCGTCACGCCCACGCCCGCGACCATCACGAACAGGATGATGCCGAGATAGAGCGGCAGGGAGCCTCGCTGCGTCGCCGAGGTGACCCTGGCCGCGCTCCGGTCGATGAAGCGCATCACCCGCCAGTAGCCATCGGCCGCGTTGACAACAGGAGGGAGCGCCGCCTGCATCTTCGAGACGCGCTCCTTCTTCCAGAACAGCAGCAAGCCGAGTGCGAGCGTGAGAGCGGAGATGACGAGGGCCGGCTCCACACCGTGCCAGAGAGCCAGATGATAGTCATGCTCGCCCGCGGGGAACAGCTCGGAATAGCCGCTCAGCCAGCCGTCGACGACCGGCGCCATAAGGCCCAGGACGACCCCGGCAAGAGAGAGGAGAACAGGCGAGAACAGGGCATCGGGCCGGTCGTGGCGAACCTCGATCGCCTCGACGCCCTTCTTCGTCGCCAAGGCGCCCCAGACGAAGCGTGCACTGTAGGCGACCGTGAACATCGAGCCGAGGCCCACACCGACGACGGCCACAAGACCCAGCACGCTGCCGTCGGCGAGCAGCGCCGTCAGCACGGCCTCCTTCGCAACGAAACCGAGCGTCGGGGGAAGACCCACCATGGAGGCGATGGCGATCGTCGCCACTGTTGCCAGAACCGGGCGGCTGCGGCCGAGCCCGCTCAGCTTGCGCAGATCGCGGGTGCCCGTCGAATGGTCGATGAGACCGACCACGAGGAACAGCGTCGATTTGAACAGCGCATGAGCCAGAAGCAGAGCCAGAGCCGAAAGCGCCGCATCTCGCGTGCCGAACCCGGCGATGACGGTGAGGAAGCCCAGCTGGCTCACCGTGCCATAGGCCAACAGCAGCTTGATGTCGGTCTGACGGAGGGCGCGCCATCCGCCGACCAACATCGTGGCGACGCCGAGCACGACAAGCGATTCGCGCCAGCCCGGGATGGAGGCGAAGCCGGGAGCGAGGGCTGCGATCAGGTAGATGCCGGCCTTCACCATCGCCGCGGCATGGAGATAGGCGCTGACGGGAGTCGGGGCTGCCATCGCTGCGGGAAGCCAGAAGTGGAACGGCACGAGCGCCGACTTCGACACCGCTCCGATGAGGACCAGGAAGACCGCCACGATCACGAGGCCGCCACCATTGGGCGGATCGGCCATGATCGCGGTGAAACTCGTGGTGCCCGCCGAGGCGGAGAGGATGACGAGGCCCACCAGCATCGCCAGGCCACCGGCCGTCGTGACCAGAAGCGCCTGCAGCGCCGCACCACGGCTCGCCTTGCGATCGGTGTAGTGGCCGATCAGCAGATAGGAGAAGACCGTCGTGGCCTCCCAGAACATGAACATGAGGAAGACGTCGTCGGCGATGACGAGGCCGTACATGGCACCGCTGAACGCCGTGAAGTTGCCGGCGAAGCGCCCCAGCGCCGGCTCATCCGGCCCGAAGTAGCGCTCGCAGTAGATGAGAACGAGGGCGCCGACGCCCAGCACGACCAGACTCATCACCCACGAGAGCGTGTCGAGGCGGAAGCCCAGCTCGAGCCCGATCTCGGGAATCCAGGGCAGGGTCTCCCTCAGCGTTCCGCCACCCAGAACCTGGGGTGCTGCCGAGATCGTGAACACCAACGACCCGATCGGCACCAGCGCGACCATGTAGAAGACACGCGGCCCGAACCAGCGGGTCAAGAGCGGCGCGAGAAAGGCTGCGAGCACGAAAAAGGCCAACGAGAAAAGCACGTGACCTCCGTCTCAATGGGCGGGCGGTGCGCGTACGCCGAGAACGTAGGCAACCAAGATGAACCGATTCTACCGAACGGTACACACTGCCCAACGCCGTTCAGGGCCGCAGAAATTCCGAATCAAGAATATTTCTGCTCGCGAGCATCGGCGAGTTCATGCAGAACCGCCGCGACCGCCGCAGGATCAGCCACAGAGAACTCCGCCGCCGTCGGCCCCGCACCACACTTCAGGCCGAGATCACCCGGCCCCAGCACCGCGAAACCGTCTTCATCCGTCACGTCGTCGCCGGCGAAGAGAACGGATGCCGCCCCGGCGAAATCGCGCAGCATCCGCACCGCATCGCCCTTGGTCGTGGAGCGCACCGAGAACTCGAGAACATTGCTGCCGGAACGGACCGTCAGCCCGTCGATCGCCGCAGTTCCCTCGCGCGCCCGCCGCTGCGCCTCGGCCGCGCCCTCCGGCGCGACCAACCGCGTGTGCAGGGCGAAGCCCGCTGGCTTCACCTCGACGAACGCGTTCTCGACGGAGTCGGCGACACCGTCAAGAACCGCGCGCAACGCATACAGCCGCTGCCGTTCACCATCATCGAGCGTGACCCGCGGTTCCGCGTCGAGCCGTGACTCGACACCGTGCGAGCCGCTCAGCAGAACGGATGCCGGCGGGTCGGCGACATGCACGAGGCTGTCGAGGCTGCGCCCCGAGATGAGCGCGACCCGGGTCTCGGGCAGCCCGGCAAGCCGCAGCATCGCCGCACGCGCCTCCGGGATCGCCCGGGCGTCCTCCGGCCTGTCGACCAGCGGCGCCATCGTGCCATCGAAGTCGAGGGCGACGAGCAGCAGCGGGCTCGCCGCCAGCTCGTGCACCGCAGCCCTGAGATCGCGATCAGCCATCGGCGGCGGCACTCCCCTCGGGCTGCACGCCCTCATCCTGCGCAGCCCCAACATCCGCGGTTTCAAACTGCTTCGTCTTCGAGTGACCGTTCTTGAGCAGCACGTCGATGAACTCCGACGACCACCGCGCCACATCGTGCTCGAACACCCGCTTGCGCAGCGAACGCATGCGCGACATCCGCTCGCTCTTCGGCATCGACACGGCCCGCACGATCGTGGCCTTGAGGCCGTCGATGTCGTGCGGGTTCACCAGCAGCGCCTTCTTCATCTCATCGGATGCGCCCGCGAACTCACTCAGGATGAGCACGCCGTCATTGTCGGTACGGGTGGCCACATACTCCTTCGCGACGAGGTTCATGCCGTCGCGCAATGCCGTGACGAGCATGACGTCGGCCGCCAGGTAGAGCGCCACCATCTCCTCCCGCGGATAACTGGCGTGATGGTAGTTGATGGGGGTGTGGCGGATGGTGCCGTAGTCGCCGTTGATGCGGCCGACCATGAGCTCCACCTCGTCGCGCAACTGCATGTACGCGTCGACGCGTTCGCGGCTCGGGCTGGCCACCTGCACGAGTGTGACATCCTCCACGCTCACCGTGCCGTCGCGCAGCAGCTCGCCGAAGGCCTTCAGCCGGTGCGCGATGCCCTTCGTGTAGTCGAGCCTGTCGACGCCCAGGATGATCGTGCCCGGGTTGCCGAGATCTTCGCGGATCTGCTTCGCCCTGGCCTGGACATCCGCACGCTTCGCCATCTCCTCGAATCCGCGCGAGTCGATCGAGATCGGAAAGTGGCGTGCGATGACGCGGCGGGTGGGCTTGCCGCCCGCGATCGGCGCATGCACCCGAACCCCCGGCGACTCGTCCACGAGCGGCACATCGATGGAGGAGCCCCGCGTCGTGAAGCCCTTGAGGCGTCGCACCGCACGCGAGAAGTTGTTGGCGTCAGCCAGCCGCTGGAAGCCGATCACATCAGCGCCGAGCAGCCCCTCGATGATGGGGGTGCGCCACGGCAGCTGCGAGTAGATGCCATACGGCGGGAACGGGATGTGGTTGAAGAAGCCGATCGTGAGATCGGGGCGCTGCTCACGCAGGAGCTTCGGCACTAACTGCAACTGGTAGTCCTGCACCCACACGACTGCGCCGTCATCGGCGACCGCCGCCGCGGCATCCGCGAATCTCCTGTTGACGCGCACATACGCCTCCCACCACTCACGGTGATAGCCGGGAGGGGCGATCACATCGTGATAGAGCGGCCAGAGCGTGTCATTGGAGAAGCCCTCGTAGTAGCGGGCCACCTCCTCCGTGCTCAACGGAACAGGGACGATTCGGATGCCGTCGCTCTCGAAACGCTCGATGTCGACATCCGGCTGGCCGACCCAGCCCACCCACGCGCCGTCATTGCTGCGCATAACAGGCTCGAGCGCGGTGACGAGCCCGCCCGGCGAATGCCGCCAGACGACCTCGCCGGCGTCATCGATCGTGCGATCCACAGGGAGCCTGTTGGAGACGACGATGAAGGAATGTCGGTCTCCCTGGGGCCCAGATTCGCTGGCTTTACCAGCACTTGCTGTCATGAGTCGCCTACCCGGTTCGTCTTGCATATTCGTCTGTGAAAGCCTCAGAATCAGCGTAGCAGCGGCACATCAGGATGCCCTGTGCATCCGCACGACGACGAACGGCAACCGGGCGTTCACCCCGCAAACGGCGTCGGCTGTCTAGAATCGAGCCGATGATCCGCGTCGGCCTCAGCACCTCCAGTGTCTACCCGCTGTCGCTGGAGCACGCCTTCAGGCTGGCCGGTGTGCTCGGCTACGACGGCGTCGAGGTCATGGTCACCAACGACGAACGCACCCGCGACGCGAGCGAGCTTCTGCGCCTGTCGATGAAGTACGAGCTGCCGATCCTGTCGATCCACGCGCCCGTTCTGCTGCTCACCACCTTCGTGTGGGGCCGCGACCCGCAGGTGAAACTCGAGAAGTCGGCAGAGCTGGCCCGCGCGGTCGGCGCCTCGACCGTCGTCGTGCATCCGCCGTTCCGCTGGCAGGCGGCGTATGCGAAGGACTTTCTGCGCATCGTGCGCAGCACCGCCGCGGAGTACGGGGTCGAGATCGCCGTCGAGAACATGTTCCCGTGGAAGGTCGGCTCGCGCAGCCTCGGCGCCTACTCACCCGGCTACGACCCGACCCTCATGGACTGCGACGCCATGACGCTCGACTTCTCGCACGCCTCACTCTCGGGCCGCGACTCGCTCGAACTCGCGCACGCGATGGGCGGCAGGCTGCGCCACGTGCACCTGTGCGACGGCTCCGGCTCTATGGACGAGGGCAGGGTCTTCGACGAGCACCTGCTGCCGGGCCGCGGCAGTGAGCCGGTCGCCGAAGTGCTGCAGTACCTCTCCGGCCGACATTGGAAGGGCTCCGTCGTCGCCGAGGTCAACACCCGCCGGTGCCGCACAGAGGAGCAGCGGCTCGAGCTTCTGTCCGAGACGCTCGCCTTCGCGCGCAGCGCCCTCGGGCAGCGCGACCGGCGCCCCGTCATGCATCGCCCGCTCGGCACGGTTCTTTCGCGCATCCGCCGCCGTGCCCGCAGGGGTGGCAGGGTCGTCACAGGCTCAACCGAGTAGGCGCCAAACGCAGATGCGCCCGCCCTGTGGGGTGGACGCATCCGTCGTTCCGAGGCCGACCGCTATGCGGTGGCCGGGAGCATGGCCAGTGACCGGATGCGACGAATCCGCCGCAGCGACGCGTAGCCGAGCAGAGCAGCCAGCAGGCCGAAGCCGAGCAGCGCGAATGCCGAGCCGACGGCCACGGAGGGGGCGCCGCCCGCCACGATGGCCTGCATTCCCGAGACCCCGTAGCCGAGCGGCAGCAGAGGGTTGAGCCACTGCAGCGACTCTGACACCAGCTGGATCGGGTAGATGCCGCCCGTCGTGGTCGCCTGCAGCGCCAACAGCAGCAGCGAGACGACGAGGCCGGCACGACCGAACGCCACCGCGAGCAGCTGGTGGATCGCCGTGAACGCGAGTGCCATGAGCACGGCGAAGCCGAGCGTTGCGGGCAGCGCAGACCAGGCGACGCCGAGCGTGAGATGCAGCAGACCGACGAGCAGCAGCGCCTGGCCGACGGTCACCGCGGCGGCCTTCGCGAATGCCGCCGCAAGGAGGCGCCCGTGCGTGGCCGTGGAGGTCAGCGCCCGCCACGAGACGGGGCGCATCACGAGGAACACCGCGAACGCGCCCAGCCACAGCCCGAGGGGCACGAAGAAGGAGGAGACCCCCACCCCGAGATCGGCGATGCGGTTGTCGCGGTCGCTCGTGACGAGAACCGGCTCGGCGATGACCTTCGCCGTCGCATCCGCCGCCCCCGTGTCGACCGCGGGAACCTGCTCTGCGCCGCTGCGCAGGCCGGATGCCAGCTCGCCAGCCCCTGAGGCCAGCTCGCCCGCGCCGCCGGCAGCGCCCGAGGCACCCTCCTGCAGCTGGCCGAGCCCGCCCGCGAGCTGGCTCGCACCGGACCGCAGACCGGCCGAGCCCGCGGCGAGCTGAGCTGCCCCGGATGCGCTCTGCGAGATTCCGCCCTGGATGCCGGCGATGGCGCCGGATGCCTGCTGGCTGAGGGCTGTGCCCCCGGCCGCGGCCCCGCTCAGTTGCTGAGTCAGGTACCCGATCGTGGCGAGGTCGGGAACAGGCTTGGCCATCTCGGCCGAGAGCGCCGCGCTCAACTGCGACACACCACCCGTGTACTGGGCGACCCCGCCGGAGAGGGCGGTGAGCCCGCCGGCGCCCTGGTTGAGCTGGGCGAGGCCCGAACTCAGGGAGTCGACGCCGCCCGTGTACTGGTTCACGCCGCTCGACAGCTTTGTGGCACCCGACTGCGAGGCAGCCAGCCCGTCGGAGAGCTGCGTGAGCCCGCCTCCGAGCGAGGTCGCGCCATCGGAGAGCTTGTCTGCGCCGTCTGCGGCGGTGCCGAGCGAGCCGCCCAGATCGCCGAGGCCCGAGTACAGGCCGGAGACGAACTGCTCGGTGACGTTCTTGCCGAACGTGGCCGCCATGGTGTCGCCGAGCGCCCCCGAGAGCTCACCGGTGAGGTAGCTGTGTGAGTCGTCGGTGCGGATGCTGATCTCGGCAGCCTGCGGATCGTCGCCCTGCAGCGACGACAGTGCCTTCGAGAAGTTCTTGGGGATCGTGACGACCGCGTAGACGTCGCCCGCGGCGAGCGCCTTCTCTGCCGCATCCGAGTTGGTGATGACCCAGTCGAATCCGTCGTCGGCGCCGGTCAGTTCTGTGACGAGCCCGCGGCCGGCGAAGAACGGTGTCTCGGTGCCGTCCTCGGCGGTCTGGTAGAGGAGTTCGTCGTTGTTGACGAGCGCCGCCGGGATGCGGCTCGTGGCCGTGTCGGCGTTCGCCACAGCGGCCACGATGAGACCGGCGAAGGCGAGCGGCACGAGCACGACGGCCGCGATCACGACGGCCTTCAGCCCGCCGCGGGAGGCGATGGAGGTGCGGAGGCGGTTCATGCGAGCACGTCCGTTCTGTCGGTGTCGGTATGGGCGGCATCGTCAGCCGCTGAGGGCTCGGATGCGGTGCCGTAGAGGTCGATCGGCACGATGTGGCGGCCACCCGCCTGCAGCTCGCCCAGGCCGCGCAGCGGGATGGGTGTTCCGATGACGATCGTTGTGGAGCTCGGCGCGAGCCTGCTGACGGCGGCCACGAATGCGGCCTCGTCGCCCGCGTCGGCGAATGCGTCGAACAGGTCGAGCATGACGATGGGGGTGCCCTCCGCGATGGCGACGGTCGACAGCGCGATCCCGCGCTCCAGTTGCGGCAGCTGCCGCACCACCGAGTCGGCGGAGAGGCGCGAGGAGGTGACCGTGTCGCCGGCGCGCGACGCCCAGCGGCGAGCCGTGCGCCGCACCGACGTCGCCCGATACCAGGGCACGGTCACGGTGATGCGCTCACGCAGCAGCTGGCCGAAGGTGACCGCGAGGTCGCCGTCGTCGGCACCCGCGGCATCCGCCATCGCCACGATCCGCGAGACGCTCGGCGCCTCGGAGGGCAGCGGATGCCCCAGCACCTGCGCGCGACCCGAGACCGGCGCGATTCTGCCTGCGAGTGTTGCTGCGAGCATCCGGCGCGCTGCGGGGTCGCCGCTCGCGAGCACGACGGCTCCGCGCGGCACGCTCAGCTGGAACGGCCCGACGGTCGTGCTGTCGACCCCGACCACGAGGCTCTCGGCGCTGATCGCGGCGTCACCCTGGGTGCGGGTCCACTCGATCGCGTCACGGTGGTCGCGCAGGTGAACGCCCTCGATATCGGCGTGCGGCAGGATGCGCGCCAGCCAGGCGGGGAGCCACCAGGCCCTGCGCCCGAGCAGCGTCATGACGGCGGGAACGAGCGTCATGCGTACCAGGAAGGCGTCGAAGGCGATGCCCGTCGCGAGTCCGAGCGCAATCGGTTTGATCATTCCCGCGCCCTCGGGCACGAAGGCGAAGAAGACGAAGAACATGATGAGGGCCGCGGCGGTCACCACACGGGCTCCCCCGGCGAAACCGCGCTCGACGGCACGCCGCGCATTGCCCGTGTGCACGAACTCCTCGCGCATACCCGAGACGAGGAACACCTCGTAGTCCATGGCCAGGCCGAACAGCACCGCCATCACCAGGATGGGCATGAAGCTCAGGATGGGGCCCAGATGGTCGACATGGATGAGCTCGGCACCCCACCCCCACTGGAACACCGCGACCGTGACGCCGAGCGCCGCGAACACCGACAGCAGGAAGCCCAGCGCCGCCTTGATGGGCACCAGAACGGAACGGAACACGATCATGAGCAGCACGATCGACAGCCCGACCACGATGAGCGCGAACGGGATGAGCGCGTCGGTGAGGCGCTGCGAGATGTCGATGCCGATCGCGGTGAAGCCCGTCACCGACACCGCGGTGCCGTATTCGCGCTCGAGCTGCGGGGCCAGATCGCGGATGGCCTGAACGAGCTCCTTGGTACTGGTGGCGGAGGGCTCGCCCGACGGCGTCACCTGCACGATGGCCGTGTCGAGAGTCGCGTCGGGGATGCCCTGGCTGACGTACGCGACATCGTCGAGGCCGCGCAGCTCATCGGCGATGCCCTCGAGGTCGTCGAGCACATCGGTCGTCTGGGTGATGTCGATCGACACGATCAGCGGGCCGTTGAAGCCGGGGCCGAAACCGTCCGCAATCAGGTCGTAGGCCTTGCGCTGCGTGCTGTCGGCCGCCTCCGCGCCGTTGTCGGGCAGGTTCAGTTCGAGACTCAACGCCGGCACCGCGAGCACCCCGAGAAGGCCGACGACGCCGACGGTCGCCAGCACCGGAACCTTCATGACGCCGCGCACCCAGCGCAGCCCCATCGACGGCTTCGCGTTCGGGTCGTTCAGCGCGTTGGCGCGGCGGTGCGAGCGCGAGCCGGGCTTGGGCGCGAGCCGTGCGCCCGCCAGCCCGAGAAGCGCCGGCAACAGGGTCACTGCGACGCCGATCGCCACCAGCACGGCGAAGGCGGCGCCGATGCCCATGATGCTGAGGAACGGGATGTTCACCACGAGCAGGCCGAGCAGCGCGATGATCACGGTGACACCGGCGAACACGACGGCGCTGCCCGCGGTGCCGACGGCCATGCCCGCCGACTCCTCCGGGTCGTCACCGAGAGCCAGCTGGGTCCTGTGGCGCGACAGGATGAACAGGGCGTAGTCGATACCGACAGCCAGACCGATCATGAGGGCGAGCAGGGGCGCCGAGTTCGACACCGTCGTCACCTCTGAGGCGAGCAGGATGCCGCCGATCGTGATGCCGACACCGATGAGGGCACTCAGCAGCGGCATGCCGGCGGCCATCAGCGAGCCGAAGGTGATGAGCAGCACGACCGCGGCGAAGACGACGCCGAAGACCTCCACGATCGTGACGCCGAAGCTGCTCTGCTGGAAGACCTGACCGCCGAACTCGACCTGCATGCCGGCGTCCTCGCCGATCTCGGCCGTCGCGGTCAGCTCGGCGAGCATTGCATCCGTCACCTCTGCCGAGCTGCCGTCGAACTGCACCTGGATGCGCGCCGTGCCCTTGTCATCCGAGACGGCCTCACCCGCATACTCGTCGAACGGGCCCATGACGCTGTCGACGAAACCGAGCCTGCCGATCTCGGCCACCATCTCGTCGATCGCCGCCCTGTTCGCCTCATCGGCGACGGATGTGCCATCCGGGGCCACCACGACGGCCTGCGCGCTCGCACCCGCAACCTGCGGGAACACCGCCTCGAGGTGATCGAGCGCCTCCTGAGACTCGGTGCCGGGGATCGCGAACGACTCCTGCATGTTGCCGCCGAGCGCGAAGCCGCCGCCCAGGATGGCGAGCAGGATGACCGCCCAGGCCGCGATGACGGTCCAGGCGCGCCGGTACGAGAACCGGCCGAGGCGGTAGAGCAGGGTGGCCACAGGTGTACTCCAGTGAGAGGGGTCCGGGTGAGTGCTATTCCGAGATGGGGTCGAGCAGTTCTGTCATGACGGTGATGAGAGCGGCCCTGGTCTCATCGATCGGCAGGGGGTCGGTGTCGAGTTCGAAGCCCGACACGAGCAGGTAGGCGGCACCGCCGAGGGCGATACCGAAGCGCATGTGATCCACGGTGCTGGTCGCGGAGGTGTGGAAGAACGCGGCAATGCGCCCGACGAGCTGGGATGCGCTCACCATTACCGGAACATCCTCAAGCGACTTCGCCTGGTTGATGAACAGGTGCACCTCGAGCCGGTACTGCAGCAGGAAGTCGACGAACTCCTCGATGAAGGCGCGGCGACGAGCCCGGCTGAGAGGACGCCCTGCGACAGAGTCGAGGATGACGGCCATGCGTTCGATCGCGGGGGTCACTGCGGCTTCGAGCAGCAGCTCCTTGCTGGCGTAGTGATACAGCACGCTCGACTTGGAGAGGCCCGCGATCTCGGCGATGCGCGCGATCGAGGTGCCCGTGTATCCGGCTGTGGCGAACTCGGCGAGTGCTATCGCCTGGAGATCGGATGCGCTGGACATGGAATCAGCGTAACTGACCGATCGGTCAGAGATTGACCGATCGGTCAGGATTCCCAGCATTCTTGAAGCTCCCAGCCGGATGTTCCGGCGAACGAGTAGCGTGGAAGCCGACCGTACAGCAGGCACACCCGGGAGACGACAATGCGCAAGTTCATCTTCAGCAGCACCATGCTCAGCGCCATCTTCGGCGGGCTCGGCACAGTGCAGGCCACCGCGCGCGGGCCGCGCGACTGGCGCCTCATACTCATGTGGATCAGCTGGGGACTCACCGTCGCCATCGCCGCAGGAACAGTCATCAAAAACACACAGGAACGCGAAAACGAACTCGGAGAATACTGATCATGGGCTACGGATTCGGCTTCGGCCACGGCTTCCTCGCAACAGGCGCCATCGTGCTGCAACTCTTCATCGCCTTCATCGCATTCGCGGTGGTCGCGGGGCTCGTCTTCCTGCTCGTACGCTTCCTGCTGGTCGCGACCAGGGCGGCACAGATCTACGTGAACAAGAACGACGACGTGCGCCTGCCCGCCGCGCTGGCGGCGCAGCCCGCGCCGCCAGCAGATCTCACGCCGCCTGCGCCGCCCGTCGGGGCGGAAGACATCGTGCCGCCAGCCACGACGAAGCCCGACGAGGAGCCGCCCGCCGCACCCTCAACCACCCGACCCAAGAAGCCCAAGGCCTGATGCCGGCACAGACAGAGGCGGGAGCCCGCCTCGAGCTCGACGCTGTCGGCTACGGCGCCATGTCGCTCAGCGACGCCTACGGGGCCATCGACGACGCATCCGGGCTCGCCGTACTGCGCGCCGCAGTCGACGCCGGAATCACCCACATCGACACCGCCAACATCTACGGCGACGGCCGCAGCGAGACCATCATCGGCCGCTTCATCGCCGAACGCGGGCGCGACGCCATAACCCTCGCCAGCAAGGTCGGAATCATTCGCGGCGCCGACGGCAAGCGAGGCATCCGCGGTGATCGCGAATACATCCACCAGCAGGTGGAGCTGAGCCTCGCCCGGCTCGGAACCGAGCACCTCGACCTGTACTACCAGCACAGGGTCGACCCGGCCATCCCCATCGAGGAGACCGTGGGTGCGCTCGCCGAACTCGTGCAGGCCGGCAAGGTGCTGCACATCGGGCTCTCTGAGGCCACCGGCGAGGAGCTGCGACGAGCCCACGCCGTGCATCCGATCGCCGCCGTGCAATCGGAATGGAACCTGCTCAGCCGCGACGTCGAGACCTACGTCGCCCCGGCCGCCGCCGAGCTGGGCGTCACCTTCGTCGCCTTCTCTCCGCTCTCGCGCGGCCTGCTGACCGATGGTTTCGACGCATCCGTCGTCGGCACCGACCTGCGCCGCACCTTTCCGCGCTTCTGGCCCGAGAACCTGCCCGCCAACATGGCCCTCGCCCGCGAGGTGACGGCTGTCGCCGAGAAGCGCTCCGGCACGACAGAGGAGGTCGCGCTGGCCTGGCTGCGCGAGAGAGCGCGCCGCATCGGGGTCGAACTCTCGGTCATCCCCGGCACGCGCAGCATCGAGCACCTCCTGCGCAATCTGCGCTCCCAGCAGCTGCAGCTCGACGACACCGACATGGACGCCCTCGACGGGGTCGCCGCCCGCGCCGCCGGCTCGAGGTCGGCCGAAGCAGCCTGGGTCTCCGGCTCGCGCGAAGGGCTGCTCTGATCACGGCCCCTCCTATCGCGGCCCGTTTGATTGCCGTCTCACCGTCACAGTGCGCAACAAACTTTGCGGAATACGGCTCCCGAGCGGAGAGTTGCATCCACCGCACAGGAGACGGCGCGGGCACCCAGCACGAGGAAGGCAGCCGATGAGCACGAGCGCAGCACTGCAGCCGCAAGGCCAGCGGATCGACGACAGCATCGAAGAGCCTCAGGATGCGCGCCACCGCTTCGAAGGCCTCACCGCCAGCGAATTCAAGACCGTGTTCCGCAACCACCCCGCCGGCGTCGCCGTGATCACGGCCGACGCAGGAGACGGGCCCGTCGGGCTGACCGCGACCTCCGTGTTCTCGGTGAGCGCCGAGCCGCCGCTGCTCGTCTTCTCGGTGTCATCGCAGTCGTCGAGCGCCCCCACCATCCTCGCCGCCGACACCGTCGTCGTTCACCTCCTCGGCGCCGAGCAGCTCGACATCGCCACACTGTGCGCCACAAGCGACATCGACCGCTTCGCCGACACCACCATCTGGGACACCCTGCCGAGCGGCGAGCCGTACTTCACCGCCTCAGACACCTGGATCCGCGGTCGCGTCGTCTCGCGCATGGAGGCCGGCAACTCGACCGTCGTCGCCGTGCACGCGCTCGAGGCCAGCGTGCCCGACGACCTCAGCGACGCCGACCCGCTCGTCTACCACAACCGCACGTGGCACTCGCTCGGGGAGCATTCGCGCATCTAGCGCGTCCCACTCGGCGCCGCGCCTGCAGCTTGCGCGCAGGGCAGAATGGTCGCATGATCGCCGACACCGCCCGCTGCCCCTGCCTGAGCGGCGACACGTACGGCGACTGCTGCGGGCGCCTCCACCGCGGTGAGGCGCACGCGCCAACAGCGGAGCGACTCATGCGCTCCCGCTTCTCCGCATTCGCGGTCGGTGACGCCGCCTACCTGCTCGCCTCATGGCATCCGTCGACCAGGCCGACCTCGCTCGAACTCGACCCGGGCATCCGCTGGTACCGGCTCGACATCGACGGCACCGAGCGCGGCGGCATGCTCGACAGCAGCGGAACCGTAGAATTCACGGCGCACTACCGATCGGATGCGGGAGCCGGCGAACAGCACGAGACCAGCAACTTCGCGAAGGTCGACGGCCGCTGGTACTACGTCGACGGCGCCTAACCGTCGGAAGAGGCTGCCGCGTGCAGCACATCGAGCGCCACCCGCAGATCGGCTGCGGCCAGCTGACCGGGCGCACTCACGGTGCCGACCGCGCCGAACGTCAGGCATGAGCCGAAGACCTCGCCGGCGACGCGCGAAGCAACACCGAGCGGCCCCATCGACATGGTGATGGCGGGGCGCGCAGCGGTGGCGGTGAACTCCTCCGTCGCATCCAGCAGCGTGACCACGTCGCGCGGGCTGCGCGGCATGACCGCGATCTTCACAACATCGGCGCCGAGCTCCTGCTGGCGGCGCAGCCTGCCCACGATCTCCTCGCGCGGCGGGGTGGCGTCGAAGTCGTGCGACGACATGACGACCGGAACGCCTGCGTCGTGCGCGTGCGCAACGATGCGGCCCAGCGCATCCGCCGGCGTGAACATCTCCACGTCGACGGCATCGACCAGGCCGGAATCGGCGGCGAGCGCGATGAGCGCCTCATAGTCTCCTGTGGCGAGTTCTCGCTGCCCGCCCTCACGCAGCGAACGGAACGTGAACAGCACCGGCACGCCATCGGGCAGCGCCGAGCGCACCCTGCTGAGGGCATCCGTCACCGCGTCGGCATCGCCGATCTCGTCAAAGAAGTCGATGCGCAGCTCGACCAGGTCGAGCACATCGAAGGGCAGAGCGGATGCGGTGGCCGCCAACGCGTCGGCCGTCGCGTCGATGAGCGGCACGCAGATCTTGGGTGCGCCCTCCCCCAGCGTCACGCCCCGCAGCTGTACCGTCGCCGTCGCCATCTCGCCCATGCTCATGTCGCCTCCCGCTCGCATCCGACCTCCCCGAGTCTAGGGCGATCGGGCCCGCCGAAAACGAAGGACATCCGCGCCGATTGTGCCGCTGCGGGCGCGATCGGGGTCGTTATTGCGCGGATGTCCTTCGTTTTGTGCGGCGACGCGCGGGTACGCTGGCTGCATGCCAGAAGAGCTCGCCTTCTCCGCCACGATCGTGAACCCCGAATGGATGCCCGCCTGGTCGGTGATCGAAGTGCCCGGCTCGAAGGAGTTCTTCGGAACCGGCAACTCCGTGAAAGCGGATGCGACAGTCGACGGCGTCGCCGTGACATCCGCGCTCATGCCCACAGGGCAGGGCCACCACTTCATCTCGGTGAGCGCCGCGCTGCGCAAGAAGCTCGGCAAAGGCGTCGGCGACGACGTGCAGGTGCGCATCGCCCGCCGCGGTTGAGAAGGAACACGATGGAACTCGACGATCTTCTCGACGCACTGAACGCCGGCGACACCATCACGGGCGACTCACCCCTGCACGAGATCATGCACCGGATCAGTCAGGATGCCCTGCGCATCACCGGCGAGCTCAACGGCGTTTACCCCAACGCAAACATGACTGGATTCGTCGGAACGTACTAGCGGAATCAGCGTGTGACGTGCCCTCGACAACAACAAGGATCACAGCCGCCACAGGTGCGGCGGCGGCTGTGGTCGTTTACGTCAGTCAATCTTTGCTAGGTGCCCTCACGGCCGGGCCCGAGTATGGTGAGTCCGCCCCCAGCTGGGGTTCACCGTGGTGGATCGGGGCGGCGGGGCTCTTTGGTCTGGCCCTCTTCGTCTGCCTCCGTCGACTCTCCAGCGGCTTGACGATTGCGATCTCGGTGTCCGCTTGGTTATTGCCTCCGATCATCGCCGCATTGCTGATGTCGGGATCTGCGGTGGCGGCCGTCAACGTCGCGACATTGTCGATCCTGTTCGCGTTCACGCTCCACCTCTCGGGGTGGGTGGCGCTAATCGTCGCATCGTGTGCCGTCGTGCTTCGTTTTTGGTTTGGCACCGGATTGCACGTCTATATTCGCCAAATGAAAAAGACCCGGTGAAAACTCTCTTCCGACCAGGTCTTTCTTTGGTACACCCCCCGGGACTTGAACCCGGAACCCACTGATTAAGAGTCAGTTGCTCTGCCAATTGAGCTAGAGGTGCATGGCCGCTGCGGTGAAAGCTGCAGCCGAGGATCAAGATTAGCATGAGATCGAGCCCGTCGAAAACGCGAGGGCCCGACCCGAGGAGAAGCATTGGCAGAGACGACGACCACGCCGGCCGAAGGCAGCGCCGCCCCCGCATTCACGCTGGGCGATCAGGACGGCAAGCAGGTGTCCCTCTCCGATTTTCGCGGCCAGAAGGTCATCGTCTACTTCTACCCGGCGGCCAGCACTCCCGGCTGCACGAAGCAGGCCTGCGACTTCCGCGACAGTCTCGGTTCACTCTCATCCGCCGGCTATCAGGTGATCGGGGTGTCGAAGGACTCCCCCGAGAAGCTGAAGAAGTTCCAGCAGGAGGAGGCCCTCCCCTTCCCGCTGTTGAGCGATGTCAGCCTCGAGGTGCACCGCGCGTACGGCGCCTGGGGTGAGAAGAACAGCTACGGCCGCATCATCGAGGGCACCATCCGCTCCACCTTCGTCATCGATGAGCAGGGTGTGATCGAGCACGCGCTGCACAACGTGAAGGCCACAGGCCACGTGGCACGACTGCGCAAGATGCTCGACGTCGACGCGTAACGGCGCCGCTCAGGAACGGTAGCCGGTGGCCTCACGAACCGGGCGGGTGAACACCAGCACGATCACGACGACCGCAGGAACGATAAGCCCCCAGGCCATGTCCGGGCGCGCGTAGTCACCCTGCAGGAACCCGACGCCGACCGAGATCTGCAGCACCTGCCACACGATCGCCGCACCGCGCACCCACGAGCGCGCCTGCAGGGTCTGCCCCGCGAGCACCGCCAGGAACACGGTCGCCAGAACGCTGATCACCAGAATCGCCACAGCAGAGGCGTACGAGGCGGGCACCTCGACGAACAGTTCGACAGCCAGAAACACGGATGCTGCGGCGAGGAGCGCGCACTCGGCGAAGAGCACAACAGCCAACAGGATCAACAGTGCGGGCCTGCGCGGCGACGGGACCGCATCCGCCGAACCACCCCCATTGGGGTGTAGAACATCATTCACAGCGAGATCCCATACAAAAATCGTTGATTTGGCACAACCGATATGAGAGTCTATTGGAGGTCGATTTAGTTCTCACAAGGCCGTGAGCGAATCCCGAGAAACCCCCACTCTCATTACCTCCCAAGGTATCTCTGCACCCCCTGCGCGGGTATCGTTCCCGCGCGCTCACATAAGGAGTCCTATTTTGGATTGGCGCGATAACGCTGCATGTCTCACGGCCGACCCTGAGCTGTTCTTCCCTGTTGGGAACACCGGCCCGGCTGTCGACCAGATCGAGAAGGCCAAGTCCGTCTGCGGTCGTTGCAATGTGACCGAGATGTGCCTGCAGTACGCGCTCGAGACCAATCAGGACTCCGGCGTCTGGGGCGGCCTCAGCGAAGACGAGCGCCGCGCCCTCAAGCGTCGCGCCGCCCGCGCACGCCGCGCCTCCTGAACCTCTGCAACACGCACACAACAGCAGAACGTAAAACCAGCAGCACCTAGCACCAGGGAACCGGCACCCTCCCAGGCCGGTGACCACAGGCATCCGCCCCGCACATCAGCAGGGCGGATGTTCTGCTTAACGCTCGCAGTGAAGTTAAGTCCGCAACGACGTTACGACTGGCAGCGACAGCGAAGCGAGCCGCCCGTCAGTCGCGGTTGAGCCACACGAGCGGGATCTCGATGGTGACCTCGGTGCCGCTGCCCATGAGCGTGTGCCAGTCGATCGTTCCGCTCAGCTCGCCCTGGATGAGGGTGCGCACGATCTGCGTGCCGAGGCCGGTGCCCACCTTGCCCTCGGGCAGACCGCTGCCGTTGTCGCGCACCTGCACGCGCAGAACCTCGTCGTCGCGCCGCGCCTCGATCTCCACATTGCCTTCGCGGCCGGCGAGCCCATGCTCGACCGCATTCGTCACCAGCTCGGTGAGCGCAAGAGCGAGCGGCGTCGCGTAGGCGCTCGGCAGCGCGCCGAAGCTGCCGGTGAAGGTGGGGTGCACCTTCGTGTTGTGGTTGGAGGCGACCTCGGCGATGAGCAGCAGCACCCGCTCGAACACCACATCGAAGTCGACGTTCTGGCTGAGCCCCTCGCTGAGCGTGTCGTGCACGACCGCGATCGCCTCGACGCGGCGCATCGCCTGGCTGAGTGACTCGCGCGCCTCGTCGGTGTGCGAGCGACGCGCCTGGATGCGCAGAAGCGACGCCACAGTCTGCAGGTTGTTCTTCACCCGGTGGTGGATCTCGCGGATCGTCGCATCCTTCGTGATCAGTTCGCGCTCCTGGTGGCGCAGCTCCGTCACGTCGCGGCACAGCACGATCGCGCCGACCCGCTCGCCGCGCTCCCGGATGGGGATCGCCCGCAGCGTCACCGTCACCCCGCGCGCCTCTATGTCGGTGCGCCACGGCGCGCGACCCGTCACCACAAGCGGCAGCGACTCGTCGATGATGAGCTTGCCGCTGAGCAGCAGCGTGGTCACCTCGGCGAGGGACTCGCCCTCCAGCTCGCCCGAGAACCCCATGCGGTTGAAGGCGGAGAGACCGTTCGGGCTCGCAAAGGTGACGGTGCCGTCGACATCGAGCCGAACAAGACCATCGGATGCGCGGGGCGCGCCACGACGCGGGCCCGTCGGAGCCGCCAGGTCAGGGAAGTCGCCGTCGGCGATCATGCGGAACAGCTCGTTCGCGCACTCGTTGAAGGTGAGCTCCTGCCGGCTCGGTGTGCGCGCCTCGCTGAGGTTCGTGTGCCGCGTGATGACGGCGATCGGATGCTTCGTCGTCGCCGGGCTGTTCACCGCGAGCCGCCGGAACACCGGCACGGCGCGCACGCGCGTTGGCGTCTCCTCGTACCAGTCGGGGGCTGAGGAGTCGACGATCTGGCCGCTCTCGAAGGCATCCGTCACCTGCTTGATCCACTCCGGCTTGACCTCCTGGCCGACGAAGTCACGGTAGAAGAGGGTCGCCGAGCTCGACGGGCGCGCATGCGAGACTGCCACGAAACTGTTCTCGGGGGTCGGAACCCACAGCACGATGTCGGCGAAGGCGAGGTCGGCGAGCAGCTGCCAGTCACCGACGAGCTGATGGAGCCACTCGATGTCGGCCTCGCTGGAGCGGCCCTGGGCGGTTACGAGTTCAGAAAGCGTCGACACGCCTCTTAGATTAGCTCGCACGGATGCGCCTGAGACGCCGCACGACGGCGCGCAGCGGAACCCCCACCAGCCACGCGAGTGAACCACTGATCGAATGGTCGTAGGTGCCGAGCGCCTTGCGCCTGTCCCACGCCCTGCGCAGGCCGCCGCCGACGACCGTCTCCCGCGCCATCCGCCATGGCAGCGTCGCCCGCGCGTTCGCCGCGACCAGCTCGTCGAGCATCCCCACCCAGCTGTCGTGCTCGCGACCGTGCAGATAGTTGTCGTCGCACCACTCCGGGGCAGCCTGGTGGAACTCGCCCGCCATCAGCTGCTCGCTGTCACCGAACAGCCCGCTGCCCTCGAATACCACATTGATCAGGTGCGGGGAGACGCCGAAATCGTTGGGCAACAGCACCGGGATGCCCGCAGCAACGGCCTCGATGGCCGCCGTCGAACTCACGGTGACGAGCGCACCCGCCCGGGCCAGATGCTGCCCCATGGGCCCGCCCTCGACCACCAGATTGGAGGGTGCCGGCGGGTCGAGCTCGCGCATCAGCTCGGCGAAGTCGTAGGTCTCGGCGTGCGTCTGCGCCTCGCCGCCGACCGCCCGCACCTTCACGACCACGCGACGCTCGGGGCCGCGCCGGGCAAGCTCGGCGAGCCAACCGAGCAGCAGCAGGCGGTCCTCCCGCTCGCGTGGCACGATCGCCTGCGAGGCGAAGATCACATCCGTGCCTGACGGAGCAGAGCCCGATGGCGCAGAACCGGCCGGCGCAGAGCCAGACGCCGCAGGACCGGCCGGATGCGCATCCGCCGGAATGAACGGAAGCGTCGCCAACCCGAACCGCTGCGTCGACCCCATCTCCGCGGCGAGCGCCGAGAACTCGCGCACCTCACGTCTGCTGTGCAGCACCACCATGTCGACATGCGAACGGTAGGTGACAGCCTTGCGCGCGGCGGGGATGGTGATGCCGGGCAGTCCGCTGAGCAGCACCGGGCGGTGGCCGAGCACACCCCTCACGGCTCTGGCGACCACGCGCACGACGGGGCCGCGCAGGGCGGCGAGCACGACATCCGGTCGCTCCTGCTCGATGAGCTGCTGCAGCTCGGCCAGCGGCACCTCGCGCGCATCCGCCGAACAGAAGTCGGTCGCCGCGAGCGCCGCCTCAAGCTGCGCCGGGCTGGGCTTCACCGGGGAGGCGAGCACGACGAGCTGCTTCTGCCATTCGGGGCCGAGCGTCGAGGCGAGTGCCGCACCCCATTTGATGTACGAGTCGGAGTCCCCGACGACGAGGAATCTCACCCCTCAGGCCGTGGGCGCGGGCACCCGGCGCAGCTTCGCCAGAGGTGCCAGCTCGCCCGGGAAGACGCGCTTGACGCCGTCACCCATGGCCTCGCCGATGATGCGGATGTCGCGAACCAGGTGCTCGAAGCCCTGCGGCTCGAGTGACGCGGCGTGATCGGAGCCCCACATGGTGCGGTCGAGCGTGATGTGCCGCTCCACCGCGACAGCGCCCAGCGCGACCGCGGCGAGCGAGATCTGCAGGCCGCGCTCATGACCCGAGTAGCCGATCGGCACATTCCGGTAGCGCTGCTGGAGGGTGAGGATCGTGCGCAGGTTCGCCTCCTCGGGCGGCAGCGGGTACGTCGACGTCGCGTGCAGCATCACGAGCTTCTCGGTGCCGAGCACCTCCACGGCAGCGTCGATCTCCTGCAGGGTCGACATGCCCGTCGACAGGATGATGGTCTTGCCCGTCTGCGCCAGCCGCGCGAGCAGGCCATGGTCGGTGACGGATGCCGAGGCCACCTTGTGCGCGCCGACACCGAGATCCTCCAGAAAGTCGACGGAGGGCTCGTCCCACGGCGAAGCGAACCAGTCCAGGCCGCGGAGGGTCGCGTAGTCGCCGATCTCGACATACTGCTCACGGTCGAACTCGACGCGGTAGCGGTAGTCGAGGTAGCTCATGGTGCCCCACGGCGTCTCACGCGGCACCTGCTTCATGTGCTCCGGCGTGGAGATCTCGGGCGTGCGCTTCTGGAACTTGACCGCCTGGGCGCCCGCCTCAGCAGCCACGTCGATGAGCTTCTTGGCGAGCTCGACGTCACCATTGTGGTTGAGCCCGATCTCCGCGATCACATAGACCGGGTGGCCGGCCCCGATGGGGGTGCCCTGGATCGAAACGGTCATCTGCGTTCTCCTGTCGTGGTGGTGACGTCGTGCGAGGGCACGACGTCGGTGGTGCTGAAGGATGCCCGAGCGGCGAGCACCCGGTCGGCCAGTTCGCGCACGGCACCCGAACCGCCGGGCGTGGCCAGCACGATGCGGGCCGCCGCGAGGGCATCGGGGTGGGCGTCGGGAACGGCGACCGGCCATCCGACTGCTGCGAAGCATCCGAGGTCATTGACGTCATTGCCCAGGTAGGCGACCCGATCGAGCGAGAGTCCTCGGTCGGCAGCCCAGACGCGCAGAGCTGCAGCCTTGTCGTCGGATGCCTGGATGACGTCGACGCCGAGCTTGGCCGCCCGCGCCGTCACCACCGGGTTCGTCTCGGTCGAGAGGATGAGCACGGGCACGCCCGCGCGGCGCAGCAGCGAAACTCCCATGCCGTCGCCGCGGTGCACCGTGACGCGTTCGACGCCGTCGGCGGAGACGGATGCCCGATTGTCGGTGTGCACGCCGTCGAAGTCGGTGACGACGGCGTCGACGTCGAGCTCGACGACCCTCGGGGTTGCCCCGTGGCGTGCGGTCCACAGCGGTTCGATGGCCTCGGCGAGCCGCAGCTCGTCCTCCGTGTCGATCTCGATGGAGCCGAGCTCGTCGACCTCGGCCACGCCCACGCGCCCGAAGAAGCGGTGGCCGGCCTCACGAAAGCCGTCGGCCCGCATCACATAGAAGGCGCCCGTCTCGCGGAAATGCGGTTCGCGGTCCTGCCGACGCGGCCTGAACGTCGGGTCGTGATTGATTCCGGATGCCTCGCCGTCGTTCTGCCCCCACAGGAACTCATACGTCGGCACCGCAGAGAACACCACATCGCATTCGCCCTCATCGACGCGGCGGATGGCCTCATCGAGCACGGTCGGGTCGATGAACGGCGAAGTCGCCTGAATGAAGACGACGATGCGCGGCTGCTCGTCGAGCTGGTCGAGCGCATGCAGCAGCGCCGACTCGGATGACGCGGTCGCGCCAGAAAGCTCGGCCGGCCGGTCGATCACCTCAGCGCCAGCGGAGCGGGCGACCTGTGCGATCTCGACATCATCGGTCGTGACAATCACACGGTCTACGCGCAAACCCCCGTTTGCTGCCCGCACCGCCCGCGCGACGAGCGGAAACCCCCCGATACGTCGCAGGTTCTTTCCCGGTACCCCCTGGGAACCGCCACGGGCAGGTACCAGCGCCACAACAGTCACAGCCGGTACCTCCTCCGCTCGACTCAGCGAAGGTAACTTTCGGATTCGACCGGCAGGTGGAGAGCAGGTTAACGACAGACGACGAGCGGGAAGACGGCTTCTCTCCTAGCCGCGAAGCCTGCTCACGGTGGGTGCTGCGGGCACCTCGGCAGCCCTCATGGTGTTTCGAGCCCGCGATGGCCAGCGGATGCCGCGACGGCGGTCTGGCAGCGCAGCTGCCGGCGGCAGGATGCGCTGGGTGACGAGGGCTCCGATGGCCACCCGCGCAGGAGACTTCGCCGCGACGTCGTACAGTGTCGCGCCGGTCAGCACCGCGGCATCCGTCGCCTGCCTGTCGTACGGCACCATCACCGGCGCGGTGATGCCGCCGAAACGCTCGAGGGACTGCGTGACCTGAGCCGCCGGGGACGAACCGATCGCCGAAGAGCGCAACCTGTTCATGACAACGAGGATGCGCTCGGTGACGATCGTCTCGAGCAGATCGACGTGGGCGCGCAGGAAGCGCGACAGCCCGACCGGGTCAGCCGAACCCACTGCGACGACCTGATCGGCCTCCCGGAGCGCGGCGATCGTCGCTGCATTGCGGCGCGGCGCGGCCAGATCGCTCACGATCTCCTCGTCACCCTCAAGGTTGAAACCCGTGTCGACGACGGTGTAGTCGACCCACTTGCGGCACTCCGCGAGCGTCGCCACAACCCTCTCCGCGGAGAGCTCGGGCCACCTGCTCGGCCTGCCGATTCCGGTGAGCACCCAGAAACTGCCATGCGGTGAGGAATAACGCTGGCCTATGCGCTCCAGCTCGGCGCGCGTGAGGGCGCCGCTGCCTGCGAGCCTGCAGGCGGCCGCGAAGCCGGGCGCCTCGTCGAGCAACCCCAGCGTGGGAGCGACGGAACCGCTGTGCGTGTCGACATCGGCGAGCGCGACCGTGTGCCCTGCCGACGCCAGCTCGGCGGCGATGTTGATGGCGAGCGTCGTACGGCCGGGAGCCCCGGCAGGCCCCCAGACGGCGATGACATTGCCACGCCCGCCGGTGGGGCCCGGCAGCGCCTCCGCCCGGAGCGGGGCGCCGAGCAGCACGGCCTCGATGCGAGCCCAGTCGGCGTCGCCCTCGACGACCTCATGCAGACCGATGTTCGCCGCATGCCGGCGCCCCGCATCCGTCTCGGCAATGGCGACGATGCGCACGCCCGCGGCATCCGCCTCGGCGACCAGGCGCGGGTTGAGGTAGCGCTCGACGGAGGAGACGATGGCGAAGTCGCTGCGGGATGCCGCGAGCACGGATGCCAGTTCGTCGGCACTCGAGCAGCGGGCCGTCACGTCGTAGCCGTGGGCTGCGACATCGTCGATGAGCCCGCCCTCACGCCCCGGCACGACCGCGAGGGCGATGCGGCCGACGCCGCTCATTCGCTCGCCTGGCCGCTCGAGGCGATGATCGAGAGCACATCGCCGTCGGCCTTCGCCTCGAGGATGCGCGCCGTCAGACCGCGCGGCACCATGAGTTCGACCATCACCGAGGCTCCGCCCGAGACGATGCCCTCCTGCTCCGCGATGCGCACCACGGTCGCCGCGGAGGCCACAAGAACGGGCGTCTCGTACTCGCCGCGCTCCCCCGCGCCGGCCGCCCACAGGTCGACGAGCGAGCCCTCTCCCACCGAGCGTGGCAACTGCCCCAGCACGGGCACGACGATGGATGCGGAGGTCACGTCGTCGGCGCTGCCCACGGCGGAGATCGGCACGAGCTCGCCCTTCACGACCGTGCGGGTGATGACGACGCCGTCGTCCACGACGCCGCCCGGCGCAAGATAACTGCCGGTGAGCTCACCCAGACGCACCCTGCGCTCGACCAGATCACCCGACGTCACCACATCCCCTGCCGCAAGCGTGCCATCAGCCGCGTAGACGGTGACGGTGTCGTCGGCCGCAGTGACGATCGCCATGACGCCGACGACGGATGCGACGACCAGGCCGAGACCGATGGCCAGGCGTGGGTCGAACCACCGCGAACGGGTGCGACGGCCACTCGGCTGCCTGTCGTGGGCTGTCAGCGAGCTCATGGGTCTCCTCGGGGGTCACGGATGTGCGGTGCCAAACTCAATAGTGGAGACATTCCGCCACAGGCCTCGAAAGTTATCCACAGGCCCGTTCGACGGCTCTGTCTGCGTCCATAATCGAACTATGACTGGCACCGACCACACCCCGGACTCGACCCCGCTGGGCCGTTTCCTGACGCTGGCCGACGTGGCCGAGGTCCTGAACATCTCGGCGAGTCAGGCCTATGCGCTCGTGCGCAGCGCGGAGCTTCCGGCGATCAAGGTCGGGGCGGGAGGGCACTGGCGCGTCGAGCGATCCGTGCTCGAGTCGTACATCGAGGCGAAGTATGAAGAGGCGCGGCGCATGAACCTGTGGAACCAGGCCGAGTTCGCCGACATCCCCGAGCTGACGATCGCACCGCGCGGGCAGTGACCCCGACAGGGACGTGCGCTAGATCCTGACGAGCTCGATCGCCTCGAAGGGGATGACCCTGTACTGGGTCACATCGCGCTCCCGGCGGGCGACGCCCGCATCGTGCAGCGCCATGTCGAAATGGTCACGCCCGACCCGATCGATCGTGCCCTGCAGCCGCATGCCCGTGGCGAGATGCAGCTCGATGGCACGGCGGCGGCGACACAGGTCTCGCAGAACATAACCGAGCCCGAGGCGGGCCGACAGAGAACTGCCGGCCCCCGCATCCGGAACCCCCACGGGTCGCACCGGCACGACTTCGGAGCCGGCGACGGGGCGCAGGCTCAGTTCGACCTGCTGACGGGTGAGCACGAGCCCCGCGACGGCGGCGAGCGGCACGACGCACTGCGAGCGCCTGCCCGAGAGTTCGACCAGCTCTGCGGCGAACCAGTCGCGGCCGAATGTGATCGCCCGCACATCGATCATGCGCTCGCCGGCCAGAAGCAGGCGCAGGAGAGGAACGGATGCCTCACCCCTGGCCTCCTGCACGGCAAGGATGCGATCGCGGAGGGATAGCCGTGCGAGCCTCAGCCGCTCCTCTTCGGCGCGCAGATCGATCTCTTCGGCGGTCAGCTCGTGTTCGAGCTGACTTTCGAGATCGTCGAAGAGATTGTCCCAGCGCATGGGGAGACGTTACGGCGAATCGTCTTCTCCGCGTGGAAGTTTTCCACAGCCCCGAATCGGGGGCGTGGACTATTTCTCGGATCAATGGTTTAGTCACTCGAGGCACCCCCCATTACGGGGGTAGACGGTCCCCCCGAATCGTCAGCCGAAAATCCCGAACCGTTACCCCACGGAGCCCCCATGAGCACAGCCCTGGCCGCATCCGGCCCCCAGCAGGCGCATCCCCCGCATCGACGCCCCCTCACCCTCGCAGCGCAGACGCTTCCGAGCAAGGTGATCCGCGCCCCCTACGAGCCCGACGCCTACTTCGGCAAGCAGCCCGCAGCATCCGCGGCCCTTCCCGACCCGCGCCCGCTGCTCGAGAACCTCACCCGCTGTGTCATCGAGATCCTTGCGGGAGCGCGTGACCTGCAGCAGATCGCCCGCTGGGTCGACGATGGCGTCTACAAGAACCTGCTCAAGCGGGTCGTGCTCTCCGACAGGGCGCGCCGGGCCAAGGGTCAGGCTGCGACCCGGCCCAGCTTCTCCATCGGCTCCGTCACGATCGACGAGCCCCGCGATGGGGCCGTCGAGGCGGTCGTGATCGTGCGCGGCAGGGCCCGTACGCGCGCCGTCGCCATCAGGCTGGAGGGCTTCGACAACAGATGGCGTGCCGTCGCCATCAACGTGCTCTGAGTCGGACATGCGCGACATCGCCGCCGCTTGCTGACGGCAGCGTCGGCAAATGTTCCTGACACTTGTGTCAGTATAATAGACTGGGCTCATGCCCCGCATTTCCGCACCCACCGTCGCCGAGCATCGCAGGCACCAACGCGAGGCACTCCTCGCCGCCGCGACCGAGCTGCTCGTCGAAGGGGGCGTCTCGGCAGTCACCCCGGGTGCCGTCGGTGCGGCCGCCGGGCTCTCCCGCCCGGCCGTCTACCAATACTTCGCGTCGGGGCCGGCCATCCTGGGCGCCATCATCGAAGACGCCTTCCCCAAAGCCAACGCGGCACTGCTCGAGGTGCTCGATTCGGATGCTCCGCCAGCGGAACGCATCGACACCTACCTTCGTGAGACGCTCCGCCTGGCCGCCGACGGCGCACACCGTGCCGCCGCCGCGCTCTCGGGCGCGCAACTCCCCGAGGAGTTCCGCGGCCGGCTGCGCGAACTGCACCGCGAACAGGCGGCACCTCTGATGTCCGCGCTGCGCGAACTCGCGGCAGAGAACCCGTCGGCGATCGGCAATGTGGATCTCACCGCCATGCTGCTCGGCGGCGTGGTCGAGGCGGCGATGCGCGCCCTCGAGCACGGGGCGCCGCTCGCCGCCGTGACTCGGCACACCATCGCGCATGTGCGCGGATCCCTGCACCTCTGACGCCTGCCCGGCCGCCCGCATCCGCCGCTCTGGTTAGACTGGTCACCGCTCGCGGGAGTGGTGAAATTGGTATACACGCCAGATTTAGGTTCTGGTGCCGAAAGGCGTGAGGGTTCAAGTCCCTTCTCCCGTACTTTTTTCGGGGTCGATTCGGGGGTTAACCCTGAGGGTTCCTGTGAGCGGCGCGCGGTACTCTGTGTGAGTGCCGCTCGGCGCATCCACCAGGCCTGATCGACTGGAGTCACCCGCTTTTGCTTCCCCTCGCACTCATCCCGTGGCTCGACCCTGAGACCATCATCCAGTCCGCAGGCCCGTGGGCCCTGCTCATCGTGTGCCTCATCGTCTTCTCCGAGACCGGGCTGCTCGTGGGCTTCCTGCTGCCCGGCGACACGCTGCTCGTCATCTCCGGCCTGCTCACGCACACCTCGCTCGTCTTCGGGCTCGAGATCTGGTGGGTGGGCATCCTGATCGGGGTCGCCGCATTCGCGGGCGGTGAGGTCGGCTACCTGATCGGCCACAGGTTCGGCCCGAGCGTGTTCGAGCGCAAGGAGAGCGGGCTGTTCAGTCGCGAGAACGTCGAACGCACCAACCGCTTCTTCGAGCGCTTCGGCGGCATCTCGGTCATCCTCGCCCGCTTCGTGCCCATCCTGCGCACCTTCGTGCCGGTCGCCGCAGGCGTCGGCCACATGAACTACAAGAAGTACTCGCTGTACAACCTCATCGGCGCCGTGCTCTGGGGCTTCGGGCTCACCTTCTTCGGGTACCTCATCGGTTACATCCCGCCCGTCGCCGACTTCGTCAAGGAGTACATCGACGTCATCCTCATCGGCGCCGTCACCATCACCGCCATCCCGACCGTGTGGCACTACCTGCAGTCGAGCAGCAAGGCGCGCAAGGCCCGCCTGGCAGGGGTTCCGCCGCTCACGGCCGACGAGGCCGTCGTCGACCCGGCCTACTTCGATCAGGACCCCAGCAACGACCCCAAATAGTCATCGGGCTGCGATTCAGAGCGGCGACACCCAGACGGATGCCGCGGCAGCGTCACCGAGATCGTGTTCAGTGGCGCCGACCCGCACCGTGAGCGCGCCGCCGAACGGCCGCCGCCCGACCACCGCGATGGGGGCATCCAGCTCCACCGCCTCCGCCGTGAGGTAGCGCAGCAGCATCGGATCGCTGTCGCTGATCCGCGCAATGCGGCCCTCGAAGCCGTCGGGGGCCTCCGACAGGAGCACGGCATCCGGCCTCTGCACTGTGCCATCCGCCGAGGGGATCGGGTCGCCGTGCGGGTCACGGCTCGGCTGCCCGAGCTGCTCCGCGATCGCCTCCAACAGGCGGTCGGAGAGGCTGTGCTCGAGCACCTCCGCCTCATCGTGAACCTCATCCCAGCCGTAACCGAAGGAGCTCACCAACCAGGTCTCGATCAGCCGGTGCCGGCGCACCATGCGCAGGGCGAGCATCCGCCCCTCCTCGGTCAGCGTCACCGCGCCATACGGAACATGCGTCACCAGGCCGGCCACCGCAAGCTTCTTGACCATCTCGGTGACCGTCGACGCGGCCAGACCCAGCTTCGCGGCGAGCACCGACGGCGTCACCGGCACCGGCTGCCACTCGGTATGCGCATAGATGACCTTCACGTAGTCCTCGACGACGGATGTCGGGGCGCCGGGTTTCTTCACGACTCTCCTCCCGCCAGCGTCAACACGATCAGTGCCAGATTCAGCGCCACCACCAGCAGTACGACGATACCGAGCGCCCAGCTCACCCAGCGACGATTCACCGCCTCGCCCATCAGCGAGCGATCATTCGTGAGGCGCAGCAGCGGCACAAGCGCGAACGGGATGCCGAAACTGAGAAACACCTGGCTCACCACGAGCGCCCAGGTGGGGCTCACGCCCAGCCCCAAAACGATGAGCGCAGGAATCATGGTCACCACCCGACGCACGAAGATGGGGATGCGCCTGTGCAGCAGGCCCTCCATGATGGTGGCGCCCGCATAGCTGCCGACGGCGGTCGACGCGAGGCCGGATGCGAGCAGGCCGATCGCGAAGACAAGCGCCACCCCCGGGCCGAGCGCGCCCTCAATGGCGGCATGCGCGCCGTCGATCGTGTCGGTGCCGTCGATGTCACGCAGGTTCACTGCGGCGAGCAGCAGCATGCCGATGTTCACGACACCCGCCACACCCAGCGCTATGACGACGTCCCAGCGGGTGGCCTTCAGAAGGCGAGCGCGATCATCCGCCCCCTTCGCCTTTCCGTGGCGGTCGCGGGCGAGCGCCGAGTGCACGTAGATGGCGTGCGGCATGACCGTCGCGCCGAGCATGCTGGCCGCCAGCAGCACCGATTCGGTTCCGTCGAAACGGGGCAGCAACCCGTCGAGCACGGCGCCGCCATCGGGTGGGCGCACGACGAGCCCGGCGAGGAAGCCGATGGCGACCACCGCGAGCATGCCCACGATCACGAACTCGAACGGGCGCTGACCGTAGCGGCTCTGCAGACCCAGCATGATCATGGAGACGGCGCCGACGATGACGCCGCCGAGCACGAGCGGGAGCCCGAACAGCAGCTGCAACGCGATCGCACCGCCGATGACCTCTGCGACATCGGTGGCGACGGCGACAAGCTCGGCCTGCGCCCAGAACAGGCGCCGCGGATGCTTCGAGAGCCGCTCCCCCAGCAGCTGCGGCATGGTGCGCCCCGTGACGATGCCGAGCTTCGCCGACTGGTACTGCACGAGCGCGGCCATGAGGTTGGCGGCGACGAGCACCCACACGAGCAGGTAGCCGAATTTGGCGCCGCCGGTGAGATTCGCGGCGACGTTGCCGGGGTCGACGTAGGCGATCGCGGCGACGAATGCGGGGCCGAGGAGGAACATCCCTCGACGGATGCGACCCTTTCGAATCACCGGCTGATCAAATTTCGGCATACCGAAACTATAGCCGGATGCGAAACCACAGCCCCTCACTCAGGGCCGGGTCGACCTACGCCAGAAGGCGCCCGCGCACGACAGGCATGAGCGCCGCGAACGCGCGCGACCGATGGCTGATCGCGTTCTTCTCATCGGCGCTCAGCTCGGCCGACGCCACCTCGAGCCCCTCCGGCCGGAAGATCGGGTCATAGCCGAAGCCGCCCGCGCCGACCGGCTGCTGCAGGATCGTGCCCTTCCAGACGCCAAGCTCCGCATGCTCAAAATCGCCATCGACGAACGCCGCAGCGCACATGAAGTCGGCTCTGCGATCCGTCGCATCGCCCAGGTTCTTCAGCAACAGACGGTAGTTGTCGACATCATCGCGAGTGCCGGCATAGCGAGCCGAATGGATGCCGGGCGCGCCAGCGAGCGCCAGCACACTGATGCCAGAATCGTCGGCGATGGCGGGCAGCCCGGTGTGAGCATGCGCCGCCCGCGCCTTGATCAGCGCGTTCGCCTCGAAGGTGTCGCCATCCTCAACCGGCTCCGGCCCGTCGTAGCCGAGCAGTTCGATGCCGTCGAGCTGCGGGCCCAGGATGCGGCGCAGCTCGGCAACCTTGTGGTCGTTGTGCGTCGCCAGAACGAGAGTGCGGGTCATCGAGCGAGGGCCTGCCGCTGCAGCTCCGTCAGCGAGTTCGTGCCCGCAATTGCGAGATCGAGCAGCCCGTCAAGCTCAGCGCGATCGAACGGGGCGCCCTCCGCAGTGCCCTGTACCTCCACGAAGGTGCCCGACCCTGTGGCGACGACGTTCATGTCCGTGCCGGCACGGACATCCTCGGTGTAAGCCAGATCGAGCATCGGAACACCATCGATGATTCCCACAGAAACGGCCGCCAGACTGTCGAGCAGCGGGGTCGCCTTCTGCGCGATGAACTTGCGCTCACGGCCCCACTCCAGCGCCTCGGCGAGCGCCAGATAGGCGCCCGTGATCGCCGCCGTGCGGGTGCCACCATCGGCCTGCAGCACATCGCAGTCGATCACGATCGTGTTCTCGCCAAGCGCTTTCATGTCGACGACGGCCCGCAGACTGCGGCCGATCAGGCGCGAGATCTCGTGCGTGCGACCGCCGACCTTGCCCTTCACCGACTCGCGGTCGGTGCGGCTGTTCGTCGCGCGCGGCAGCATCGAGTACTCGGCGGTCACCCACCCCTTGCCCTTGCCTGCCATCCAGCGCGGCACGCCATTCGTGAACGACGCCGTGCACAGCACCTTCGTGTCGCCGAAGCTCACCAGGCAGCTGCCCTCAGCCTGCTTGCTCCAGCCACGCTCGAACGTGACGGGGCGGAGCTTGTCGGGGGTGCGGCCATCGATGCGAAGTTCAGTCATGTGACCATCCTTCCATGCCTCCACCCTCGAACGAGGGCCGCGGCGCGCGGAACGCCGGAGCGGGGCGAGTCGCGAGTGCCTCCACCTCCGGATGCGCTCACCCGACACTTCGCGACACAGCTGCACACGTCTGAGTGGCAGGTGTGTCGCGAAGTGTCCGATGAGCGAGGTCAGGAGCGGAGGGAGGGCCGAGGCGCGCGGGGCTCGAGACGATCGCGCTGGGGCGCGACCCCGCGACCAGCGGGACCCTCCAGTTCGAGCATCCCGCGACCCCGAGACCAGCGGGTCGCGAGTGGTCACTTGTGGCCCCAAGCACAGACACGTGGGGCGAACTTTGACCCCTCACGGTTCGGCGGGCAGATCACTCTGACCCCATGCCCTGTCGGGAGTGGTCAATTCTGATCCCTACGACGAATTCTTGGGGCCGAATGTGGCCTCTCGCGACGAGCTACGAGCTACGAGCACGAGCTACGAGCCACGAGCCACGAGCGCGAGCCATCCCGCGAGGATGCTCCGTCAGGGCGCGGTCGCGGCGATCGCGGCGCGGAAGTCTGCTGCACGCTCCGCATAGTTGTTGTAGAGGCCGTAGCTGGGGGCGGCCGGCGACAACAGCACGCATCCACCGGCCGGGGTCATCCTGCGGGCGGCGGCCACCGCATCCGCCATCGACGCAGCGACCGCGTGCGGCTGGCCCGCGGGCAGCGCCTCCACGATGTGCGCGCCACTGCCGGGAAGGCCGATGACGGCGGCGATCGGATGCTCCGCCAGGTAGTCGCCGAGGGGCGCGTAGTCGACGCCACGATCCTGGCCGCCGACGAGCAGCGCGAGCGGGGCACCCTCGTAAGCGCGGAGGGCCTCCACCGCGGCGTAGGGACTGGTCGACAGGGAGTCGTCGACGAAGGTGAGGCCCGAAGCATCCGGGATCTCCTCAAGCCTGTGCTCGAGGGCGTGGAACGATGCGAGCGCCTCAGCCACCTCGGCAGCGTGCTCGGCGATCTGGTACCCGTCGGACTGGATCGCGGCGAGCGCGAGGCACGCATTCACCCCGTTGTGCTCACCGCGCAGCGCGAGCGTGGTGCGCGGGAACAGCCGGGCGGGGCCGTGCATGAACCAGCCGTCGGCGACATGAAAACCGTCGGGCCCACCGACCCGCTCGACCTCGAGGCGCGGAAAGCGGGCGGCGAGCTCCGCCATGAGTCGCGGGTCGAGCGCGTTCACGATCACGCGCTCGGGCCCGTGCGCGACGATGTTCAGTTTGTCGGAGAAATAGTCGCCCTCGCTGCCGTGCCAGTCGAGATGCTCCGGAAACAGCGAGGTCAGCACGACCGTTCCGGGCGACACCGTCAGCCCGGAGCACTGATAGCTCGACAGCTCGACCACGTAGCGTGGCGCCTCCGGCAGCGACAGCAGCGGGATGCCGATGTTGCCACCCAGCACCGCCTCACCGCGCAGCGCCGAGAACAGGTGCTGGATGATGCTGCTCGTCGTCGATTTGCCCTTGCTGCCCGTCACCGCGATGGTGTGCGCTGCATGCCCGGCCATCCACAGGCTGGTGCCGCTCGTGACGGCGACGCCCGCAGACCTCAGCGCGCGCACGAGCGGGTGATTCTTGCTGACGCCGGGCGACACGACGGCGACGTCCACATCGAGTTCGTCCGCCGAACCGCCGACGACCACGGGGGCGCGGTCACCCCACTCCTCGCGCCACTGCGTGACGGCGGGGCCATCGGCGTCTGTGAATGCGGTGACGGATGCTGCGGCCGGCACCGCGAGATCGGCGATCGAGTGCCCCTCCCGGCCGATGCCGACGACGAGCACGCGACGGCCACCCAAAGCCTCGGCGACGGAGGCCGCGGTGCGAGCGTCAGTCGAAGGCACGACGGGCTTCCTCATACACGGCAGGCACCTGCGGGGCGGGCCTCGTCTCGAACAGCTCCCCGGTCATCCGCTCGTCGCCGACCGCCAGCTCGGGGGCGAGCTCGAGCATCCGCCTGACCACCGCCGTGTCGCGCCACTCGGGTGAGCGCACGGCGAGACTCATGGCGACGGTCGACTCCGCCTCCTCACCCACGCACTCCCACGGCTTGTGCGCATCGAGGCCGAGCAGCGAGCGGAAGCCTTCGACGAGAGCCTCATTCTCGAACATGTTCGTTCCGACGATGCCCACCAGACGCTCGCGGCTCATGAACGGCGAGAAGGCGAGAAAGACGAACTGGCACTTCGCGCACTCCCCGCACCAGCCGGGGTCGGCGCCGCTGATGCGGAACGCCCTGTTGCAACTGACGATCGCGTGATCGTAGCCGATGGTCTGTGCGAATTTGCGGGCGATGCGCAGTTCGGTGAACGGCCGCAGAAGCGAGAAATAGCCGCCACGGATGCCCGTCTGCGCCTCGATCGCCGACGCCAGCAGCACCTCCGCCTCGAGACTCTTCGACCACTGGTGGTTGACGGGCAGGCCATCCCACACGAGCGTCGGCTCGGCAGCCGAATTCTCGTTCGACATGACGACAGTGCCCAGCCCGAGCAGCCGCGCCTGCGCGACCGCGATGAGCGAGTTCATGGCCGTCACGGGCACATGCCCGTTGCGGGCACCGCGCGAGTTCAGGGCGATCAGCAGCGGGTCGATCGTGCGGCGCGCCTCCACGAACGGCACCCCCGCGGCCTCCGCGACACGACGCATGATCGCGTTCGGGTTCACCGAGAACTGGGTGACCTCGAGCCCGGCAGCCTTGAGAGACTCGACCGTCACAACCGAATCCTTGCCACCGCCGACAGGAGCGAGCGGGCGACGCAGCCTCTCCTCACCCAGGTCGTGCGGCTCGGCACGCTGCGCGAGCGGCCGCAGCGGCACGATCTCCGTGTCGAGCAGGCCCGGCAGCCCAGCGCGGTACGCGAACTCGCCCAGGCCATGCCGCAGCGCATCCTCCAAGAACGCGACAGCGGATGCGGTGACGCCGTCGACATCGAGTTCATAGCGAGGCGGGGCGGCAGCCTTGTAATAGCTGAGCCCGATCACAGCGCCCAGCAGCGGCAGAACCGGGCGGACGGCAACCCAGTCGCCGGATGCGCCATCCTGCGGCAACGCCAACGTCACCGTCTCGACAAAGTCGACCGGTGCGACCGAGCCGGCCCCGAGCATCCGAAATTCAAAATCGATGATGCCCGTCGCCTCATCAAGCTCGAAACCGACGAAACGGAACGCCACAAAATCGGAGGGAACGAACACCGACGGCTCGGACTCGTCAGGCAGGAGTTGGTTCGACACGGCACCCTTCTGGCGGCCGAGACATGCCCGTCACCGCCCAGAAATTCTAACGCACGAGGCCCGACGAATCATTTGAGCAGAAACGGAGAAGCGCCCCGCCGCCGTCATGAATAGCCTTGACTCACACACACGGAGGAAAACCATGGCAGACAAGAAATCAGACGGACTGAGCGCCGACGAACGCGAAGCCGTCAAGCAGCGCGCGAAAGAACTGCGCGAGCAGGAGAAGGCCGGCAAGAACCGCGCCGCCGGCGAGAAGTCAGTGCAGGATGCCATCGCCGCACTCGAACCCGAAGACAAGGTGCTCGCGGACGGTTTCTACAAGGTCGTCAGCACCGTCGCACCCGAGCTCGTGCCCAAGACGTACTACGGGATGCCCGGCTTCGCCAACGCGGACGGCAAGATCGTCGTCTTCATGCAGGCGTCCCAGAAGTTCAAGACGCGCTACTCGACCATCGGCTTCGAAGGCACCGCGAATCTCGACGATGGCGACATGTGGCCCACCTCGTTCGCCGTGCTCGCCTGGACGCCCGCCGTCGAGAAGAAGGTCACCGAGCTGGTCGCCCAGGCCGCCAGCTGAGCCGCGAAAACCGGGTTGCACGTAGGTGAGGTTTCGAGACGGCCGCGGGCGGCCTCCTCAACCCGCAGGTTCGTGCGGGCATTAACCTCCTCAACCCGCGAGTTGCCCGCGGTCGCTAGGCTGTCGCCATGCGGAGCACCAGCACGGCCCTGTTCACCGATCGCTACGAGCTGACCATGCTCGACGCCGCCATGAAGGCGGGCACGCACGACCGCCCCTGCGTGTTCGAGGCGTTCGCCCGCAGGCTGCCCGGCGCCCGCCGCTACGGCATCGTCGCCGGAACCGGCCGGCTTCTGCAGGAGATCGCCGACTTCAGATTCACGGATGCCGAACTCGGCTGGCTGAGTGACGAGAACGTCGTCAGCAAAGCCACCCTCGAATGGCTGGCCGACTACCGCTTCACGGGGAGCATCCACGGCTATCGGGAAGGCGAGGTCTACTTTCCCGGCTCGCCGCTGCTCGTCGTCGAAGGCAGCTTCGCGGAGGCCGTCATCCTCGAGACGCTCATCCTCAGCGTGCTCAACTACGACTCCGCCGTCGCCACGGCCGCCTCCCGCATGGTGAGCGCCGCGAACGGCCGGCCACTCGCCGAGATGGGCTCACGCCGCGTCGGTGAGCACAGCGCCGTCGCTGCCGCCCGCGCCGCCTACATCGCAGGCTTCGCAGCGACAAGCAACCTTGAGGCGGGTCGCAGCTGGGGCGTGCCCACGATGGGCACCGCCGCGCACTCGTTCACGCTGCTGCACGACACGGAAGAGCAGGCGTTCCGCGCCCAGGTCGACGCGCTCGGCCCGGAGACGACGCTACTCGTCGACACCTACGACGTGCACACCGCCGTCGCACTGGCCGTGAAAGTGGCCGGCCCGAAACTCGGCGCGGTGCGCATCGACAGCGGCGACCTGCCAGAACTCGTCGCCGCCGTGCGCCGCCAGCTCGACGACCTCGGCGCCACCGAAACGAAGATCACCGTCACCAACGACCTCGACGAATTCACCATCGCCGCCCTGCGCGCGGTGCCCGTCGACTCGTATGGGGTGGGCACCTCCGTCGTGACCGGCTCCGGCTCACCCGCCTCCGGCATGGTCTACAAACTCGTCTCCCGGCAGGATGCCGACGGCGAATGGGTGGCCGTCGCCAAGACATCCGTCGGCAAAGCCAGCCCGGGTGGTCGCAAGTTCCCCCTTCGCGTGCTCGACGCATCCGGAACCGCCGTCGAAGAGCGCATCCACGTCGAAAGCACCGAAGCGGACGGGCGGGCGCTTCACGTTGCGCTCATGACCGACGGCGTCACCGGCGCAGCACACCTCGGGGCCGCCGGCACGAAGGCGGCACGCGACCACCGGGAGGCCGCCGTCGCCGAACTGCCGGCCGAAGCATTCCGGCTCAGCCGCGGAGACCCGGCGCTGCCGACGGTATTCGCGTAGCGCGGGGGCCGGTCTCGAGACTGGCGCGGCAGACCGCACCACCTCGACCAGCAGAAGAAGCACGGGGGCCGGTCTCGAGACGGCACTCCGTGCCCCTCGACCAGCAGAATCGAGGCGCGGCACTCCGTGCCTCTCGACCAGCAGAATCGAGGCGCGGCAGACCGCATCACCTCGACCGGCAGAATCGGGGCGCGGCAGACCGCACCATCTCGACCAGCAGAGACGACCGTGGTCAGCTCGGGGCGTGCGCCTCCAGGAAGCCGTACACCTCGGTCTGGTCGATGCCCGTGAACGACCCCGTCGGCACGGCCGACAGCAGTGACGACTGCAGCCGGGCGCTCGGCAGCGAGTTGTGCGCCCACCGCTCCGCGAGCGCCTGCGGTGGCCTGCGGCAGCACTCCGGGTCGGGGCATCCTGACACCTGCCGGTTCGGGGTGTCGCGCCCCCTGAACCACTTCACGTGCGCGAACGGCGTGCCGACGCTGACCGAGAATGCGCCCTGCGCGGTCGACTGGATGCTCGAGGTGCACCAGTAGGTTCCGCCCGGTTTGTCGGTGTACTGGTGGTACGGGCTGAAGCGGTCCTCGACCTCGAACACCTGTCTGGCGCTCCAGAAGCGGCATACCATCTGCCCTTCGACCGCGCCCAGAACATCCGTCGGGAATGCGGCGTTGTCGTTCTCGTAGGCCTTCGAGATGGTGCCCGATTCGTGCACCTTCAGAAAGTGCACGGGCACGCCCAGATGCTCGGTGGCCAGGTTCGTGAAGCGGTGCGCGGCCGTCTCGTAGCTGACCGCAAAGGCGTCGCGCAGGTCCTCGACGGACAGCTCTCGCGCATCCTTCGCCTGCGTCAGAAATTCGACCGCGCCCTGCTGCGGCACCATGAGCGCCGCCGCCAGATAGTTCGTCTCGACGCGCTGACGCAGGAACTCGCCGTAATCCTTCGGCTCGGCGACACCGAGAACATGCCCGGCGAGCGCCTGCAGCAACGCGGTGCGCGGGTCGCCGCCCGCGTTCAGGCGCAGGTAGATGCGCCCGTTCTCGAGGTCGGTGACGGAGCGGGTGGATGCGGGCAGGTCTTTTGTGTAGTGCAGCGAGAACCCGAGATGGCTGGCCAGGTCGGATGCGACCCGCTGCGACAGCGGGCCGCCCGCATGCCCGACAGTGGCGAGCAGTTTCGCCGCCGTCTCCTCCAGTTCGGGAAAGTGGTTGTTCTGTTTGCGCATCTGCCGGCGCAGCTCGGTGTTGGCGCGGCGCAGCTCCTCCGGTGTGGCCGCCCGCTCGCGGTGCAGGCGCTCCAGTTCGGCGTGCAGGCCCAGGATCGTCTCGATCGCCTCATCGCTGAGCGTCTTGCGGATGGGAAGCGCCGGCAGCCCCAACGCACCGAACAGAGGGCCGCGCTGGGCACGCTCGAGCGCGATCTCGAGGCCCGCCCGCTGCGACGGCGCTTCTGCGGCGAGCAGTTGCTCGAGCGGCACGCCGAGTGCCTTCGCTAGCGTCTGCAGGTCACTGAGCCGAGGCTCGCGTTTGCCGTTCTCAAGCACGCTCACCTGTGACGGCGCGCGCCCGATGGCCGCGCCGAGGGCGTCGAGGGTCATGCCGCGGTCGGTGCGCAGCTGTCGGATGCGTTTGCCGATGGTGAGTGAGTCGAGCATGTCTTCATCGTCGGTCGCGGCAGGCAGGTGCGGGGTCATCCCGACAGGCTTGCACATCCGCTTCTTCTGAACAACAGAAGAATCAGAAAACTTCTGCCCACTTTGCCACTGAAGAGCCGCCGAAGTTGCAAGAGAGTGGGTTCCACGCATCCGATTCACCGGAGAACGACCAGAAGAAAGGCGACACCATGAACGCACGCATCGAGATCACCGGCCCTCTCGCCGAGCGCTTCGACGAGATCCTCAGCGACGACGCGCTCGAGTTCGTCGCCGAGCTGCACGCCCGCTTCAGCGGCCTGCGCCACGACCGCCTCGCCGAGCGCATGCAGCGCCGCTTCGACCTGGGCAACGGGCGCGACCTGGGCTTTCTGCCCGAGACGGAGCACATCCGCTCGGATGCCACCTGGCGCGTCGCCGGCGCCGGCCCCGGCCTCGAGAACCGCCGCGTCGAGATCACAGGCCCGACCGACCGCAAGATGGCCATCAACGCGCTCAACTCGGGAGCCAATGTGTGGCTCGCCGACCAGGAGGACGCCACGAGCCCCACCTGGGCGAACGTCATCGGCGGCCAACTGAGCCTGTTCGACGCAGTGCGCGGGCAGCTCGACTTCACGAGCCCCGAGGGCAGGACATATTCGGTGACCGCCGAGCGCACCCCCACCATCGTGATGCGCCCGCGCGGCTGGCACCTCGTCGAGAAGCACCTGCGCTACATCGACCGCACGGGCACGAGCATGGCGGCATCCGGCAGTCTCGTCGACTTCGGTCTCTACTTCTTCCACAACGCGAAGAAGCTCATCGAGCAGGGCCGCGGGCCCTACTTCTACCTGCCGAAACTCGAGTCGGCGAGCGAGGCGCGCCTGTGGGATGACGTCTTCAGCTTCTCCGAGGAGTTCATCGGCATCCCGCACGGCACCATCCGCGCGACCGTGCTGATCGAGACGATCGGCGCCGCCTTCGAGATGGACGAGATCCTCTACGAGCTGCGCGATCACTGCGCCGGCCTCAACGCGGGCCGCTGGGACTACATCTTCTCCATCATCAAGAACTACCGCGGCCGCGGCCAGTGGTTCGTCATGCCCGACCGCAAGCAGATCACGATGACGGTGCCGTTCATGCGGGCCTACACCGAGCTGCTCGTGAGCACCTGCCACAAGCGTGGTGCCTTCGCGATCGGCGGCATGAGCGCGTTCATCCCGAACCGCCGCGACCCCGAGGTCACGGCCCGCGCCCTCGAGCAGGTCGCCGCCGACAAGCGCCGCGAGGCCACCGACGGCTTCGACGGCACCTGGGTCGCGCATCCCGACCTGATCCCCACGGCCCGCGCCGAGTTCGACGCGGTGCTCGGCGAGCGCCCCAACCAGCTCGACCGCCTGCGCGACGATGTGCACGTCACGCGCGACCAGCTGCTCGACATCCGATCGATCGGGGGGACGGTGACGGATGCGGGGCTGCGCGACAACGTGGCCATCGGCATCCGCTACATCGAGTCATGGCTGCGAGGTGTCGGCGCCGCCGCGATCGACAACCTCATGGAGGACGCCGCCACCGCGGAGATCAGCCGCTCGCAGATCTGGCAGTGGATCCACCAGGGCACCGTCACGGAGCAGGGCACCGTGATCTCGGTCGAGGTCGTGGAGGGCATCATCGAGCGCCTCGGCCTGGAGCGCTTCGAGGGCGACCGCTTCGACGACGCCACCGAGGTGTTCCGCGAGGTTGCCCTGCGCGAGGAGTACCCCACCTTCCTCACGATCTGCGCCTACACGCGCTACCTCGTCGAAGAGCCGACGCCGGCCGCCGCCTGAACCCGACCACCCGACCTTCGTAAAGGACTCAGAACAATGACCACCTACAGCAACGACATCGACGCCATCGAAACCCTGAAACAGCAGTTCGGCAGCAGCTGGGATGCGATCAATCCCGAATCCGTCGCCCGGATGCGCACCCAGAACCGGTTCAGGACCGGCCTGGAGATCGCTCAGTACACCGCCGACATCATGCGGCGCGACATGGCCGAATACGACGCGGATTCCTCGGTCTACACGCAGTCGCTCGGCGTGTGGCACGGCTTCATCGGCCAGCAGAAGCTCATCTCCATCAAGAAGCATCTCAAGACGACCAACAAGCGCTACCTCTACCTCTCCGGCTGGATGGTCGCCGCGCTGCGCTCCGAGTTCGGGCCGCTGCCCGACCAGTCGATGCACGAGAAGACGGTCGTGCCCGCGCTGATCCAGGAGCTCTACACGTTCCTGCGGCAGGCCGACGCCCGCGAACTCGACCTGCTCTTCACGCGGCTGGATGCGGCGCGCCTCGCCGGCGACGAAACATCCGTCGAGCTCATCCAGAACCAGATCGACAACTTTGAGACGCACGTCGTGCCGATCATCGCCGACATCGACGCCGGCTTCGGCAACCCCGAGGCCACATACCTGCTGGCGAAGAAGATGATCGAGGCGGGCGCGTGCGCCATCCAGATCGAGAACCAGGTGTCGGATGAGAAGCAGTGCGGCCATCAGGACGGCAAGGTGACGGTGCCCCACGAGGATTTCATCGCCAAGCTGAACGCGGTGCGTTACGCGTTCCTTGAACTCGGCATCGACAACGGCGTCATCGTCTCGCGCACCGACTCGCTCGGCGCCGGCCTCACCCAGAAGATCGCGGTCAGCCAGACGCCCGGCGACCTCGGCGACCAGTACAACTCCTTCCTCGATGTGGAGGAGATCACCGAGGGTGCTCTGGGCAACGGCGACGTCGTCATCAAGCGCGACGGCAAGCTGGTGCGCCCCAAGCGTCTCGCCAGCAACCTGTACCGGTTCCGCCAGGGCACGGGCGAGGACCGCTGCGTGCTCGACAGCATCACCTCGCTGCAGAACGGCGCCGACCTGCTGTGGATCGAGACCGAGAAGCCGCACATCGGCCAGATCGCGGGCATGATGAACCGGGTTCGCGAGGTCATCCCGAACGCGAAGCTCGTCTACAACAACAGCCCGTCGTTCAACTGGACCCAGAATTTCAGGCAGCAGGCCTACGACATCCTGCTGGCTGAGGGGTCGGATGTCTCGGCCTACGACCGCACAAAGCTCATGAGCGTCGAATACGACGACACCGAGCTCGGGCGTCTCGCCGACGAGAAGATCCGCACCTTCCAGCGCGACAGCTCTGCCGAGGCGGGAATCTTCCACCACCTCATCACCCTGCCCACCTACCACACGGCCGCGCTGTCGACGGATGATCTGGCGAAGGACTACTTCGCCGAGGAGGGCATGCTCGCCTACGTGAAGGGCGTGCAGCGTCGCGAGATCCGTGAAGGCATCGCCACCGTCAAGCACCAGAACATGGCCGGCTCCGATATCGGCGACAACCACAAGGAGTACTTCGCGGGCGACGCCGCCCTCAAGGCCGGCGGCAAGGACAACACGATGAACCAGTTCTGAGGCCCACCCCTCCGAACCCTGTTTCGCGGCGTGCGCGCCCGCTCGGGACGTGAGTGCCTGCTCGAGCGGGCACGCACGTCCCGAGCGGGCGCGCACATCCGATCGCGGGGCGGTGTGCACGTCTACTGCGCGACGACCGCCTGCCAGAACTCGAGCGCGACACCGGTGACTGCGCCATCCGCAGTGACAATGCTGAGCGTTCCAGACAAGACGGCGTCGTTGAGCCAGGCGTAGTCCCCGTCGGGCGCTTCGATCTGCGGCCGGGTGATGCCGGAGAAGGAACCGCCGACACCACACAAGACGCCCTCGTTGTAGATGCTCAGCAGGGCTCCATCGGTCGTGCGCACAACGTAGCGGGCACTGGCCGTCTCGCGTCCATCGTGCGCGCGAAGGTTCCAGTCGGCGCCGAGCGGGAGCACATCCCCGGTGATCCGCGGCCCCGACGCCACCCCGCCGCTGATGGGGATGATCCGACGGTGGCCACCGATCACCTCCCCCGCCTCGATCGGTTCTGTGATGTCCACACGGATCCTCGCGATCAGCTCAAGACCCAGGCGCGGGTTCGATGTCACGATGCCGCCTCCTCATCTGTCGCACCAGGCTGGCCCTGATGCAGGTGCAGCGCTCGATACTGTCTAGGGGATGATCCGAATTGGCGGCGGAACGCCCGGCTGAATGACGCAGGGTCGGCGAGCCCCCAGCGCTCGGCGACTGAGCTGATCGAGTGCCGAGCCATGCGCGGGTCAAGAAGTTCGTCGCGCACACGCTCAAGTCGTCGCTGTCGCACCATCGCGGTGATCGTGGTGCCGTTGGCGGCAAAAATGCGTCGAACGTAGCGAGTGGACAAGAAGTGCACAGCGGCAATGCGGTCGGCAGAGAGATCAGGGTCGGCGAGGTTGTCTTCGATCCAGAGCACGAAGGTCGTGAACAGCGATATCGATTCGGCTGAGCCGGCGGGCCTAGCATCGGCGATCACGGCGTGAGCGGCAGCAAGCACGGCGTCGCCGACGTGCACGCTCGCCGCAAGCGACGGAACAGAATCTGGTCGGCTCAGGCCCGCAAGAATGCCGCGAAGCACCGCGGCAGACGGAAGACGCGAAAGATCGGTGGCAACCACATCAGAGAACGCGCTGTAGCGCAGGGCAATCGAGGCGATCGGGATGCGCACAACAAGGTACTCGTGATACCCGGGAGAAGTGATTCTGTAGCGCTGCGCAGGGGTATAGAACACGAAGTCGCCCACCCCGAGCTGCACGGTCTGCTCACCCTGGCTCACCGACAGATGCCCTGCCGTGACAAAACCGAGCACGACCCCCTTCCACCGGCGTGCCGTCAGCAACGGTTCGACATCGACACGATCGCCAGAAATGTGGGCAACGTCGAGGGTGCCGATGCGAAAATGCCGGGTGACGCGGGGGTTGGCTCCGTCTGTGCGCACGACCACAGCATCCGAGGTGTGCTGCGGGCGGTCCTCGCCCAGACTTTCGGTCTCGAGCCACCCGTAGAGCAGCATCTCGTGTTCTGCCCCGCGCATCTCTACCGACTTCTCCATCGAACCCCTGTCTCTGTGCCCATCCTGCCCGAGTTCAGGCACGGCGGGGAGCCGTGCCTGTGCGCTGCTTGGCCAGCCGGGCCACCCCCACAGCGATGAGCAGGGCGGCGCCATTGAACATCTGGTTGACCCACGACGGCGTTCCGATGAGCGTCAGGCCGCTCACCGTGATGGCGATGAACAGGATCGCGATGACAACCCCCGGCACCGAGGGGCGCCCGATGTCGATGACGATGGTGCTGAGCAGCACTGCTGTGAGCGCGGGGAACAGCATCATCATTCCGTTGTCTGAGGTGGCGCCGCCGTTGCGCGCCAGCAGGAGAACCCCGCCGATTCCGGCGAGCGTGCCCGAGGCCACGAATGCGAGCAACTGGATGCGCTTGACGTCGGCCCCGAGAAGCTGCGTTGCGCGCGCGTTAGACCCGATGGCGAACAGGCGACGACCGAAGACCGTCTGCGAGAGAAGCCACCAGGCGACGAACGCGATGACACCCGCCACGATGACGATGCGTGGGATGCCGAACCAGTCACGCGATCCCAGATCCGTCCACTCAGGCGGGATGCCTGTGATGCGCAACCCGCCGGTGTAAGCGAAAATCCCGCCGCCGATCAGGGTTGCCACGCCGAGCGTCGCGATGAATGGGTTCACACCGCCGTAGGCGATCATCAGCCCGAGCAGGCACCCGACGATGCTGCCGAACACAACACCGAGCGCGACCGCCACGGGCACCGGGAGCCCGAAGTTCACGATCGCAGCGCCAGCGACGACGGATGACGACGCGGCTACGGCACCAACAGAGAAGTCAAAGATTCCTGCAGCGAGCGGGAACACGAGTGCGACCGCGATCATGAGCGCAACGCCCTGGTTCGCTATGAGGGTGCGCAGGTTGAGAGCGCTGACGAAGATGTCGCCAGAGACCGGGTTGAGAGCAAACACCAGAAATTCTGCGATGACGAGCGCGAGGAGCGCATAGCGTTCGATGATCGAACGCCACGCGAGGGGCTGGCGCGCGAGGGCAGATTCGGACGACTTCACGATGGGACTCCTGTTTCGTGCATGGCTGTGGTGATCAGGCCGCGGTTGACGTCGCTGCCGGTGAGTTCGCGGGCGATGCGCCCGTCGACGAGCACGAGCACTCGATCGCTCAACTCTTCGAGCTCATCCAGGTCGCTCGACACCACGACAACGGCGGTGCCCCGCCGGGCGGCGGCGCGCACCAACTCATGGATCTCGTCACGGGCGACAGCGTCGACGCCCTGGGTGGGTTCATCCAGCAGCAGCACTCTGGGGTCGGCGCTCATCCACCGGGCGACGATGACTTTCTGCTGGTTGCCGCCCGAGAGTGCCGCGAGCGATATGGCTGGCGATGGAGCTCGCACCCGGTACTCGTGCATGATCGCCGGGGCGTCACTGCGCTCCTGCCGCGCTGAGAGGCGACCCCATCGGCGGTAGCGCGTGAGCACCGCAGCGCTCAGGTTCTCCCATACGGGGCGGTCGAGAAACGCGGCGTCCCGTTGGCGATCTTCTGGCACGAGGGCGATGCGGGCGCGCACCGCGTCACCGGTCGATCGAATGCTGGTGGGCACGCCATCCACAGCGATTGCGCCGGCGCCGTCGAGATCGCCGAAGATCGCTCGAAGCAGAGAGGAGCGCCCCGAGCCGACCAGCCCGGCAAGTCCGACGATCTCGCCGGATCGCACCGTAATATCGACGCCCTTCAGCGGGCCGGCGAGAATGTCTGTGGCCACGAGAGCTGCGTGCCCATCGTTGCGCGCGTGACCAAGGTGCGTTGTGCGCTCCCCGCGAACATGCCCCGCGATCAGTTCGACGATGCGGGATTCGCTGAACTCGGCGATCGGCCCGCGACCCACAACCCTGCCGTCACGGAGGATCGTGACATCGTCGGCAATCTCAGCAACCTCCGACAGCCGGTGGCTGACAAAGACGACACTGTGCCCGCCGTCACGCAGTGCACGAATCGAATCGAACAGCCGCACCACCTCATCGATCGGCAGGCTCGCTGTCGGTTCGTCGAGCACGAGGGTGGTCGGGCCGTCACCGATTCCGTCGAGAGCCCGGGCGATGGCGACAAGCGTGCGGTCTGCCGATCGCAGTGAAGCGACCGGAAGCCGAGGGTCGAGGTCAAGCCCGCGCTTGGCGAGCTCGGATGCGACATGGGTGACGAGCGCACGATCGTCGATGCGCCCCAGCCGCGAGCGTGGAAACTCTCGTGCAAGCCCGAAGTTGTCGGCGATCGACAGGTCGTCGACCAGGGCGAGATCCTGATGCACGAAGCGAAGCGCACGCGAGGCGTGCGGCCCGTACTTCTCACTGTCGTAGCGCTGGCCGAGCAGTTCGATCTCGCCGCCAGGATCGGCGGGCACCACCCCGGCGATCATCTTCAGAAGTGTCGACTTGCCCGAACCGTTGCCGCCGAGGAGCGCATGGACTCGCCCAGCCTCGAGCTGCCAGTCAACCGAATTCACCACGGTCGTGCTGTACGTCTTGGAGAGTCGGGTGACCCGGAGCACAGGCTCCGGGCCCCCCGTTGTTGTTGTCACTGGTCAGACACCCCAGTCAGCCCGCTGCAGTCCACAGGGCCGAGTAGCCCTTGCTGTAGTCGATGGGGCCCTCAAAGGGCTCACCCTCAGCCGGCCAGACCTCGGGATTGGTGGCATCCATGAGCTGCCAACCAATCGTCGACACCGCAGGGGCGTCTCCATTGCGGAACCGGTTGATCCCGTCGAGGAGAGACCACGCGGTGCGGCCGTTCGAGAAGCCGATGCACGAGTTCGCGCCTCCACCCGAGCGCATGAACGCAATGGTGTCGACGGTGCACTCTCCGCCGAGAACAACGGTGTCACTGCTGATTCCGGCCGCTTCGAGGGCAGGCTGCACACCGAGGGCGAGCATGAAGTCGAGATCCGCGACAATCACGTTGGCCTTCGCCGACTTGAGCAGCCCGGTCTCGAACATCTGTCGGAGGTTCGGCACGTCGGCCGGCCCGACGGCCACGGTCTCGACAATCTCGCATCCGGAGCAGCTCGCAAGCTGATCGACGAAGCCCTTCGCCAGGTAGTCCCCGATCGAAACGCCTTGGAACGCCACATGGAGAACCTTGGCGTTACCGTTCGTCGTCGAGATGATGTAGTCGGCCCGAAGCTCACCCAGGCGGGTGAAGAAATCAGCGGTTGTGGCGAAATCCTCGCTATAGCTGGGCTCAACATCGAACAGCGACGCCGAACCTCCCTGAGTCGGGTCGTCGCAGTCGAATGCCGAGATTCCCGCGATCACGACGCCGGCTTCTTTGGCCTCGGTCACAGCCTGGGCGACAGGCGCGCAGTCGACCCCGGCGAGGATGATCGTGTCTGCGCCTGCTGCAGTCGCCTGGCGTACACACGTCGCCCACACGTTCGGGTCATTCTGGCCGTCGCACACTGACGACTTCCAGCCGAGAACATCCGCCCCCTTCTCAACCTCGGATGCGATCTTTGCCAGCCCGCTGATCTGCTGGAAGGCCGACACGACCCACACATTGTGATCGGGCGAGATCACCGTGGGCGTTTCGGGAAGGGGGCCGGATGTTCCGGCATACGCGGCATCCACGGCTGCCTGAACCTCGGTGGAGATCCCGGCGGTGCCGGACTCTGACGGGTCAGTCGGGGCGCCCGCCGTACATCCGGCCAGCAGAAGGGCCGCTGCGGCAAGCGCGATGATCCGCCACGGGGCGCGGGGCGCCCCACGAAGAGCAGTTGTCTTCATTGACTTCTTCTTTCTCTTGGGTTGGGTAAGGGCTACTGAAAACCATCAGGGAACCGAGTGGTCCACCCGAAGTACTCCTCGACGGAGGAGGCGACACGAATCAGCTCGGCCTCGCCGAACGGGCGGCCGATCAGCTGCGCTCCGACCGGCAGACCGAGCTGCGAGGTGTGAACGGGCAGCGATATGGCAGGCAGCCCCGCGATGTTGCAGAACGCAGTGAATGCGACCATCTGGTTCTCGGTCACGCGCGGCCCCGAGAAATCACGGTTCGCCTCGTCGAGCACCGTGCCGGCCAACGGTGGTGTCGTCGCCATGGTCGGAGTCAACAACAGGTCGAAATCGCGGCCCCACTGCACCGTGATCGATGCGGACTCCGCGTAGAGGCGAGCCGCAGCGATCGCGTACTGCCCGGCATGAAACTCGGTCGCCTTGTGGCGGCGCTCCCTGATGTATTTCTCCGCAAGCTCGGGATTGTCGTACGGGTTCGCCCACAGCCACGAGTTGATGATGATGTCGAGGAACCCGGTGATCGCCTCAAAGCTGAACAGGGTCGGGTTAACGGTCTCCACCCTGTGGCCGAGCTTCTCGAGTTGCGCCGCAAGTTTCTCTGCCGCAACGACACACTCCGGGTCGACGGCATGCCCGGTCGGGGATTCCAGCATGAGCCCGATCCGACGAGCAGGACCCGCAGCCCCAACCTCATCGGCAAACGGCCGCTCGGGCTCTGGCGCCGTGTACGGCGCAGACGAGTGAGTACCGGCGATGACATCGAGAATTGCCGCCGTGTCGATCATGTGTCGGGTGATGACCCCATCGATGATCGAATGCTCCCAGGTGGGCACGTACGAAGGGACTCGCCCTCGCGCCGGCTTCAGACCAAGCAGTCCGGTAGCGGACGCCGGCATGCGAATCGAGCCTCCACCGTCAGTGGCCTGGGCTACCGGCGTGATTCCTGCCGCAACCGCCACCGCCGCGCCGCCCGAAGACCCCGCAGGCGAAAAATCGGGGTTCCAAGGGTTGCGGGTGATACCGAAACGCTGATTCTCGGTGACCGACATCGGCCCGGCCTCCGGCGAATTGCTGCGACCGAACAGAACGAAGCCCGCATCGACAAGTCGCTCGACGATGATCTCGCTGTGCTCGCGGGGCGCGTCAGAGATGCCCAGCGAGCCGAGCGTGGCCGGCTGACCTGCCACCATGGTGAGCTCTTTGATCGGGATGGGCACTCCCGCGAACGGCCCGACATCGTCACCCCGAGCGATCGCGTCGTCAACCTCACGAGCCCTCGCGAGCGCATCCAAATCGTTGCGCCAGATGATCGCGTTGAGCTCCTGTGCCGCATCTGTGGCGCGGATTGCTTCGGTCACGAGCTCGACCGAGGAGACCTCACCCTCACGGATGGCTGCGGCAAGCGAAACCGCGGAACGGTGCATCAGCGTCACGGACAACTCCTTTGTTCGTGACGACCTTCCCAAGCAAAGAGCCCCACCACTTGACCACGACGGCCCCAATGTTGATGCAGACGGCACGCGCAGCCCGGCAGTTGCGCGTGCGCGCACATCCGATCGCGGGGCGGGCGCGGATGTCAGGGGCGCAGCGCGGCACGCACCCACTCGAGTGCAGCATCCGAGTCCACGCCGAGGCTGCGGATGCGGTCGACGTAGTCGCGCGCGGCCTGTTGCGCCCCGCGCTCAGCCGGGTCACCCTGCGCGGCAACGAAGGTTCCGGCCCGGCCGCGGGTCTCGATGATGCCGAGGGTCTCGAGCTCACGGTAGGTGCGCGCGACGGTACCGGGAGCCAGCCCGAGGTCCTCCGCCAACTTGCGCACGGTCGGCAGTTTTGCGCCGGCCGCAAGATGGCCCGACTGCACCTGCTCGAGCAGCTGCACCCGCAACTGCTCGAACGGCGGCACAGCCGACGCCGGATCGATGCGAAGCATCATGCGGATGCGCCCCTCACGACCCCGGTCTCGAAGTCGGTGTCAGGCCACAGACGCAGCAGGAAGTGTCGCCGCGCCCCGACAAGCTGCGCATCCAAACTGACGATGATCAGCCCCCACGTGAACAGGAGATTCACGATGGTGTCGGGCCACGTGACATCCGGATCGGAGAACGTGACGGAAAGCATGAGGTGCAGGGATGCGACGAGCGACACCCAGCAGAGCATGGTCATCGCCGACGTGAGCCGGAGCAGCGTGTCAGCCCGCAGTGCATCATCCCAGGCGAGCTCGCCCGGGCCGCCCGCTGGCTGGCCCCGAGAGAGTACACGACGACTGAGCATCCGTGCGGCGACCCAGCCGACGACGGCGACGACGAAGACCGGCAGCGCGGGAGCGGTCACGAGAGCTGCCGCGTCAGTCCGCCCCAGGATGACGAGAACCACGGCGATTCCGGTGGCGGCAGCAGCAAAGAGCAGCAGGATGCTCGGCGTCATTCGACGACGAGCGTCCACATAGTCGGCCTCTGTCGGCGAGATCGCCCTCGCGATGCGCGAGGCATCCGCATCCTGCTGAAAGAGTGACTCGTGCAGCGTCACGACCACCCCGCCACCGATGAGGCCGAGCAGCAGGAGCGGCGTGACCACCAGAAAGACCGTGGTGGACGACTGCCATTCCGGGACGAGAAGAAGCACCCCCACTGCCGCCCCGAACCCGACAGCGGCTCCGAGTACTGCCGCGATACTCACCCTGCTCGTGCGACGCTCGACGGCCGCCCGGATCTTCGCGTCACCCGGGTCGAGTCGCACCTTGCGCACGAAGTCGTCGACGGCACGCATCCGAGAACGCGGCGTCGCCGCGAAGATGATCACGACCACGAGCATCAGCGCGATGAAACCCATGAACCCCCACGCCAGCATCCGCTCGAAGTCCATGCGCCCCACCTTTCGATCTTCTGTTCAAGCTATGCATGATTGTATCAATACATAACTCTGAGATCAACAGGCCAGAGCTACTGCTTCATCTTCTCGTAGATCTCCTTGCAGGTGGGGCAGACAGGGAACTTCTCGGGGTCACGACCCGGGGTCCACTTCTTGCCGCACAGCGCGATGACAGGCTTGCCACTGAGCGCCGACTTGAGGATCTTGTCCTTCTGCACATAGTGCGAGAAGCGCTCGTGGTCGCCATCCTCGAGCTGCTCCTGCTGAAGCAGTTCCTCGAGTTCGCGATCCAGGACATCCGTACCGCCGCCGCTGTGTTCAGTGTCACTCATGCGTTCAATGGTAGGCGCTCAGCGTCAATTGCGCAGAGTGAAAGCGAGCAGCTCCGGAGCCTGCCGCGTGAACACACGGCCGCCAGCCCACACGCCCAGCAGCAGCACAAGCAGCCCCAGCACGAGGCCGCCCAGCAGGGTCAGCATGGGCCAATCGCCGCCCTCCGCGAGGCCCAGACCGGCCAGCCACAGCACCGGCAACGAGACGACGATGGTTCCGAAGAATGCGACAGCCTGACCACTCGAACCGGATGACGACTGCGGCTGCGAGAACGGGCTCGCCCCCGGCCGCACAGCCGCATACGGCATACGGGCGGAGGTGTAACTGGAGATGCCGATACCGGAGAGGAGCACGCACACGCTCACCCCGAACACCGACGGCAGCACCGACCAATCGCCGTACCCCCACGCGCTCAGGGGCGCGAACACCGCGATCATCGGAACGCCGAGCACGAGCACAGGCACGATTCGGCCGATGCGATCCGCCCAGCCCGGAGTGTCCGCCGCGACATGCAACCACAACGCCGTGTTGTCGTGCGCGAGATCGTTGTGCAGCAACCAGCCCAAGAACAGACACATGACCGGCAGCGGGATGAGCGCCAGATTCTGCCACCACACGCCGACCACGGCGAACGGCACCACCACCAGCACGGCAACCACCGGGATGACGGCAAGCGCGAACTTGTAGCGACCATCGCGCATCCAGTAACTGAAGCTGCGCCCCGCGATCGCCCCCACCAGAGTCGCCGGCATCACATCGAACCAGCCCAGGCCGGCCTCGCGGGCCGGAGAACCGTCGAGCCGCGGCGCCGGCATGCGCTGCATGCGGAGCGCCAGCAGATGCCATGCGACCGCCACGACACCGAGCACCAGCGCAGCCATGCCCAGACGCTGCCACGCCACATCCGAGTCACCCGCGGCCGCAGCCACAGGCGCCGCCCACGCGAACCCGAGCGGAGAGTCAGAGAGCCCCGCCGCCCACTCACCCAGCCGAGACTGCAACTGAGGGTCGTCGCCCCCCAGCAGCAACATGAGCACGAAAGGTGTCGCCGCCAGAAGCACCAGCAGCAGCACGATGCCGGCAGCCTCACGCAGGCCGCGCGTCATGAGCACGACGGCGCCGAAGGAACGAGCGAGCCGCGCACCCAGCACACCGGTCAGCACAATCAGGACAGCCGCGAGAGAAGCGATGGGCGCAGCATCCGGATTCCATGCCCAGGAATGCGCGAAGCCCGCAGCGACGACGATCAGCAGAATCGTCGGAACGCCGATGACGGCCGCGAGCGCCAAGCCCCAGACCACGCCGGCACGAGGGCGACCGAGGGGGGTGAAGGAGCGAGCATCGAGAGGATCATCGCCCGGAAGGAGCAACGGAACCAGCACGAAGCCGAGCGTGACCACCGAACCGATCAGAACCGTTCCCGTTGCCGCATCCGCCGCGGAAGCCGACGCGAGGGCGCCGAACGCGTCGAGCAGATAGCCGGTGAGCGCAACGCCGAACGCCAGCAGAACGACGAGACCGAGCAGTTGCACACCGCCGCGACGCAGCCCGTTGGAGAGCTGGGCGAGCCTCAGTCGGAGAACGAGCGCAACCACTCCATGTCCTCCCCCGGTCGCACGTCGCCGATAAGGTCGATGAACCGCTCCTCCAGGGAGGCGTCGCCGCGCACCTCCTCGGTGGTGCCGACGGTGAGGATGCGACCCTCCGCGATCACGGCGACCGAGTCACAGAAGTGCTCGATCAGGTCCATGCTGTGGCTCGACAGCACGACCGTGCCGCCCGCGGCCGCGTACCGGCGCAGCACCGCGAGCACTGCCTCCACCGACACCATGTCGACGGACTCGAAAGGCTCGTCGAGGATGAGCAGGCGCGGCGAATGGATCATGGCTGCGGCGAGTGCGACCTTGCGCGTCATACCCGCCGAATAGTCGGTGACGAGGCGATCCTGGGCATCCTCGAGCCCGAACGCGGCGATGAGATCAGCACTGCGCGACTTGACCGTCTGACGGTCGAGGCCCCGCAGCAGGCCCGAGTAGAACAGCAACTGGCGACCCGTCAGGCGATCGAAGAGCATGAGACGGTCAGGCAGGATGCCCATGGCACGCTTCGCCTGGGCGGGGCTGCTCCAGACATCGGCACCACCGACCGTCACCACGCCGTCATCCGGCCGCAGCACGCCCGTGACCATCGACAGTGTCGTCGTCTTGCCCGCACCGTTCGGCCCGACGATCCCGAAGATCTGCCCCGCACGCACGGAGAGATCGATGCCGTCGACAGCGGCCACATCGCCGAAGCGCTTCACGAGGCCGGCGATCTCGAGGATGACGGGGGCGTCATCCGGAACACGGGGCGCGGAACGCTTCACCGCAGGAGCCCTCTTCGGTTTGGCCTTCGCCCGGGGGGCGGCCTTGGTCGTCGGCCTGGCCTTCGTCGTTGCGGTGACCGTCGCCACAGAACTCGCCGCAAAGGCGGGCTCGAGCGCGGGCTCCGGCTCGGGCTCGGGCTCCGGCTCCGGCTCGACGACGACCTCGGAGGCGTCCGTTGCTGTCACGCCATCGTCCGGATCGGCCGCGACATCCACCGCCGTTTCGACCTCGTCAGGCGCAGGGGTAGACAGCTCCGCAGGCTCGGGAGTAGACAGATCGGCCTCGGTGAGCCTGTCGATGAGCACGTCGAAGCGCGAAAGGGCCTTCTCGATCGAGAAATCGCCTGATCCGGTCGCCTGCTTGTGTGTCACCGATCAACCGTACCAATGCGCGGTGGGTGCCGCAGCCGCATGTCGCCCCGCATCACGAATTGGACACAGACTGCTGAGAGAGCACGACAAAAGGTCGACCCACAGGCGCAGCTGTAGTTAGCTTGTATGTAATCACAAAGAGGTGACTTGCCAATGCTCGTCGGGTGAACAGTCAGTGAACGCTGATCCGACGACCCTAGACTCATAGCAAGGAGAACTCTCGTGAGCACACAGATCGTCATTCTGGCCGCCGGAATGGGCAGCCGACTCGGCCGAAGCCTGCCGAAGTCCCTCACCGAACTCAGCGATGGCCGCACCATCATGCAGCAGCAGTTCGACAACATCCACCAGGCGTTCGGCAAGGACGCGAAGGTCACCATCGTCGTCGGCTACAAGCTCGAGTACATCATCGACGCGTTCCCCGAGGCGTCGTTCGTGTACAACGAGCAGTACGACCAGACCAACACCTCCAAGAGCCTGATGCGCGCCCTCCGCGCCTCCTCCTCCGGTGGCGTGCTGTGGATGAACGGCGACGTCGTCTTCGACCCGGTGGCCCTCGAGCGCGCCGCGAAGGTGGTCGCCCGCGACCAGTCGTTCGTCTCCGTCAACACCGCGAAGGTGTCGGATGAAGAGGTCAAGTACACGACGGACGCCGAAGGTTACATCCGTGAGCTGTCGAAGACGGTCAAGGGTGGTCTCGGCGAGGCCGTCGGCATCAACTACGTCTCCAGCCGCGACAAGGCCGCGCTGGTGCGCCAGCTGGCCCGCGTCGACGACCAGGACTACTTCGAGCGCGGCATCGAGCTGGCCATCGAGCAGAACGGCCTTCTCGTCGAGCCGATCGACATCTCTGACCTGTACGCGGTCGAGGTCGACTTCGCCGAGGACCTCGAGCGGGCGAACCTGCTCTTCAGCTAGCGCCACCTGCTCGTCAGTTGGCGCCGCCGACGGCGGCGTTCCGCAGCTTTGCAGCCGCTGACCCGTACGATGGTGCTCGTGTCAGTTTCCGTTCCGTTGCGCCCTGCGCGGTCGCCATTCGAGCGGTACCGCAGCTCGCTCTGGTTGCTGACGCTGCGCGATCTGCGCGTGCGGTACTCGACGTCGGCCCTCGGCTATGTGTGGTCGATCCTCGACCCGCTGGTGATGGCATCCATCTACTGGTTCGTCTTCACGCAGGTGTTCGACCGCTCGGTCGGCTCGACTCCGTACATCGTGTTCCTGCTGGCGGCGCTGCTGCCATGGATGTGGTTCAACGGCGCGGTCAGCGACAGCACTCGGGCGTTCATCCGCGAGGCGAAGCTGGTGCGCTCGACGAAGATTCCGCGCACCATCTGGGTGAACCGCATCGCGCTCTCGAAGGGCATTGAGTTCCTCGCGAGCATCCCGGTGATCGCCGTGTTCGCGATCGCCACAGGTGCCCAGCTGCAGTGGCAGGTCGTGTTCTTCCCGCTCGCGGTGCTGCTGCAGGCCATCCTGGTCGTCGGGGTGAGCCTCATCGTTGCGCCGCTCGTCGTGTTCTTCAGAGACCTGGAACGCGCCACCAAGCTCGCCCTGCGCTTTCTCTTCTACGCCTCCCCCATCATCTACGGCATCACCGACCTGCCGGAGGGGCTGCACCTGTGGGCGTCGTTCAACCCACTCGCGGGCATCTTCTCGCTGTACCGTGCCGCATTCTTCCCTGAGCAACTCGACTGGATGGCCGTCGGCATCGGCGCTGGCGTGAGCGTTCTCCTGCTCGGGCTCGGGATGCTCGTCTTCCGGCGCACCATCCGCGCCGTGCTGAAGGAGATCTGATGACAGCCGCAGCAGTCGCCCCCCGGCCCGTCGATGCAGGCACCGTGATCTCGGTACGGGATGCGGGCATCCGATTCAAACGCAACCGCCGTTCGCGCCGCTCCTTCAAAGACCTCTTCGCCGGCAGCCGCCGCCGCACCCGGCCCGGCGAATTCTGGGCGCTGCGCGGTGTCAGCTTCGACGTCATCTCCGGCGAAGCCATCGGCGTCGTCGGCCGCAATGGACAGGGCAAGTCGACACTGCTGAAACTCGTCGCAGAGGTCATCCTGCCCGACGAGGGAACCGTCGGCGTCCACGCCGGGGTGGCCCCGCTCATCGAGATCACAGGCGGCTTCGTCGACGAGCTCTCCGTGCGCGACAACGTCTTTCTCACGGCGGGGCTGCACGGGATGAAGCGCACCGAGATCGAGGAACGCTTCGACGAGATCATCGACTTCGCCGAAATCGGCGACTTTCTCGACACCCCCTACAAGCACCTGTCGAGCGGGATGCGCGTGCGCATCGCCTTCGCCGTGATCTCCCGCCTCGAAGAGCCCGTCATCCTCGTCGACGAGGTGCTCGCCGTCGGCGACAAGGCCTTCCGCGAGAAATGCTACCGACGCATCGAGGAGCTACTCGCCGGCGGCCGCACCCTGTTCTTCGTGTCACACAACGAGAAGGACCTGCGCCGCTTCTGCACGCGCGGCCTGTACCTCGACAAAGGCGAACTCGTGCTCGACTCCACCATCGACGAGGTGCTCGACCGCTACAACGCCGACTACGGGGTCTAGGAGACCTCGCGGGGCGGGTCTCGAGACGGCACTCCGTGCCCCTCGACCAGCAGGCAGGGCAGGCACCTCGTGCCGCTCGACCCGCAGAGCAAGGCAGGCACTTCGTGCCCCTCGACCAGAGGGAAGGGCAGGCACTTCGTGCCCCTCTGCCGGCGGGGTTCTCGCTACATGTCGCGGTAGCGCTTCGCCTGCGCGACGGCATCCGCAAGCCCGTCACGGTCAAAACGCTTGACGTACCCGGCGGTGTCACGCTGGATGCGCCAGCCCTCCGCGAGAACGCCCAGGTCGAGCGTGTCGAAGCCGATCGCGTCGATGAAGGCGGCCACAGCATCCTTCGCCGTCTGGTCGTCGCCTGCGATGGCGAGCGCACGACGCCCCGCCTGACCGGAGGCGAGCGCATCCTCGACGATCTGCTTCGCGCCGATGTGATTGAACGCCTTCACGACCTTCGAGTCAGGTAAGCGCCGCTGCAGCAGCTCCGCCGTGGTGGTCGACTCGTCGTCCAGTTCGGCGATGTGGCCGTCGCGCTGCGGGTAGTAGTTGTTCGCGTCGATGACGGTCTTGCCCGCCAGCGGAGCCGGGTCGATGTCGCCGATCGCCTTCAGCGGGATGGCGACGAGTACCAGCTCACCGCGCTCCGACGCCTCTGCGACGGTGCCAGCAGTCGCGCCGTCGCCCAGTTCGGCGACGAGCTCCGAGAGCGTCTCCGGGCCCCGCGAGTTGGAGATCACCACCTCGTAGCCGTGGGCGAGAGCCGCCTTGGCCACGTTGCTGCCGATGTTTCCTGCTCCGATGATTCCGATGGTTGTCATGACTGTCAGAACCGGATGCCCGGCAACACTATTCCTGTGTGACGCGAAACGTGCGCGGGGTGCACAGCGGGTGCGCACGAGCATGCGCCTACACTTGTACTCCCCGACAGGCCAGCAGACATAGGAGCCCGGATGAGCGCATCGCCAAGCCAGGATGAGGAGATCACACCGCACCCCATGATGGTGCGCGGCTTCGACCGGCTGCTGACGACGCAACGACCCGCCGTGCTCGACCATGTGCGCAATGTGCGCCGCAGGCATCCGGGGGCCAGCCCTGAACAGGTGATCCGCATCCTCGAACGGCACTACCTGACCGCCGTCACCACGGGTGGGGCAGGGGTCGGGGCCGCCGCCATCATTCCGGGCGTCGGCACGGGCATCAGCCTCGCGCTCACAGGGGTGGAGACGGCCGTGTTCCTCGAGGCGAGTGCCCTGTTCGCACAGTCGATCACCGAGATCCACGGCATCGCCGTCACCGACCCCGACAGGGCCCGAACCATCGTGATGGCGATGATGCTGGGCAATTCGGGTGCCGAGCTCGTGCGCAGCCTCGCCGCGCAGGCCACCGGCCAGGCGGTGCCCCGCACTCGTTTCTGGGGCGACGTCATCGGCCGCAACGTTCCGCAGGCCTTCATGGGCCCCATCGCCGACAGGGTCAAGAGGGCGTTCCTGCAGCGCTTCGCCCGCAACACCACGACGGGCGCCATCGGTCGCATCCTTCCGTTCGGCATCGGCGCCGTCGTCGGCGGCACCGCGAGTCACATCCTCGGCCGCCGCATCGTCGCCGCGTCGAAGGATGCGTTCGGGCCGGCACCCGAGTACTTTCCGGCGAACCTCGAGCAGCTCAAGCCGCCGCGCACACCCCTTGTCGCCTATGTGTCACGCGGGGGCGCAGCGCTGCGCGATGGCGCGCGACGCCTCCCCGTGCCGCTCCGCAAGCAGCTACCGGCTGGCCCGTCCGCTGCCGCGCCGGGCGACGCATCCGCGCCGCCTGCCCCTACGACACTGCCGATGACGCCGCCGAGTGGTCAATAGCCGCCCCACGGATGCCACCTTCGGGCACGAAGTGACCAGTCACGGCGCTCCGGCGCCACTCACTCGGTCGTCGGATCCTCGTCATCGTCGTCGACGAAGGGGTCGGCCTCGCTCATCTGGCGATCGCCCAGATGGATCGCCGCATGCTCGTGCCACACTCCCACAAGACGTTCGACGGCGTCATGGAATCGCGCCGTCGCAGCACCCGGCGAGGTGTCACCGAAGTGCCGTTCCACCCAGTAGTGCAGGCGATCGAGCGCTTCGACGTCACCGCGCACCCGCTCGACCTGCGCGATGATGTCGCCCGCCGCATCCGCCGTCAGCCATTCGGCAGCGCCCAGGAAGCCCGCCTCGTCGACGTCGGTCAGCGGAGAGACAGGCCTGGTCACGATGAGCGGTTTGCCCGTCGCGAGCCTGTCGTAGACCATCGCCGAGACATCCGTCACCGCGACATCCGCCGCGGCGAGCTGCCAGCCGAGCGAAGGGCCGTCGTCATAGACGTGCTGGGCCGACGGATCAGCCTGGTTCGCCGCCGCGATCTCGGCGATGATCGACTCATTGGCGCGCTTGAAATCAGGATCGATGACACCGCTGCGGGGGTGCGGCCGGTAGATGAGGCGAAAACGGCGGTCGGCCAGCAGGGCCGAACTGAGCGCAACCCCGTGCGATGCGACAGAACCGTAGGCGGCAGCCGCCCTGTCGCCCTCCCAAGTGGGCGAATACAGCACCACGACCCGATCATCGGGCGTGTACGGCAGCTCGCCGGCGAAATGGTCGGCCTGGGGGCGCCCGATCTGAATGGTGCGGTTGTCGACGTCGAAGTTCCACAGCTTCTGGCGAAGCCTGTCGTAGGCTGCACGACCCGCGATGAAACTGTAGTCGTAGGCCTTGAACTGGTTGGTCGTCATGTACATCTTGTCGCTCTCACCGTGGTTGATGAAAACATGCCACATGCGGCCGTAGCGGAACATCTGGAAGTTGCGCGCGTTCTGGTTGACGTAGAACACGATCTTGATGTCCTGCTGCTCGACGAAATGCTCCAGATCGGCCACCTTGCGCAGGTACTGCACCGGAACAGGCGCCTCGTCGGCGAGCTTCAGCATCGCGCTGGGCGAGCGCGAGATGATCGCGACCGGCCACTTCTTCGCCAACGCCGCCAGAGGGCCATACCACTGCCGGATCTGGTACAGATTGACGCGCGAATCCGCGAAATACACGGCGATCTGGATGCTCCGCGGCGGCGGCGACGCGACCCCCGGCAGTCGGCGGGCCAACTCATGGCGCGTGCGACGCGAACGGAGGAGGCTCGTGACCAGTCGCCGGGCCGTCTTGAGGTCTTTGATCACGGGCATCAACCCATTAAATCAGCCTCAGACGATGGGCGGCCGCCCTGAACGCGTCATGCGCCAAACCGTTACCCAGCCGATAGGGCGGCGCTCGCCCGCAGGCTCACGCCAGCCCTCGCGCCAGCCCGCGAACCAGGCGGCGAGCAGCCGGGGCTGCCGCGCCCAGCGCAGCAGTTGGATGCCCGTCCACGAGCCCACATACAGAACGGCGAACACCCACGGCAGATTGCGCTTCGCCAACCACACGCGGTTGCGGGCGTTGAGCCGGTAGTAGTAGTCGTGCCTGCTCGGTTCGATCGCAGGATGATGGGCCACGAGCTCGCCCGCGTACCAGCTGCGCAGGCCCTGATCCCACACCCGCCAGGCCAGCTCGATTCCCTCGTGCGCGTAGAAGAACGGCTCCGCCCATCCGCCCGTCCTGTCGAACACGGCACGCGGCATGACGAGCGCCCCCTCCCAGACGGAGAAGACCGGGCTCGACTCGGTGGGGTCACCCTTGCGGATGCGCGGAACCCAGCGACGGGGGTTCGTCACGCCAGAGGGGTCGACGACACGCGGCTGGACGAGGCCGATCGTGGGGTCCGCGACCATCAGGCGGATCGCATCCGTCACAAAATCTGGCGACGGCACGCTCGCGTCGTCGTCGAGGAAGAACAGCCACTCCCCCGACACCTGCTCGACGCCACGATTGCGGCCCGCCGGGATGCCGAGATTCTCGGGCAGGCCGTGAGCCCGCACACCCTCGGGGAGCCCTGTGGGCTGCCAGCCGTTGCCGACGACGACGACATCGAGCGCGACGCCCTGCTGCGCGAGCACGCTCTCGAGCCCGCGCATGAGGTCGTCGGGTCTGGTGCCCTGCGTGAGCACCACCACGCCGACGGTCGGCAGCTTCTGCACGACTATGCCCGCACCCGCTTGGACGCCATGATCGCCACGAAGTGGCCCGCGAGGGCAAGCGCGGCAAGGGGAACGAGCGCAACGAGGAGCACCCTGTCGGCGAGTTCCGAACCGATGGCGAGGCCGACGATCGCGGCCGCGAAGGCGAGCATGGTCAGCTCGACCGAGTGGTACAGGCGGTGGAACGGCACGAAACGGGCCGCCCTGCGCAGCTTCGCGACGAGGCGACGGTCGGGCTCCAACTCGCCCTTGCGGTCGGCGAGCTTCGGCAGCCCCGCGTTGGCCCGCGCCACATGCACCATGTCGTTGAGGGCCTTGTTGAGGATGATGAGCACGGCGAGCAGGCACCCGAGCGTCGTCCAGAAGAAGTCCTCGGGAACGTCGAACGGGAAGCCGGCGGCACGGATGCCCAGCACGATCGGGATCAGCCCCTCCGTCGTGTAATGCCCCACCTTGTCGAGAAAGACACCTGCGGGCGAGCTCGTTCCGCGCCAGCGCGCGACCTCACCGTCGCAGCAGTCGACGAGCATCTGCAGCTGCCCCATGACGAGCGCGAGCGCCGCACCCGCGAGACCGGGAACCAGCAGGCTGAACGCCGTGCACCAGCCGACGAGGATCATGAGCCCTGTGACGCCATTGGCGGAGACGCTCGTCTTGAGCAGCATCCACGTGAGATACGGCGAGAGATTGCGCAGATAGAGCGATGCCGTCCAGTGCTCGGCGTTGGCACGCAGCCGAACCTCGGGCGGCTGCGCGACGGCGCGCAGCTCAGCGATGGAGGAGGGCCGCCCTCGTGGTGCTTCGGTGCTCATGGTCATCTTCCGATCTGGGCCGTGATGTTGCGGCTGAGCTTGAGGAAGCCGAGCACGAAGCCCGCGCCCCACCCGAAATGGATGCACGGCAGCACGAGCAGATACCAGAGGGCGCTGCGCGGCCCCTCCGATCGCAGCACCGGGACGGCCGCGCCGAGCACGAAGAGCGCATACACGGCGGGCACGGCGAAAGCCCACACGAGCCAGCTCGCGGTGACCGCCCCGATGACGCCCAGCACGATGCCGAGAAGGATGCCGAGAACGGCGACAGGAGGAACGAAATAGCGGATGCCGTTCTCCCGCGTGAAGCGCCGGGCCAGTTCGCCGCGCCAGATGCCGGTGGCGACGAACTGCCGCACGAGTTTGACCACGCTGGAGCGCGGTCGGTAGACGACGGTGAGTTCCGGCGTGAACCACACGGTTCCGCCGGTTGCCCGCAGCCGCCTGTTGAGCTCCCAGTCCTGACCGCGCTTGATGCCCTCGTCGAAGAGGCCGACCTCGAGCAGGCGGTGCCGCTGGAAGGTGCCGAGGTAGGCGGTGTCGGTGGGGCCCTCCTGCCCTCCCACGTGGTGCGGCGTGCCGCCGAGACCGGCGCGGGCCCCATAGGCGTGGGCGACGGCCCGCTCGAAGGCGGTAACGCCCTCAGCCTTCATGATGCCGCCGACATTGTCGGCCCCCGTGCGCAGCAGCGTCTCGACGGCGATGCGCGTGTAGTCGACAGGCAGGACCGAGTGGGCGTCGACGCGCACCACGATCGGAAAGTGCGACGCCCTGATCGCCGCATTCAGCCCTCCCGGTGTTGAACCGAGCTCATTGGGGATGCTGCGGATGCGCGGATCGGCCTCGGCGAGCTGCTCGATGACCCTGTTGGTGCCGTCGACGCTCGGGCCCAGCGCGAGCACGATCTCGCATTCGCCCGGATAGTCCTGGGCGGTGAGGCTGAGCACCGCGGCCTCGATGTGATCCACCTCGTTGAGCACGGGCATGACATACGAGACACCGGGGTACTCTGAGGTCTCTCGCGCCATGCTGTCCAGTCGTCGAATCGGCGAATCCAAGGCCCTCCAGACTAGCGGAGAGCTCGGCTGAGCCTAGCAGCCCACGACTGTGCGCATCCGGAGCACGCATGCGAAAAGCCCCGACGATCATCGTGACCGTCGGGGCTTTTCGGTGCTTCGCTAGAGCGAACCCAGCGTGACGCTCTCGGTGTAGCTCTTGCCTCCGCGCACGTAGACGATCTCGGCCTTGTCGCCGCCCGCGAGCACGCGGACCTGAGCCGTCAGATCGGTCTTGCCGGTGATGGGCAGGCCGTTGAATGAGGTGACGACGTCGCCCTTCTTGAGCCCTGCGGCCGCTGCGGCCCCGCCGGAGGAGACGCTGTCGATCGCCGCACCGACGACCGAGCTGTCGGCGAGCTCCTGCACCTCGGTGACATCCGCCACCGTCGCGCCGAGCAGGCCGTGTGTCGCCGTGCCGCTGTCGATGATCTCGAACGCGACACGCTTGGCGTAGTTCGCCGGGATGGCGAAGCCGACGCCGATGTTGCCGGCGCCCGACGAGGAACTGCTGCCCGTGCTCGCGATGGCCACGTTGATGCCAATGACCTTGCCATCGTCGTTGAGCAGCGCGCCGCCCGAGTTGCCGGGGTTGATGGCGGCATCCGTCTGGATCACCGGAAGAGAGATCACCGAGGAGACGGGCGCGCTGCTGCCGCTGTCGCCCTGACCGTTGTCGAAGCGCCACGGGCCGAACGGGTCATAGCCATTGCCGTCGGGTGCCGTCGTGTCACCCTCAGCTGCCTTGTCTGGCACCGCAGAGGAAGCCACCGTGATGCTGCGGTTGAGGGCGCTCACGACGCCGCTCGTCACCGTGTTGCTCAGCCCGAGGGGGGCGCCGATGGCGATCGCCGTGTCGCCGACGTTCAACTTGCCGGAGTTGGCGAAATCGGCAGGCTGGAACACGACATCGCTGTCGATCTTGACAACTGCGAGATCGGCGATGGGGTCGCTGCCCACAAGCTTCGCGTCGAAGAGCCGCCCATCATAGGTCTGCACCTTGATGGTGGGTTCGGATGTCGCCCCCTCGAGGGTGGCCACATGGGCGTTGGTGAGAATGTAGCCGTCCTCGCTCAGCACGACGCCCGAGCCGGTGCCCGCCGCCGTGCCGCCGGTGACCGACAGCGTCACAACAGAGGGGGCGACGGATGCGGCGACGCCGGTGACCACGGTGGCCGTGTCGACGTCATTGACCATCAGATTGGTGCCCACCGTGCCGGAGCCGGCGACCGGGGTGCCGCCGTCGTTTCCGACGAGCGCGTACACCCCGATGCCGCCGACCGCTCCCCCGACGAGAGCGGCGATGGCGACAGCGGCGACCAAGCCGACACCCGCAGTGCGGCGCTTCGGTGCGGCCTCAGGCCTCACGAACGCGGCGCCGGCCTCAGCAGCGGGAACACCCTCGGCCGCGGTGGCGGACGGGACGGGCTCGGATGCGACAGAGGCGGATGCGAGGGGCTCAGGTGACGCGGGGGTTGCGCTCTCGGGGACCACGGTCGTGTCCTTGTCTGCGTCATCGGCGGGCTTCGGGGCCTCAGTGGGGTTGTCGGTCATGGGATGCTCCTTCCAAAGCGAAGCCAGCATCCATCCCGAAGCTGTGCGATTTCTATGCGCTGGCTTCGAGCCTGCCGACCCTTGTTCCTGACGTGGGGTGTAACGCCGCAACCGGCCGAAGATTCCCCCGCAGTACCCTGTCAAGTATGGCGAAGGCGGCGACATCATGACGGCCACGGGCAGCAGGGTCAGCGGCGCGTGGGCGCGCACCGCGGAGGGCGCCATGCTGCTCTCGGACGACGGAACACTGAATCAGACCGTCTTCGCCGAGATGACAGCACTCGCCACGCGCACCGGCGCGATCAACCTGGGCCAGGGCTTTCCCGACGGCGACGGCCCCGCAGAGGTTCTCGCCGCCGCCAAACGTGCCATCGGCGACGGCACCAACCAGTACCCGCCCGGAATCGGCAACCCCGTGCTGAGGGCCGCGATCGCCGCCCACCAGGAGCGCTTCTACGGCATCGAGCTCGACCCCGACACGGAGGTGCTCGTGACCGCGGGCGCCACAGAGGCCCTCGCCGCCACCATCCTCGCGCTCACCGACGACGGCGACGAGGTCGTCACCTTCGAACCGTTCTACGACTCCTACGCCGCAGCCATCGCGCTCGGCAGGGCCATCCACCGCACGGTGCCGCTGCGCGCACCCGACTTCCAGCCCGATCTGGACGAGCTGCGGGCGGCCGTCACCGATCGCACCCGCATCATCCTCATCAACGACCCGCACAATCCCACCGGTGCCACCTTCAGCCGCGAGACGCTCGAACTGATCGTCGAGCTCGCCCATGAGCACGACGCCGTCATCGTCACCGACGAGGTGTACGAGCACCTCACCTTCGACGCGCCGCACACACCCATCGCCTCACTGCCGGGCGCCCGCGAGCGCACGATCAGCATTTCGAGCGGCGGCAAGACGTTCAGCACCACCGGCTGGAAGGTCGGCTGGGCGACAGGCCCCCGCGAACTGCTGAGCGCCGTGCTCGCCGTCAAGCAGTACCTCACGTACAGCAACGCCGCGCCCTTCCAACCGGCCATCGCCGCCGGACTCGGGCTCGGCGACGACTTCTTCACCGACCTCAGGGAGGGGCTGCGCGCCAAACGCGACATCCTCGCTGACGGTCTCAGAGCATCCGGATTCACGGTCATGACGCCCAGCGCAGGCTACTTCATCGTCGCGGATGCCTCGCCTCTCGGCTTCGACGATGCCCAGGAACTCTGCCTCCGCATGCCGGAGCTCGTGGGGGTCGCCGCTGTGCCCATCACCGCGTTCGTGCGCCCCCAGAACCGTGCAGGCCACGAATCGCTCGTGCGCTTCGCGTTCTGCAAGCAGAAGGAGGTGCTGCGCAGGGCATCCGCCCAGCTGCAGCAGCTGCGCCGAGCCTGAGCCCCGGCACCGACATCCGGTCAGGACGCCTCGTGCACCTGCCTGCCATCGGACTCGGTCTCGCCGACCCGCAGCAGCGGAAGCGTGAACGCGAACGTCGTGCCGACGCCCACCTCACTGTCGGCCGACAGCTCGCCGCCATGGGCCGTCACGATCGCCTTCGTGATGCTGAGGCCGAGCCCCACCCCCTGCACCGCGCTGCGCGTGGCAGTGGATGCGCGGAAGAAGCGCGTCGACAGCTGGGCGATCTCATCGGGCGGGATGCCCATGCCCGTGTCGCGCACCGCGACCCTCGCGAATGAACCCTCCGCCCCTGAGGTCACAGAGACCGAGACCGTCACGGTGCCGCCGCGCGGCGTGAACTTGATGGCGTTCGACAGCAGGTTGTCGCAGGCCTGCGCGATGCGGGTCGCGTCGCCGTGCACGATCGGCGCGGCGGCGGCAGGCTTCGACAGCAGAAGGACATTACCGCGCTTCGACACTGGCCTGGCCGATTCCACTGCGGCCTCGACGAGCGCGTTCACGTCGACCTCGGCCGCCTCGATCGGGAACTTGTGGGCCGTCACCTGTGCTGTGAACAGCAGGTCACCGACGAGCCTCAGAAGCCTGTGCGCGTTGCGTTCCGCAACGCCGAGATAGTGCCGCTGCTCGTCCGAGAGGGGCGCATCCGTGTCGTCGCGCATCAACTCGAGATAACCGAGAATCGAACTGATCGGGGTACGCAGCTCATGCGACACCAGACCCACGAACTCGTCCTGCAGACGCGACAGCTCCTTGCGTTCGCTGATGTCGGTTCCGACGAAGATGTACCCCACCGTACGGCCGTTCTCATCGACGCGCGGCGTGACCGTCACATGCACGGGGGTGGCCGAGCCGTCGTCGCGCACATAGTGCCAGTCGCGATCCTCCGAACCGCCCAGCCGCGCATACTCGACCAGCGCGGAGAAGCCGGGATTCAGCACGGTCGCACCCGCCGGGTAGCCGAGCTCGCGGGCCCTGTCGTCGAGCTCCTCGCCGCGATGAAACTCGTGAATGTGCCGCCAGCCGACAGCCTCCTTCGCGCGCAGGCCGAGGATCGTCTCGGCGCCCGTGTTCCACACATCGATGAGGCCCGTCAGATCGGTGCCGATCACCGACTGGCGACTCACCGAGTCGAGCACGCTGCGCAACAGATGCCCTGAGGCCTGCAGACGACCCTCGTTCTCCTTCAGCTGCGCCTCGTTCGCGCGCAGCTGCCCGACCAGGTCGACCGCCTCATCCAGCATCGACTCGCGCTGCCGCGTCAACTGCTCATTGACCGAGGCGCTGCGCCTGTTCTCCCCCGCGATACGGTTCACGGTCGCGGCCACGATCATCAGCGCCAGCGGCGTGAACACGACCGAAAGCATCCCCTCGATGGAGCCGACGGATGCCCCTGGCCAGGTGAATTCCAGCGCGAGCGCCCCCACAGCAGCCAGCCCCGCCACGACGACCCAGCGCACGCCCTCCGACGTCGCCAACCAGATGATCGGAAGCACCAGAACGGGCGTCATGAAGGAGCCGATGCCCACCCGCGCCACCGCGATCGCGAGCATCGCCACCAGCGGCACCAACTGCACCCAGTGCATGTTCGGGCGCAGCGAGTAGAGCACGGCCAGCACGACGGCGAGCGCCATGAACACGCAGGAGAGCCAGACGGCCAGCCCGTCGAGCAGCTCGAACTCGGGTACGACCACCGCGACGACGAGCGCCACCACGAACAGCAGCGCCGTCGGCAGCAGGCGCACCAGCACGGAGTCAAAGGTGACCGCGCGCAGGGTACGCAGGAGGATCATCAGCCGCTTCATCACGACACGAAAATCGCCCAGCTACTGCGCGAGCTGGCGCGCACGCTGCTCGCGGTGGGCGCGCAACGCCTGCGCCACATCCACGGGGGCGTTCGACACATCGCCGGAGTCGCGCACGATCTCAAGCGGCTCAGCAGCCGCGCCGTCACCGAAGCGCGACCAGTATCGGGCCGTCGCCGCCAGGAAGTCCGGCGCGTGGTAGCGGCTGGCGGAGAGCTGCGAGCGGTGCGTCTGCACGAGCGCGAGCTTGCCCTCCAGGTAGCCGTCGATGTTCACGAAGCGGTTGGGGCGGAAGTCCACCGTCGCCGAAGCGCTCTGGTAGCAGCTGACCGATCGCACCGCACGGGTCGCCACCAGGGCGGCCTTGTGCACGGCCCTGTGGTCCTGGTGCATGTCGTGGTCGCTGTGCACGTAGACGATCGACGGCCGAACCTCGTCGACGACCTTCTGGATGAGCGCCTGCGTGGGGTCGACCTCGGGGATCTCCGTGTCGGGCAGGTCCTCCAGGTGCAGCGTCGCGTCCAGCAGCCGTGCCGCCTCGAATGCCTCGCCCTGCCGCTCCGTCACATGGCCACCACGGCCGCCGCGCGAGAGGGTGAGGATGTGCACGGCGTCGCCTGCCGCGCGGTGGGCGAGCAGGATGCCGCCGACCCCGATCTCGACATCGTCCGGGTGGGCGCCGATCGCGAGAACAACCTCGCGCTCGCGCACATTCGCCTTCGCATTGCGGAACTCGTTGGCCAGCCTCGTCACGATGCTGATCAGGTCGGCGGATGCGATGGGCTTGGTCAGGAACTCGTCGGCGTTGTGACGCAGAGCCTCCACCGCGTAGTCGACCGAGACGTGCGCCGTCATGACCACGACGGGCGTTCCCGGGCGCACCGCCCGCACCTGGTCGATCAGTTCGATTCCGGTGATGCCGGGCATCTCGATGTCGGTGATGACGACATCCGGTTCATACAGGAGCATCGCCTGACGCGCGAACGACGGGTCGGTGAACGTCTGAACGATGCACCCCTGCTTCGTCAGAACCGTCTTGATGTAGAAGGCGACGTCCTCGTCGTCCTCGACGACGATGACACGATATGGCTCCGCCATGATGATGCTCCCCCCGAACTGCTGTACAGGGATACTCTACGTTCCCGGGAGCACTTCTCCTAGCGCTCCTGTACCCCGAATCTGCGCAGCTGAAGTGCCGGATTCACGGCCCGCACGTCAAGTACCCGCTGTCTTGTCACCCAATTGAGGGTGACGCCGCTGCCATCGCCGATCGCCGCGACGACAACTCCCATGGGGTCCACGATCATGCTGTTGCCGACGCCGACGGGTGGCGCATGGTCGGCCGCCGCGACGAACAGCGTGTTCTCGAGCGCCCGGGCGGTGACGAGGGTGCGCCAGTGGTGCTCCTTCAGCGGGCCGCGCACCCACTCGCTGGGGCAGGCGACGATATCGGCCCCCGCATCCGCCAGACGCCTCGTCATCTCAGGGAAGCGCAGGTCGTAGCAGGTCTGCAGGGCGACCGTCAGGCCATCCACGACGAAGGTCTCGGGCGGCTCGACCGCGCCAGGCACGACCCAGTCGGACTCCTTCTGGCCGAAGGCGTCATAGAGGTGCAGCTTGCGGTATACGGCGAGCCGCTCGCCCGCCGGCCCCACCGCGACGACCGTGTTGTAGACGCGGTCGCCGCCCATCGTCTGCTCGACCATGCCCGCGACGATGAACACCCCGAGCACCTTCGCGAGGGCGGCGACACTCACGCCGAAATGCCCGTCGAGCGGCTCGGCGGCCGCGACGGTCGACTCCCCCAGCTCCGGCACGAAGAATGACGAGTACTCGGGGAACACGATCAGCCGGGCACCCCGAGCGGCAGCGGCCGTGGCAAGGGTGCGGATGCTCGCCAGATTCGCGTCGACGTCGTCACCCGGCGCGAACTGTGCGACGGCGACACCCACCCCAGCGTCGGCGCCCCGCTCGATGTCATGGCTCATGCGGCCAGCCTACGACCCCTGGACTGCGGTTCTCCAACCTCGCCGAATTGCCCACTTTCGCCCTGAATCGATGGAATCTGGGGCGAAAGTGGGCAATTCGGCGACACGGATGCGTCGAATCACTCAGCGCAGCGCCGTCACCTCAGGCGCGCGCCGGCTGAGCACCAGCATTGGGATCGCGAACACCAGACCAAGGATGACCGGCACGATGGATGCCTCCAGCCCGAAGTCGCCGCCTGTCAGCAGCGCAGGGCCGGCGACGTCGACAGTGAACAGGCCACCGGCGGCGTGCCCCGAGACGGACACACCCAGCAGCGCGAGGCCGACATTCCACGCGAAGTGGATTCCCACGGCAAACCAGAGGTTGCGGCGCCAGAGGAATGCGGCGCCCAGCAGAACCCCGGCCTGGATGGCGATGGCCACACCACTCCAGAGAGTCGCACCGGGGTTGCCGAGGTGGATGATCCCGAAGAGCGCCGAGGTGATGGCGAGGGCGACCCAGCGACCACCGAGCTGCTCGACCGCCTGCAGCACGAGCCCCCGGAACACGAACTCCTCCACGATGGCTGCGCCCAGATTCACCACGATGATCGGCACCACCACCCCCAGCACGTCGTCCGGTGACCAGTGGAAGGAGAATCCGCCCAGCGCCACGACGATGAGCACCGAAATCCCTATGAACGCGGTGCCGATCGCGATACCGAATGCGGCCTCGCCGGCGAGTCGACGAACCGCCATCTCGGGCACCGCACGGCGGGCGAGCATCCGCATCACGACGCGGTAGATAAAGGGGGCAGCCAGCGAACCGAGCAGCCCCAGGGCGAGTGCCCAGGGCACCGGCCCTGCCGCTTTGCTCGGGGCGAGAAGGAGTGCGTTGACGACGACGATGCTCGCGGCGCCCACCACCATCCAGGTGAGGGGGAATCGCGCGATGCGGGAGATCAGGGACGGACGGGTTGGAGCCGCGGTTGCGGAGATGTTGTGTTCAGTCATGCTCCAACGCTACGAACGCCGGCGATCGGGGTCGTCACCCGCGCGGGGTGAATCCGTGTAGCTCGCTCGGGGGATCTCGGAGCCCTGCGCGGGGCTGACCAGACCGGACTCATGCGCGAAGACGACCGCGTGCACCCGATCGCGCAGACCCAGTTTTGTGAGCACCCGAGACACATGCGTTTTGACGGTCTCGGGGCTCAGAGTGAACGCGGATGCGATCTCGCCGTTGGAAAGACCCCGGCTGAGCGCCGAGAACACCTCACGCTCGCGTGGCGTCAACGCGCTCAGCGCATCCGACACTCGCCGCTCGTCGAGTTTCTGGGCTGCGGGGGTGACGCGTTGCGCAAAACTGCCGATGAGGCGCGCGGTGACCGCCGGATCGACGATGGAATCCCCCGCGGCGACAACCCGCACCGAGCGGATGAGATCGGCCGGGGTGGCATCCTTGAGCAGATAGCCGCTGGCACCCGCCCTGAGCGACTCGTAGACGTACTCATCCGCACTGAACGTGGTGAGCACCAGAACCTTGAGCGCGCCATCACTGCCCGGCCCGACGAGCGCACGCGTCGCCTCGATTCCATCCAGAAGAGGCATCCTGATATCCATCAGGACTACGTCGGGCCGAAGCCGTTGCGCGAGTGCCACGGCTTCTCGCCCATTCGCCGCCTCGCCCACGACCTCGATGTCAGGCTGTGCCGACAGGATCGTCGCAAACCCCGAGCGCACCAATTCCTGGTCGTCGGCCAGAACCACGCGGATCACGCTCATTGCTCACTCCTCGTCGGGATGTGCGCGGTGACACGGAACCCGCCATCCGTGCCGGGCCCGGCATACAGCTCGCCACCCAGCAGGCCGACACGCGCCTCAAGACCGCGGATGCCCCGCCCGGCACGGAATCGGCCCGGCACCGGCGACGAAGCCGGTGCTGTCATCACCTCGACCGTGATCGCATCCGTACCATGGTGGATGTTCACAGTGCTGAGCGAGCCGGGTGCGTGCTTCCGAGCATTGGTGAGCGACTCCTGCACGACGCGGTACATCGCCAGGCGCACAGACCCGGCCAGCTCGCGCGGCTCACCTGTCTCGACCAGACTCACCGGCATCCCCAGCGAGGATGCCGTGGCCACGATCTCCTCGACGCTGCCTGCGAGAGGAAGCGACACCGGCTCCCCGGGGTCGATCGTGCCGAGCAGGTACCGCAGCTCACCCAGCGCACGCCGACCGGTGCCACTGATCGCGGCGAGGCTCTCGCCGAGCCGACCGGATGGCGGCGGCGCGATGAACTGTGCCGCATCCGCTTGGACCACCATCGCCGTGACGTGATGCGTGACAATGTCGTGCAGCTCGCGGGCGATGCGGGCCCGCTCCTCGGAGAGGGCCGCCTCGGCGAGGAGTCGTTGCTGGGCGAGCCGAGAAACCGCCAACGCCCGAGCCCCGGCACCCACCGCCCAGGCGGCAGCGACGACCACAAAGAAGGTCGCGAAATCGAACGGCTGATCCGGTGAGCCGGAAAGGGACATCGCGACCGCGAGCCCGACATACCCGACGATGCCCAGCCCAGCGACGACCGCGCGCCACTCCCGCTGGTGTCGGCCCACGGAGTAGACCGCCACGAAGAGCCCGAGCCCGGCAATGGTCGGCGGGTACCCGAGCAGCTGATGAGCGGCGAACGCGCTGCTGACGAGCACCAGGCTGATGCCCGGCCGATTCACGCGCATCGCCAGGGGGAGGCATTGCGCAAGGGTCAGAAGCACCGCGAACAGGTCGCTCGGACGCGGGGGCATGTCGCCGAACTCGACCCCGTACGCCCCCAACGCAGGGATGAGCGCCACTGCGGCGAACAACACCGCGCCGACGATGTTCTTCTGAAGAGAACCGGCGGCCCGCCACGGATCGAAGATCGACGCATCGGCGACCCTTCGAGCCCCGCTAAGCATCCGCACGGCACCGAGTCTAGAACGTCCCGCGCGGCAGCCGTACGGAGTGTGCGCGCACGCGCAGGACGCGGCGGGCCGGGCCTCCGCAGCGGATGCGGAAACGAAAAAGTCCCCGGAATCCGTGAGGATTCCGGGGACATCGGTGGGTGGTTCCGGATATCCCAGAACGCTCGAGAACATTGGCCACTTCTACGGTGGCCGGATGGCCGTTCCAGGCTAAGCACGATAATTTTCCAGCGTGGTCCAGGCTGCTGGATGGCACTCGGAGTTCACCGTCGCAGGCTGGTCCGTGTGGAGGTCGGATCCTCGACGATTAGGAACCACGCGACGGCATCGGACAGGCAACATTCCGTCGGGACCGGAGCTTCTACTCACGTGGACGATGAGTTGCCAGGAGTTATACAGTTCCTCAACCCCGAACCTCGAATTGGTATCGAAGGTAACTCGGTGAACTCCGCCCGCTGGGAGTTAATACAGCCCGTGATGTATAGTCAGCGAATGCTGACCATTACCAACCGTCTCGACGTGATGAACAGGCTTGGCCGTGCGATGGCTGACCCGACACGTTCTCGCATCCTCATGACCCTGCTCGAGAGCCCGAACTACCCCGCCGTGCTCTCACGCGACCTGGGCCTCAGCCGCTCGAACGTCTCCAACCACCTAACCTGCCTGCGCGACTGCGGCATCGTCGTGGCCGAACCGGAAGGCCGCCAGACGCGCTACGAGATCGCGGATCCGCACCTGGCGAACGCACTCACGGCGCTGATCGATGTCACCCTGGCCGTCGACGAGAGCGTGCCATGTCTCGACGACGCATGCACGGTGCCCGGCTGCTGCGAGGAGGTAGCCTCATGACCGCCGCCCTCACCGACACGCGCCGCGCCACTCTGCACCGCCGGGTTCGCTTCATCGTCGGCTTCACGATCAGCTACAACGTCATCGAAGCCATCGTCGCGATCTGGGCCGGCACCATGGCCTCCTCCGCCGCGCTCATCGGCTTCGGCCTCGACTCCATCGTCGAGGTGCTCTCAGCCCTCGCCGTGGCCTGGCAGTTCACGCGGAAGGATCCCGAACGCTGGGAGAAGGTCACCGTGCGGGCGATCGGTATCGCCTTCTTCGCTCTGGCCGCCTACGTCATCATCGACTCGGTACTCTCGCTCACCGGGGCCGTCGAGGTCGACCACAGCCCGCTGGGCATCGGCATCGCAACCCTGAGTCTGCTCGTCATGCCGCTGCTGGCCTGGTTTGAGTTCCGCACCGGGAGAGAACTGGGCTCCAAGAGCGTCATGGCTGACGCCAAGCAACTCCTGCTGTGCATCTACCTCTCCGGGACCGTCCTCATCGGACTGCTGCTCAACAGCTTGTTCGGGTGGGCGTGGGCCGATTCCGTCGCGGCACTCGTCGTCGCGGTGCTCGCCATCCGCGAAGGCATCGAGGCATGGCGCGGTGACGTCGAATCGCCCTTCGGAGTACTAGGCGAAATGGGTAAGGAGGAGCAGTCTCCCTCATCCCCGGCTGACGGACGAGAAGCTATACGGCCGGTACAGTCGAGAGGTCCTGCGTCATTCTGAGGCGTACCGGTCGAGGATTGTTTCCATCTGGCTGATCTCTTCCTGCTGTGTCTCCACGATGGTCTCGCACAGTTCGATGATCTCTGGGTCCGTGATGTTTGACTCTTCGCACACCAGGATCGCTCGCGAGTGGTGGGGGATCATCGACTGCAAGAATTGTTCGTTGCCCACGAAGGTCTCGGTTCTCCCAAGCGCGAAGACTCCCACAGCCAGCACCGCAAATCCGGCTAGCAGGGCGATGTTCGTCTTCGTGCTTTTGAACATGGTCCACATGCCGATCAGCATCACGATTGCCATTGCGGCCACCATGAGAAGCGCCATCCAGAAGTTGCTCAAATTGAAGTAGAAATGGTCGATCGAGCGCACCATCGACATGGAGAGCACCCACATCAGCCCGAGGCTCACGAGGAGTATTGCGCCGAACTTCAGGTACATCTTGGCTGAGCCACCGTGCCCAGGATGTTTTCCGTCGCCATGATCCGATTTGGCCTTAGCACTGCCCGTGGCGCTCTCGGGGGTGTTGGTGCCGTCGTGTGATGTGGTGTTCCTGCCGTCGTTTCGTTCTTCGTGTTCCGAGGCGGTCATCTGGAGCTCCTTTCGTTGAGGTGCTTAGCCCAGCGAGGAGAGCAGGTCTGCGCAGGCTTTCTCGCAGCGGCGGCAGGCTTCCGCGCAGACGCGGCAGTGCTCGTGCATCTCGGCGTGGCGCTCACATTCGTCGGCGCAGGCCGCACAGGCGGTACGGCACGCCTCGAGCGCTGCGCGGGTGACGTTCGCGTCGTAGCCGGTGTGACGGGAAAGGATCGCCCCCGTGGTGGCGCAGAGATCGGCGCAGTCCAGGTTGGTGCGGATGCACTTGGTGAGTTCCGCGACCATGTCCTCGCTCAGGCACGCATCGGCACACGCGGTGCACGCTTGCGCGCACTCCAAGCAGGCAGCGATGCACTCCGCGAGCTTGGCGCGGTCTACTCCGCCCAGATCCTTGGGGTACGTGTTCAGCACTTCTTCGATGACGGGCATTTTCTGTCTCCTTGTTCGGTCGTCCCTGTCACCGCCTCGTCTGCGACGCTACGTCGGGATGCAGAAGATGAGAAGGGCATCCCGAAGTGCACTGGAAACGCGGAGGTTCGAGCAGGACTGCTGCGGAGGAATGGAGGGGCCGCCGCGTCGAGGCGGTGGATGACGCGACGACCCCAGTCGTGGGGCAGCTTCCCCGAGGTGCAGCTGCCAAAGTTTCAGCTCGGCTTACTCCGCCGGCCGCAGGACCTCCCAGGTGTCTCCGTAGTCGTCGGTGGCGACGATGCCGCGGTCATCCGCGATGATCACTCGGCCGTTGGCAGCATCGACGGTCATGGCTTGCGGCACCCCGTCTGTGACCCCTCCCTGAGACCATGGCCCGCCTTCGAGCGGCTGGTACCAGAGGGTCCCGTCGACATCGATGCCCACAAGCCAGTCGTCCCCGCCGGATGCAATGAGGTAAAGAAGTGGGGCGAGCCGATCCAAAATGAACGACTCTCCACCATCCGTGCTGACAGAAAGCCCCTCCTCTGTTGTGGCGTAGAGCAGGTCAGGGTTCTCATCGGGAGCGAGTATGTCGCGGGCGGCAAGGGCTGCTCCGTCGGTCCACGTCTGGCCGTCGTCGGTTTTTCGCACAGTTCCAGAGCTGGAATCCAGCCCGTAGATACGCTTGTGGTGGCCCAGAGAGATGGTCAGATCGTGGAAGTCGGTCGTGCCGGTCAGTGAGACGTTCACCCAGCTTCGGCCCAGGTCCGGGCTTCTAATCAGTCCGAGATGGGGTGAGCCGAATGTGTCGGGCGTGCCCGGTCCTGGGTGACCCGACGCGTAGGCCACTCCATTGTTCAGAGTGAAGCCCATTGCGTCGATGTCGAGGCCGCCGAGAGGGCCGCTCAATTCAGTACCGTCGGCGGCCTCGGTCAGCTGGAATATTCCCCCGTGTGTAGCGACCAGAAGAGCGCCGCTTTCGGGGTCGACCTCGAGGCCGTGGATGTGCTCGAATGCTGCCGCCACGTCCGCAGGTGCCGGAACAGGTTCTGTCGCGGCGGTAGAACAGCCGCTCAGTAACGCTGCCGCAGCGGCCCCGGCGAGCACCGACACTCCGATGCGCGAGCGGCCGCTCATCGGACACTCATCAGGTACAGCGCGATCACGGTGGCGCCAAGCAGGACGGCCAACAGCACGGCGGCCGCCAAGAGGAGAAATGTGTTTCGTGTGCTCATCGAACACCAATCGTTGAATAGGTAGCCGCCACGGTGAGACGGCACGGAAAACGAGGAAGTCGGTGTGCTGCAGCGGTAAACGTCGGCTCCAGCACGTGACCGGCCGCTACAGGGTGTCGAGCAGCTGCTGCATCTCAGTGATCTCGGCGTTCTGGTCGTCGACGATCTTCTGAGCCAAGTCGAGCGCGTCGGCGTTCGTGCCGGTGTCCAACTCGTCCTGTGCCATTTGGATCGCACCCTCGTGGTGTTCGATCATCTGCTCGAGGAAGAGGCTTGATGCCTCGGGCCCTGTCGCCTGTTCGAGTGCGGCCATGTCGTCTTCCGACATCATGCCGCCGTGATCCATGCCGCCCATCTCGGTGTCGGCACCCCACTCTTCGAGCCAGGTGTTCATGGTCTGAATCTCGGGCGCCTGGGCCGCTTTGATGTCTTCGGCGAGGGCGGCGACACGTTCATCGACGCCGTCCTTCGCCAGCAGGGTTTCGGACATTTCGATGGCCTGCTCATGGTGGACCGCCATGCCCATGGCGAAGTTCACATCGGCATCGTTGAACTCGGCGTTGCTGGAGTCGTCTGCAGGTGAGGTGCTCGACCCGTGGTCCATGCCCTCCATCCCGGTGTCGCCGGTGGTGGAGCAGCCTGCGAGCACGAGTGCTGCGGCGAGCACGCCGGTTGCGAGGGTCAGTGTACGAATTTTCATGATCGTCTTTCGGTCAATAGGAAGGTTGATTGAGCCGCTTGGAGGCGGCAGGGCTGTGCCGGCATTGCCGGCGCGGCCGCAATCAGGTCCTACTGATCGAAAGAACGTGGAGAGAAGGCGGGACTGCTGGAGCGAGGGTCGCTTTGAGCTCCAGTACAGGGGAAAGCAGCCGCAGGATGCCGGCGCTGATGGATGTCGCGCGAGAGGCCCCGAGAACGATCAGCGTGACCATCAGGGCCAGGATGCAGGCCATGACGGTCATTGAGTGTTCACAGTCGCTATCGCACCCGGCGGGGCTGGCCAGCGGGTCAACCGCTGCGGCGTCTGCGGCACCCGCATCCGCATGGTGATCTGCGGATGCGGCGACAGGGCTGCTTGCCGCGTGCCCCGAGTGTCCTCCCTCGATATTGAGGGAGTGCATGGCCACCAGCCCAACGAGAATCGCACCGATCGCAGCCAGGGAGAAGACCAGAGTGCGCCACAGGCTGCGGCGTGGACGAAGGGCGCGACCTACATCGATCATGCTCATAGCCGCTCCTCCTCCCGTCCCACAGTAGCTCCCTAAGGCTGCACGCCTGCAGGCAGCTTCGCAGCTCGACTGTCCGAGGGCTGCTGCTCGCTGAGCCTACGGGCGCTGGCCTCAGGCCGCAGGTCGAGGCGACGCAGAAGTTGAGCGTTGAGGGCGACCACCAGGGTGGAGATCGACATCAGGATCGCTCCAACCGACATGGGGAGCACGAAGCCGATGGGGGCCAGCACGCCGGCCGCCAGAGGCACGGAGATGAGGTTGTACCCGGCCGCCCACCACAGGTTCTGCTTCATCTTGCGGTAGCTGGCGCGGGACAGTTCGATGATCGAGAGCACCGAGCGCGGGTCGTCGCTGGCGAGGATCACCCCGGCCGAGGCGATCGCCACGTCGGTGCCGGCCCCGATCGCGATGCCGACGTCCGCCTGGGCGAGGGCGGGTGCGTCATTGACGCCGTCACCGACCATCGCCACAGTGCGACCTTCGTCCTGCAGCTGCTTGATGGTGGCCGCCTTGTCTTCGGGTCGCACCCCCGCGAAATACCGCTCGATGCCGAGTTCGTCTGCGACCGACTTGGCGACAGCGTCCGCGTCCCCTGTGATCATGACCGTCTGCACACCAATCGCCCGCAGGGCGTCGACAGCTTCGCGGGATTCGGGTCTGATCTCATCGGCGAGCTTGAGCGCGCCGACGACCTCGCCGTCGATCAGCACGTGGAGGATGATCGCTCCGTCCGCGCGCCACCGGTCCGCGACCGGCAACTCGCTCCCGTGCTCCTGCTCGAGTAGGTACGGGCCGCCGACCTGCACATGCTGCGCCCCGACCTGGGCGGAGACGCCCACCGCTGGCGACGACTCGAAGGCACTCGTCTTCTCGAGGGCGAGCTGCCGTTCGGTGGCGGCGTTGACGATCGCACGGGCGAGAGGATGCTCGGAGTCGGCTTCGGCGGATGCCGCGAGCCTGAGGAGCTGCGACTCGTCCATGCCCGCAGTGGCGTGAATCTCGGTGACCGTCGGAGCGCCCTTGGTCAGCGTTCCGGTCTTGTCGAACAGTACGGCGCTGACCGTGCGCATGCTCTCCAGTGCCAGCCGGTCCTTGATGAGCACTCCCCCGCGCGCGGCCCTCTCGGTGGCGATCGAGACGACGAGCGGGATTGCCAGGCCGAGCGCATGGGGGCAGGCGATCACCAGCACGGTGATGGTGCGCACGACGGCGGCATCCGGAAGCCCCAGGAGCGTCCACACCACCGCCGTGATAACGCCGGCACCGAGGGCGAACCAGAACAGCCAACCGGCTGCGGTGTCGGCGATCCGCTGCGCACGGGAAGAGGAGTTCTGGGCATCGGCCACCAGGCGCTGGATGCCCGCGAGGGCCGTGTCATCGCCCGTGGCCGAGATCTCGATGCGGATGCCCGAGTCAGTCGCCACCGTTCCGGCCACGACCTGCTCGCCTGCGCCGCGCCGCACGGCCTGCGACTCCCCTGTGATCATCGCCTCGTTCATGCTGGCCGAGCCGTCGACGATCCGGCCGTCGGCCGGCACTCGACCGCCGGGTCGCACGACGACGAGGTCGCCGACACGAAGCTCGGAAGGATGGACGGTGACGGTGAGATCACCCTCGATTCGCTCGGCTTCATCCGGGAGCAGAGCGGCGAGAGAGTCGAGAGCCGAAGTCGTCTGCGCCAGCGAACGCATCTCGATCCAATGCCCCAACAGCATGATGACGATCAGAAGCGCCAACTCCCACCAGAAGTCCAGCTCATGGTCGAGAAGACCGAGAGTTGCCCCCCAGGATGCGAAGAACGCCACCGTAATCGCCAGGCCGATGAGAAGCATCATCCCGGGCTTGCGCGCCTTGATTTCACCGATCGCGCCGGTGAGGAACGGTGCACCGCCCCAGACATACATGACGGTACCGAGCAACGGCGAGATCCACCCGGCCCAGGCGGCATCCGGGAGCGAGTAGCCAAGGATCATGGCAAACATTCCCGAGAAGCCCACCACGGGCACGGAGAGCACGAGCATGATCCAGAACAACCGCCGGAACTGACCCACGTGATCGCCATGCCCGGAATGCCCGCCGCCGTGGCCGCCATGAGAGCCGTGGCCATCGTGCACGGGGGCCGAGGCATGGCCTTCGTGAGCCGACACCGCAGTGTGGTCATCGTGTCCGGCGTGTGCCTCGGGGCTCGGCCGAGCCGCACCGTGTACCTGGTCGCCGCGGTCGTGGTGATGGGTGTGCTCATCATCGCGACGGGCGGGTGTACTGGACGGGTGGTGATGCTCAGCCATTCGTTCCTCCTTGAAGCAAACCAAGCGGCGCGCTGTGCGGGCCTACCGGCACTGGTCGTGGATTGATTATGGGTCTACACGCATGTGCCTGATGCGCAGCGCGCATGAGGAGCACGTCACGCCCTCACCCGCCGCCGCTTCCATCAGGCCCCGACGAGTGAGTACCCTGCCTCGTCCAGTGCCGAGCGCACGGTGGTGGGGTCGAGCATCGAGTCGCTGGCGACGCTCACAGAAGAGACTCCGCCGGCGTTGAGCTGCACGTTGACCGACTGAACCCCGTCGATCGCGCTGAGTTCCTCCGTGACGGTGGACACACAGTGTCCACAGGTCATCCCGGAGACGGCGAGCGTGGTCGTCACCGCCTTCTCGGAAAGAGCGGTCTCAACAGGGGTGGAGTGACCGGCGCCACACGCACAGCCGCTGCTCCCCTTTTCGGCCAGGCCGAGATCGTTGACAATGTGAATGCTGCACATAGCTTGCTCCTTGCGATTGATAGTGAACGGTCTAGTCAGGAACGAACGAGCCGCGCGATGGCGGCCGAGACTTCGCGGATCTTCTCGTCGGCTACAGCACCGCCTTGGCGCGTAGCGTCTGCCACGCAGTGGCTGAGGTGATCCTCGAGCAGAAGAAGGGCAACAGACTCCAACGCCTTGGTCGTTGCGGAGACCTGCGTGAGGATGTCCATGCAGTAGGTGTCGTCTTCCACCATCCTCTGAATACCGCGCACTTGACCCTCCGTGCGGCGCAACCGCTTGACCAGCGCATCCTTGTTGCCGACGTATCCATGGGTCGTAACGTTGTGCTCCATCGTTCCTCCGCTCGCAGACAACACTATACCCCCCAGGGGTATAGCGCCAAGAGACTCACCAATGACCTTCGGATCTTGCGGCGCCAGTTGCCGAGAGCCACATGCCCGCCCCCTGCACGGTAGATGGCGCGGTTTTCACAAGGCAGGCTCGCCCAAGTCACCCGTCACCTCTGAAGGGTCACCGGCTCGTAAACTCGGAGTGCACCCTGAGCCGCCGCGAACCCCGCGTCGCGCCGATTCACCCTTGGAGCTTGTAAACCAATGTCGCAGTCCCCGCGTGGTGAACGTTTTTTCGGTCTGTTCCTCTCAGTCGCAGGCTCGCTGGGCCTGATCGCATCGCTCGCGTTGGCGATCGAGAAGATCGAGGCGCTGATCAACCCGGCCGAGGCTCTGAGCTGTGACATCTCCGTCCTCGTGCAGTGCTCGGCGAATCTCGAGAGCGCACAGGGCGCCGTCTTGGGGTTCCCGAATCCATTTCTCGGCTTGGCGGGCTTCTCCCTCGTCCTCTGCGTGGGCGTCTCCGTGTGGGCGGTACCCCGCTTCGCCCGATGGTTCTGGATTCTGTTCAACCTCGGGGTTGGGGCAGCTTTCGTCCTAGTCGTGTGGCTCATCCACCAGAGCATCTATGCGCTCGGCACACTGTGCCCATGGTGTCTCGTGGTGTGGGTGACGACGATTCCACTCTTCCTCTTCGTGACCGGCCGAAACGCGCGAGCGGGTGTCTTCGGGCCTGTCGCCGCACGAATCGGTGCCGCGGTGTGGCCTTGGCTGACACTGGCGACCGTCTGTGCGTACGTCGCCGTCGCAGTGCTTGCACAGTTGCGCCTGAATGTGCTCGCCACCATCGTCTAACGAGCCGATGCAAGGTGGCTGGTGGATCTACTCCGCCGACCGCTCCGACACTTCGGCACGCTGTTGTGGTTGCTCGCTGCGCATCGAGAGGAGGATGCCGAGTCCGACACCGACTCCGAGGGCGATGTCGGCGAGGTTGCCAATGAAGAGGTTTGCGTATGCGAGGAAGTCAGTGACGTGCCCTCGACCAAATCCAGGGGCAGCGAGCAGACGATCGGTCAGGTTCCCAACCGCTCCGCCCCACACGAACCCGATGGCGACGGCCCACGGAGTAGAAGGTGCCCGCGCAGCGGCGACGAATAGTGCAATCGAAGCGAGGATCCCGAGGAGCGTGAAGACCCACGTCGTGTTCGATCCGAGCGACATGACAGTCCCGGGGTTGAAGGCGAGCTGCAAGCCGAGGAGGTCACCAAGAAGGGGAATGCGTTCGTTCTCACTGAGATACATGAGTGCGGCTGCCTTGGTGGCTTGATCAATCAGGGCTATTGCGACCGCGACGAGAGAGGCGATCGCAAATCGTCGTCGACGGCCACCTGAACGCGACATTCCGTGGGCTGACATCTGGGACCCGGCCGAACTCCAGCGCCCGAGGAAACGACGTGTGGATTCCAGGGGCATAACTCTCCTTGGGGACGGGTGATGCGAACAAGCAGACGGGGCCGAGTTCAGAATCGCCCCCCGGAACGAAAAAACGTTCCGGAAGACGGTTGTGTCAGGTGTAGCTTTCGGCGGCTATCGAGAGCGATCCTCGCCGTCCTCGACCATCTCTTCGAGGACTTCGAAGGGTGACTCGATGTCGCCGCGCCATGCTTCGATGCCCTCGCGGATAGCGAATATCGCGACGACGAGGGCTGCGATGGGGTCGGCCCAGGCCCACCCGAACAGGACGGTGCCCGAAATGCGATGCGATGACTATACATCATTCGCTGTACCATTATCTCGTTGCCGCGCTGAAGTTCTTCGAGCGGCGGGTGGAGACTGCACAGCACACTGCTGGGGTCAGGTACCATTTTTGCGGAAGAGCGTTCGCTGTTTCCGTCGTCTTAGGAGAGGAGAGCCGCGTCCTCATGCGCTACGCCGCTGCGCTCCTTTTGCTCCTCGTCACACTCGTGGCCACGCTTGCCACGCATCATGCGCAAGACGGCGTTGAGGTCGCTTCCGTCTCGCCCACGGACGCCGTTTCGGTGATGGACGACACGGTTTCATTCTCTGCAGACATTTCGCGCGCAGACGCAGCTACGGGTCTCGTCGGATTTGAAGCAGCGACGACGATCGATATTTTGGTCGGGGTGTGCGCCGCAATTCTTGTCTGTTGCATGATCGCGCTTCTCGCGTTTCGTCTCCGCATGAGGATCGGCCGTTCTCTTGGACTGAGCGAGCGTCTAATGCTGCCCCGTCTCGACGCTGCAGGCACTCTCCGCATGAGTGCTACGCCGTCGCTCATAGTTCTCTCAATCAGTCGAATCTGAAGCCCACTCGCCCCAGCTGATCGCTCTCTAGGCGACCTTGGTGCGCGACCGTTTCAACACGACCTGCGCCGTCCCGGCGCTCTATTTCATCGACCCCCGCCGAGTGCGCGGTCGAGTTTTTGGAGAACCCCTGTGAACACAAACGCCAAGATTTCCGGCATCATCACGATCCTGGCCCTGCTCGTCATCGTCATCATCATTGCCGCGATCGCCCTCACGCAGAACACCTCGAACGACGTTCAGAACAGCGATGAAGCGTTCCCGTCCGCGATCCGCAAGGATACCCACCGGCTCACCACAGCCGAGAACGAAGAAGTTGTGGTGGTCGAGTTTCTCGATTTCGAGTGCGAGTCCTGTGGGGCCGCGCATCCCTATGTGGAAGACCTGCGGGAGCGGTATGGGGACCGTGTCACTTTCGCACTTCGCTACTTTCCGCTCCCCGGCCACTTCAATTCCAAGAATGCCGCTGTCGCCGCTGAAGCTGCCGCCCAGCAGGGAGAACTGGAAGCCATGTACAACCGGCTCTTCTCGACTCAGCTCGAGTGGGGCGAGGCAAGCGAATCCCACGCACCGCTGTTCCGCACTTTCGCCGAGGACCTAGGCCTCGATATGGACCAGTATGACGAGGCGGTGGCTGACCCCGAGACCTTAGAACGGGTTGAGAGCGACTTCAACGACGGCCGTCAGCTCGGGGTTGAATCCACACCCACATTCTTCGTAAACGATACGAAGGTCGAATTGAGGTCGTTTGAGGACCTGGAAGCGGCTATTCGTGCGGAGCTCCAGTGACCTCGCTGACGGTGAATGCTGGCTCCGTGTGGCAAGGAGGGCTGCGGAAGAGAACGTTCATGGCGGTCGTTGGGCTGCTGACTGTCGCGCTCTTCGTGTCTGCATGCTCCTCAGGCCCTACCGGCGACACCGTCGCCGGGATGAGTTCGACCTACACCTCCTCAGACAAGACCGTCTCAGAGTATGCGCCCGCCGACCGCGGCGAGCCGGTGGAGTTCGAAGGGACCACTGACACCGGCATTGTCGTGTCCAATGAGGACTATGCGGGCCAAGTGCTCGTTGTCAACTTCTGGTATGCCGCGTGCGGTCCTTGCCGCGCGGAGGCGCCGGATCTTCGCGAACTCCACGAGGAGTACCAAGACAAGGGCGTGAAATTCCTTGGTGTGAACGTCTATGACGAACCGGAGACGGCGCTTGCGTTCGCCCGGAAATACGGCATTACCTACCCATCGGTCATTGACAAAGACGACGGAGACGTAAGGCTTGCATTCGCCGGGCACGCTCCGCCGAGTGCCGTGCCAACCACTCTGGTGCTTGACAAGGCCGGCCGAGTTGCAGCCCGCTTCGTTGGACAGATTCAAGCCCCATCAAGCCTTGCAGCAATCATCCGCAAGCTCACCGAGGAGGCCTAGTGGAATCCATCGGTGATGTGATCATCGGCGGCAGCCTTCTGGCCGCAATGCCGCTTGCGCTCCTGGCCGGGCTGGTGTCGTTCGCATCGCCCTGTGTTCTCCCGCTGATCCCCGGGTATCTCGGATACATCGGTGGACTCACCGATGGCGGCGACAGTCGCCGTCGAATGATGATCGGCGTCACACTCTTCATCCTGGGCTTCAGTACCATCTTCGTCACCCTGGGGTTACTGTTCGGGGTCGCGGGGCTGCTCCTGGTGCGCTGGATGGATGTGATCACGGCAGTTGCAGGAGTGATCATCATCCTGATGGGACTTGTCTTCATCGGAAAAGTTACCCCTCTGCAGCGCACGATCAAGCCGCGCTGGCAGGCAACGACCGGTCTCGCGGGCGCCCCGTTCCTCGGCATCGTCTTCGGCCTCGGCTGGGCACCCTGCATCGGCCCCACCCTCGCCGCAGTCCTCGCTCTGAGCCTCAACGGCGGGTCACCCGCCCGCGGAGCGCTGCTCGGGGCCGCCTACTGCCTCGGCCTGGGCATCCCCTTCGTGCTCGTCGCCCTCGGCTTCGGCTGGGCAACCGGCTCGGTCGCGTGGCTCAAGCGCAACATCCGCATCGTCAACCTCGTGGGCGGTGGCATGCTCGTGCTCATCGGCGTCGCGATGGTGACGGGGCTCTGGACGGCGTTCATCTCGAGCCTCGGGGCGGTGATCGGCAGTTTTGTCCCGGCCATCTGATCATTTTGACTCGCCGCCGCCGAAGCCTTCTGACACCTCGCAGCCTGCGCTGGGCTTCATTGGCTACCTGCGGTTCTTCTGGCGGCAGATCACGAGCATGCGCACGGCAATCGTGTTGCTGTTGCTCCTCGCACTTGCGGCGATCCCTGGGTCCCTCATGCCCCAGCGCTCCGCCGACCCGAACGGGGTCACCCAGTACTTCGACAAGAATCCTGATCTTGCGCCGGTTCTCGACGGCCTGCAGCTGTTCGACGTGTTCGGTTCGGTGTGGTTCTCGGCCATCTACCTCCTTCTGTTCGTGTCGCTCGTTGGCTGCGTCATCCCGCGGACCACGCACCACCTGAAGGCGTTGCGCACCCCGCCGCCGAGGACGCCGGCACGACTTGCGCGGCTTGAAGCGTATCGGCGCGTTGACGCCCCCGAGAGGGTGTCCGCGGCATCCGCCGTCGAGTCGGCGCGGTCGCTGCTGCGCCGCTCCGGCTACCGGGTGCAAGTGTTCCATCGCCCTCGTGAACTCTCGGTCTCCGCCGAGCGTGGTTACCTGCGCGAGACCGGAAACCTGGTGTTCCACACGGCGCTCATCGGCGTGCTCGTGTCGGTGGGGATAATCGGCGGAGGATTCTCCCACTATGGGCAGAAAGCCATTGTGGAAGGGCAACCGTTCGTCAACGTGCTCAGTGACTACGACAGCTTCACGCCTGGCCGTTTCTTTGACGAGACGACCCTGCCGTCGTATCGCCTTGTGCTCGATGAGTTCTCCGCGAAGTACGAGACGGAGAACGTGGACGCGTTCGGCTTCGGCACCGACTATCTCGCGGAGGTCACGGTGTACGAGGACGGTGCTGAGCCCTACGAGGCCGAGGTCCGCGTCAATGAGCCGCTCAACATCATGGGGCTTGACACCTACCTACTCGGCAACGGTTATGCGCCCCACATCACTGTGACGGATGCGGATGGCAACACCGCATTCACCGGTGCAGTGCCATTCCTGCCACAGGACAACAACCTCACCTCTCTCGGCGTCATCAAAGTTCCGGATGCCCTGCCCGAGCAGATCGGCATGCGCGGCTTCTTCTACCCTTCTGCGGCGGAACTGGAGTCGGGGGCGCTCACATCGACGTTCCCGGACCTGCTCAACCCGGTGCTGACCTTGAATGTGTATACCGGCGACCTGGGCATCGACGACGGCACGCCGCGATCGGTGTACTCGCTCAACGTGGACGGTATGGAGGAGGTTGTCGGCGGCGATTCGGGGCTGGAGGCGATCACGCTGCGTCCGGGCGAGACCTATGAGTTGCCGGATGGTCTCGGCACGGTCACGTTCGATGATGTCTCAGAGGCGGGCCCGGCGGACGAGAGCGTTGCCCGTTTCGCCTCCTTCGACGTGCACTACGATCCGAGCGGTGGGTGGGTACTCGGCTTCGTCATCCTCGTCATCCTCGGCCTGATGGCCGGCCTGTTCGTGCCGCGGCGCAGGCTGTGGGTGAAAGCAGTGGAGACCGACGAGGGGCTGCAGATCGAGTACGCAGGTCTGGCCCGCGGTGACGATCCCCGCCTCGACACTGCGATCGACGACTTCGTCGGACGCCATCAGATTGCAATGCAAGAGAGGCACACACCGTGACTGCAACACTCGACTCCTACTCGCTCGTCGCGATCTACTCCGCCATGGCGATATATGTGCTCGCCTTCGTCCTGTTCGCGGTGGATCTGGCGAAGCGCTCGGCCAACTCGCACGTTTCCTCCGACCAACTCGGCATGTCGGAGAAACAGCTTGCCGCCGCCAGCGGTTCCGTCGCCACGCTCGAGAGGACGCGGGTCGCAGCATCCGTGCCCAGCTACGGACTCGAGCGCATTGCGTTCGCGCTCACGGTGCTCGCCACCGTGCTGCACGTCGCCGCAGTCGTGCTCCGCGGTGTCGCCCAGGGCTTCGTGCCGTGGGCCAACATGTTCGAGTTCTCGCTCACCTCCTCCGCCATCGTGGCGGTCGTGTTCGTGCTGCTGCAGTTCTGGCAAGACCTACGGTTCCTGGGCGCATACATCGTCGGTGGCCTGCTCATCACGCTCGGTGTCGCCACTGTCAACTTCTACGTGCCCGTCAAGCCGCTGCCCGATGCGCTCGACTCCTACTGGCTCGTCATCCACGTCTTCGTCGCGGCGAGCGGCACCGCACTCTTCGCGATCGGCGCTGCGCTCTCCCTCCTGCAGTTACTGCAGGCCCGTCGCGAGTCGTCGGGCAAGGGCATCGGCTTCCTGCGCACCCTGCCCAGGGCGGTGCGCCTCGAGAACTCCGCCTACCTCGTCACGGTCGTGGGCTTCGTCTTCTGGACCTTCACCCTCGTCGCTGGTGCCATCTGGGCCGAACGTGCCTGGGGCCGCTACTGGGGTTGGGATACCAAGGAGGTGTGGACGTTCATCATCTGGGTCGTCTACGCCGGCTACATCCACGCCCGGGCGACCCGTGGCTGGCGCGGCACCCGCTCCGCCTGGCTGGCGCTCATCGGCTTCGCCTCGGTTCTCTTCAACTACATCGTCGTCAATCAGTTCTTCAAGGGACTGCACAGCTACAGCGGGCTGTAGACCTTCAGTTACTGACGACTGTCGTGGTGGAGGAGACGGTCACCCCATTCCATGCAGGGAAAAACCAACCGTTAGGCCCGATCTTCCTCACCGTCGGTCGCGCGCTGTTCGGCCTCATCACCCTCTACCTCGATCTTGACCTCGAAACTGGTCGGAACGTGGGCTGATGACTGTCGCCGCGGGCCGGTTATGACGCGAATCAGGCTACGCAGCGCTCGTCCACTTCGTGCCCGTGGAGCCATAGACACAGCTGAGAATGCGGGCGAGGCTTACGCGTACACGCTCGTATTCGCGTAAGCCGCCGCATCAGAGACCGAATGCTCCGCCGCTGACCAGAATGAAGATGCCGAGGCCTATAAGGACGATGGGGAACAGGATGTGTTCCCAGCGCTCGAGACGTTCGGCGATCGGCTGGCGCGTGGCGACGAACTTAGCCAGCACGACCAGAACCACGACGAGCGCGAGAAAGACGATGCAGTACGCCACCACGGCTGCGGGCTCCAAGCTGAGGAAGACGGGGACGTAAACGCCGATGTTGTCCCCACCATTGGCGAAGGTCACTCCGGCGACAGTCCAAACCCCGACCCTCTTGCCCGCGATCTTGGCATCATCGTCATCGTCGTCATCTCCGCGCCACGCCTGCCAGGCGGCCCACAGCCCCAGAGCCAGCGGGATAAGCCCGAAGTACGGAATGACTTCCGATGGAAGAAACGCTCCGGCACCCAGGGTGACGAGCACGGCCGCGCCGAGAATGGCCGCGAATCCCAGGTACTGGCCGGCGGTGATCCGTGCCGTCGTCCCACGCTGCCCCGCACCGCGGGCGAAGAACAGCGAGAGCACGATGATGTCGTCAATGTTGGTGGCGATGAACAGGCCAATCGCCTGCAGGACCGAAGACAGGATCACGCGACCACCTCTGCGTTGTAGCATCCAGAAACCGAGCAGGCAGGATCAATGCACCGAGCGTTCTCGTCGACTGCGAGGGTCACGTCGACCAGCGCGGTGAGCGCCTGCGCCAGGTGCGGATCCGCGATCTCATAGCGCACTTGGCGCCCCTCGGGTTCGGCGACCACGATGCCGCAGTCACGCAGACACGCCAGATGGTTCGACACGTTCGAGCGCGTCAATTCCAGGTCGCGAGCAAGCTCCGCAGGGTAAGCCGGTCGATCCAGCAACATCAGAAGAAGTCGCGATCTGGTCGGGTCGGCGATCGCCCGGCCCACCCGGTTCATGACGTCCAAACGAGAAGTAGTATTCAGCATGCACTGAACAATACAGTATTGACTGAACCTTTTTCGGCACGCCTAAAACGCACCGCGGCATCGTTCGCGAGGCGACAACGAGCGCTCAACCCGTCCGAGACACAGCCGGGCCGACCGCGTCCATCACGAATCCACTCTCCGGCAGGGCGGGGAAGCGCCGGAGGCTCACCCGGAGGTCCTGCGGCGGGACTGCGTAATGCGTCGCCCTGCTCAACAGGTGGACCGCCTCCTCCATCAGTTCAATGGTCGCCCGCTCACCGGGGCAACGGTGTCCATCGATCAGATCGCCGCCACCCTGCGGGATCAGCGTGTTGGGGTCGCCCGTCCAGTCCCGGAATCGCTCGGGCTGGAACCGCCCGGGATCCGACCAGCTGCGCTCATCACGGTTCGTCGCGAAGAGGTCGAGCAACACCCAGTCTCCAATCTCGAACCGATGCCCGTGCCACTCAAATCCGTGCTGAGCGCGCCCGCCGATCACAGGAAAGAACGGGTAGTAACGGCGGACTTCCTGAACGAAGTTGCCGACGTCAGCGGTGTCACCGCTGGCGAAGACCCTCCTCCAAGAAGGCCACACGTGCAACGCCAGCGCGGCGAAGACGATGAACCGGCCAACGGCCACGATGGGGCGCAGCAGATTGATGAGTTCGACCGCGGCGGCCGCCTGATCCAGCCGGGAACCGTCGAGCTCGGTGTGGTGCGCGAGCTGCGCGAGCGGAGAGCCAGGGTCAACGAGGACGTCTCCGTTCCAGATGCCGGCGATCAACTCGCCCGCCCACCGTTCGGTTCTGTGTCGCCGTTGCCGAGCAAGCCAATTGGGCGGACCGAACTTGCCCGCGTTCTCGATCATCCCGGCGAGTTCACCAGCGCGCGCCGGAATGTCCACCGTGTCGGGGTTGATGCCCACCCAGCGGACGGCGACTCGTGTCAGCACAGTGATGAGCTTCTCGTGGAGGATGACCGCAGCTGACCAGTCCGCCATCGCGCGGAACCATTCGTCGGCATAGAGTTCGCGCAGGCGGCGGAGCGCGTCGTCATCTGTGAGCATCCGAGCGAACAGGGACTTCCGGTGATGATGCACCGCGCCGGCGAGTGACTGGACGCTGCCTTCGTCCTGAAGCAGGTGAAGGACCGAGGTCGGCATGGCTCGGTCCCGAGTGAACCGGTCCCCTTCATAGAAGATCCGGGCCGCTTCCGAACCGTGCATGACGACCGCCGGGCGGCCCATGATCCGGGTCCGGAACGCGTCGCTTCGCATACGGAGGAAACGCCGGTGGCCGAACAGGTACCCATCAGCAAGGAAGGCGATGGAGCTGTCCGGCGTCGGCAACCTCGGAACTCCTCGGCCCGTGGAGTCCGCTGTGGATGACATTCGCCCTCTTTCGTCGGCCTGACCGCTCAACGGCAAGCCTGCCACCCGTCACCGGTGTGCGCCACATTCAGACCCAAGAAGCCGGAAGACGCACAACAACCCCAGTTCGCATACCTCGGTACCGAAGAGCAGCGCTACCCACGGTGAGGCAGCCCGGTAGCCGATATCATCGATGGATGACTGCCAAAGAGAGCGCGCGCTTCTCCCGCGAAGCCGCGGACCGCGCGGCAGCGGACGCCGCTTCCGGCGCGACCGGCGAATGTACACCAGTCGGCGTAACGTCACTCGCCGTGTGAGCATCGCGGATACGGCGTCCGGGCGTTCCCGCCGCACGCTGCTCGTCAGCGCACTCGGTGTGTTCGCTGCTGGTTTCGCCTTTGACCAGTTGACCAAGTTGTGGGCGCTCTCCGCCCTAGCCGACGGCACCGAGATTCCACTGCTGCCATCCGCCTCATTCAGCCTGGCCTTCAACCCTGGCGTCGCGTTCAGTCTGGGCGCGGAGTACGGTGCCGTAACGGCCTCCGTGGTGCTGATTCTCCTGACCGGCCTGACGGTCTGGATCGCGACGAAGATCGCCAGGAGGCATCGCCTGGCCGAAATCGCGCTCCTCACGCTGGTTGCCGCCGGCGGCTGGGGCAACATGTACGACCGAATCACCCGCGCGAACGACGGCGCCCTGACCGGGCACGTCGTCGACATGATCGCCGTTGACTGGTTCGCCATCTTCAATTTCGGCGACGTGCTCGTCGTCTGCGGAATGATCGCCTGGCTCGCCTGCAATCTCTTCAGCGACAGCGGGGAGCACCGGAAGGCGGAATAGTCCAGCCTCCGGTTGCGCCCGCCGGGCGCTGGCCGAGAGGCGAACAGAATCGGCTCCGCGAACGACAGGTCGACCCCGCCACCACACCGGTCAGCGGCCAAGTGAGCCTGCCGGGTGCGACTGGGCACTGTCGGCGAAGGCAGGGACCGCGCCGGGCCACGCGACCGGATGTCAATTCAGCACGCCGGTAAGGCGAAGCACCACGCCGGACACGATGATGAAGTAAGGGATGAGCCAGTGCTCCACTCGTTCTCCAGCGTCTCGGTCCCCTTTGAATGGGTTCCGATCGCCTCGCCGACAACGCCCCAGGGTGAGTTCCGACACTGACCGGCAAGCTGAATCCAACGGATACAGTCGGGATATGGCCACAGGGTGCCCGCCTTTTGCGGCGGAGCTAATCGGAATCGATGCGCTCGTTACGGCGATGCCCACATGAGCGGGCCGAGAATGCCGATCCGAGAGCGCCTGGAGCGGCATCAGATCCCGCTCTACCTCGCAGCGATCGTTCTGGGCTTCGCAGTCGGTATCGCGCTGCCAGGCGCACAAGTTCTGGAAGCCGCGATTAACCCCGTGATCGCGGTGCTGCTCTACGTCACCTTCCTCGGAGTGCCGTTCACTCGGCTCGGCACAGCATTCCGTGACGCACGCTTCCTCGTCACCCTCTTCGTCTTGAATTTCGTCCTGGTTCCGGGGATCGTGTTCGGCCTGTCGCGGTTCGTCGCACACGATGCCGGGCTGTTCATCGGGGTCTTACTGGTGTTACTGACTCCCTGCATTGACTACGTCATCGTGTTCTCAGCCCTGGCCGGTGCCGCCCACGAGAAGCTGCTTGCGGCCGCACCGTTGCTGATGATCGCGCAACTCCTCCTCCTGCCGGTCTACCTCTTCGCCTTCGCTGGCCCCTCCACGCTCGGGATCATCGACATAGAACCATTCATCGAGGCGTTCCTCCTGCTGATCGTGGCCTCACTAGCGGCCGCCGCAGTGACCCAATGGGCCAGCCCAGGAGCGCGGCCGTTCCGGGCGATAGCCAGCACGGGAGCGACCTCGATGGTTCCGCTGATGATGCTGGTGCTGTTCATCGTCGTCGCCTCTCAAGCACACCGGATCGCCGTCAACGCGGCCGCGCTCATCGGGCTCCTGCCCCTCTATGCCGGCTTCCTCGTCCTCATGGCGCTGGTGGGAACTGCAACGTCGCGCGTCGCTCGCCTCGACACCAAGAGCGCACGGGCACTCACCTTCAGCGGCGCGACGCGCAACTCCCTCGTCGTGCTCCCCCTCGCACTCGCGCTTCCGGCCACTCTCGCGATCGCCCCAGTAGTAGTGGTAACACAAACCCTCGTCGAACTGATCGGCATGGTCATCTACGTGCGACTTGTCCCCCGCCTTGTACCCGACCGGCAATCGCTCACGTACCGCACCGGAAACTAGGCGCCGCAAGATCCCCGGAGCACACTCGACCGACCTGCGACTCCAGACGAGCCTGCCGCCGGAAACGATCAACTGCGCTCTGGCGAGGTGAGTTGTGCGATCTCGATGCGGGACGTCGGGCCTGTACCTCCTCAGGGGCGCGTGGGAGGATCGGGCCGTGAGCAAGGACTCGAGAGCATGCTTGTGCTGCAGGCGCAGTAAGCCACGCCGCGCGCTGCACGCGCTGGACGACGGCACAGCGTACATCTGTCGCCCTTGTGGGATTTTGGGTGGCGCTGAGGTTGAGGGGCGACCCCGTCCACGGTGACTCCACTCAGCCATGACGTGCTAGCTGCGCGACACTTAGGCGCAGCAGCTTGTGGGCAGGGCGGAACGAAATAGGCCGGCCGCGATGCGCAGGGCCTCGCTCATCGTCAGGTAGGGGGCCCACGTGTCGGCGATGTCGTCGACGGTAAGGCCGAACTTGATCGCGTAGGTCGCTGCGAGCATCAGCTCGCCTGCACCGTCCAAAGCGGCGTGCGCGCCGAGGATCTTGCGGGTGTTGGCGTCGATGACCAGCTTGAGGACACCGCGGGTGTCCTGGTTGACCAGTGCCCGTGGGATGTCCTGTGCGCCTAGGACGCGGCATTCGCAGGTGTGCCCAGCGGCAACGGCTTGGTCCTCGGTCAGTCCGGCGGTGGCGATCTGTGGAGTGGTGAAAGTGACGCCGGGGAGCCCCCGGTAGTCCACTGCTGACGGCTGGCCGAGCGCACCAGCTGCGGCGACACGTCCTGTCTGGGCGGCGACGTAGACGTATTGTGGCACGCCGGCGACGTCTCCGGCGGCGAAGATCCGAGGATTGGTGGTCCGCTGGTTCTCGTCGACAACGATGAACCCCCGTGCGTCGGTGGTGACGCCAGCGATGCCCAGACCCAGGTCGGACGTGTCAGGGAATCGGCCGGTCGCAACGAGCAGTCGCTCGCCCGTCGCGTACTTCTCGCTCCGGGTTCTCACCTCGACGCCGTCTCTGGTGGCCCGCACCTCGGTGGCGCGCTCCTGAATCACGGTGATGCCCTCGTCTTGGAATACTCCGAGCAGCACTGCGGCGACCTCTGGTTCAGCGTGTGGTGCGAAACGACCGACGAGCGTGACTTTCACCCCAAGGTGCGCCCACAGCTGGGCTTGCTCCAGTCCGACGTACCCGGCTCCCACCACCACCATCGAGGCCGGCAGGTCTTGCTGCTCCATCGCCGTGGTCGAGGTCAGGTAGGCCACCTCGCGCAGGCCCGGCAGATCGGGGGCATGCGGCGCAGCCCCGGTCGCCACGACGTACCCCCGCTCGGCGCGGAAGGTTTGGTCGTCCACCTGCAGGGTGTGCTCGTCGATGAAGCGTGCGTGCCCGCGCAGGATGGGGAAGCCGTGGGCTTCGGCAACGTCGGTGTACTTGGCCTGACGCAGGTGGTCGATTAGCGACTGCTTCTGCTCCATCAAGGTGTTCAGCGCGACCGTGCCGGCACTCGTCGAAATGCCCTCGAACGGGCTACTGGCCGCACGGTGGCGTTGTCCTGCAGCGGCCAGCAGGTTCTTGCTGGGCACGCAGCCGATGTTCAGGCATGTCCCGCCGACCGGGCCGTGCTCGAGGAGCAGGACGCTGTTGCCGCGGGAGCGCGCCTCTATGCCCGCGGCCATGGCCGCGCCGCCGGTCCCGATGACAATCAGGTCGTGCTTGTCCATGGTGCTCTCCTTTGTACGCAGGTCCGTCGTCATCGAACGGTAGACGTTCCAGCGCAGGGGAAGGTCAAGGCTATGGTGGAGCATGCTTATCGGAGATCTGGCCGCCGCGGCCGGCGTGACGGCCAAGACGATCCGCTTCTACGAGAGCGCTGGCGTGTTGCCGATGCCGGCTCGCCAGGCGTCGGGCTACCGGGAGTACGACCACCGTGCGGTCGACCGGTTGGCGTTCGTGAAGGCTGCGCAGGCTGCCGGGCTGACCTTGGCCGAAGTCGTCGAGGTCGTCTCGGCCCGCGAGAGCAGCGGTGCACCGTGCGAGCATGTCGCCGCAGTGCTCGCACAGCATGCCTCCGAGCTGGAGCAACGCATCGCCGAGCTCACCGCTCTCCTTGCCCAGGTACGCCAGCTCGGCGACCGCGCGAAGACTCTGAATCCCAGCGAGTGCACACCCTCCCAGGTCTGTCACCTCATCCCTGTGCCTTGAGCATCGCGGCGGGCAGGTCAGAACCTCGAAACGACCGCAGCCCGACCGAAACCAGTTTCGAAACGGTCACGGACCTGGCGCTCCTTTGATCATCGCTGGTAGCCGAAAACCATCCCGCTAGGTTTCGGCGCCGTTTGTTTTCGGCGATGAGTTTCGAGCACATCGCTCCCCCGGATCTCCGGCGTGGGCTCGCAGCCGCAAGAACCGGCTCGAAAACGATCGTTTATGAGCAGGTCGCGGGCAGAGGGGACTGCTGAAGGTTTAGGTGACTCCTGATCTGGGGCGAGATGCTCGCCTCTGGAAGGATGTTTGCCATGCCGAGAGCGTTTCCGAAGGAGTTCCGTGACGATGTCGTCGCGATCGCGCGGCGCCGTGAGGCGTCGTTCGCTCAGATCGCGAAAGACTTCGGGATCTCCGAGTCCTGCGTCCAGCGGTGGGTCAAGATCGCCGAAGTCGACGACGGCATCAAGCCCGGGGTGAGCTCGACCGAACATGCCGAGCTGCGGGAAGCGAAGAAACGCATCCGGTTGCTGGAGCAGGAGAACGAGGTGCTGCGGCGGGCGGCAGCGTATTTGTCGCAAGGGGTCCTGCGCAGCCCAAAATGATCTACCCGCTCGTCCGCGAGCTGGCCGCGACCGGCGCCCCAATCAGGGTGCCGGTCGCGGTGACGTGCCGGGTATTGAAGATCGCCAAGCAACCGTTCTATCGATGGTTGCGCAGGCCTGTGGCGGATCGGGACTGGGACGAGGCCCAGCTGATCAACGCGGCAATCGATGTGCATCGGGACGATCCGGTGTTCGGGTATCGGTTCATCGCCGACGAGCTGGCCGACCTCGGCTTTGAAGCGTCGGAGCGGCGGGTGTGGCGGGTGTGCTCGCAACAACGGATCTGGAGCGTGTTCGTCAAGAAGAAGGGCGGCAAGAGCCGTAGGGCCGGCCCTCCGGTCCATGACGACCTGGTGCGCCGCCGGTTCGCCGCGGCCGGACCGAACCAGCTGTGGTTGACCGACATCACCGAGCACTGGACCGCCGAGGGAAAGGTGTATCTGTGCGCGATCAAGGACGTGTTCTCGAACCGGATCGTAGGTTACTCGATCGATGACAATATGGCCTCGCAACTGGCGGTGAATGCGCTGCGGATGGCGATCCAACGTCGACGACCGGTCGGCACGATCGTTCACTCGGACCGCGGCAGCCAGTTCCGCTCCCGGCGCTTCGTCCATGAACTCAGCGTCGCCGGGCTGACCGGATCGATGGGCCGGGTCGGTGCCGCCGGAGACAACGCCGCGATGGAGTCCTTCTTCGCGCTCCTGCAGAAGAACCTCCTGAATCAGTACCGATGGGCAACCCGGCAACAGTTGCGCCTGGCGATCGTGTCCTGGATCGAGGCGACCTATCACCGCCGTCGACGACAACGAGCTTTGGGCCGTTTGACGCCGATCGAATTCGAGACCATCATGACCACACCGGCCGCACTCGCGGCCTAACCCAAAGAGTCACCAAGACCTTCAGCAGTCCCCGTCCCTTCGTCGACGAGTTGGTTCGTCGCGGGTACTGCAGGATGGCCACCTGACGGAGCTCGCCTCCGAAGACCTGACCGTCGCCTATGGAATGAGTCATTGAGCACTGACTCGTTTGACGCCGACCAAACTCGGGACCATGATGTCCACAGGCGGCAGTCGCGGCCTGAACCGAAGAGCCATCTCAGCCTTCGGTAGTTCACACCCGAACGGATCGTCGATGACCGCTACAGCCGATTCGAATCCTCGTTCCGACTCTCTCCCGACTGTCCGAGGAGCTCGGGATGACGAACCCGGACTATTCGTCTTTGGTGGCATACCGTATGACACGGGAAGACACACAGGAATGCTCATTGTTCGCCGAGCCGACCTCGCACGATGTCTCGCGTCCGATCTAGATAGTTCGCTCAGGCTCGATGGCGGCCCTGAATCGGTGCATATCACTGACGATTCCGAAACCGACTATCGCGACGAAGAGTCTCCCGTCCTTGACGTGTGGTTCGAAGCAGCCGACGAGCATTTCTCGCTGATGATCGACTTTCGAGCTCCGCAATGGTTGTGGGACGCCGACTCAAGTACCGATACGGATGACCAGCTCATGATGGAAGAGCTCCTCCGCCCCATACTCGATCGACGCAACCTAACTTTTGTTGAACATGACCTGTATGGGTCAACCTCGGCTCTGGGGGCCCATCTCCAACTCACGTACAACCCCGCAGACAGGACTCTCGGCGATCTCGTCAGCGCTGGCGAAGACATCATTGCCCTTCTGGAGGCAACTCGAGGCGGGGCACTCTCGCTGACTACAACTTCTGCGCTGGCACGCTCCGGGCGACTCGGTGCGCTACTTGGCCAGCCCGAAGGAAAATGGTTCGATGCGAAGACGACGCACTACGACTTGGCTACAGCACGCGGCAAGATCTCGCTCGCTCAGAGCGTCGCCCGCTTTTGCAACGGCGACGACGGAGGGCTGGTCGTCGTGGGTCTCGAATGCTCAGTCGAGGAGGGCGTCGAAGCTGTTTCCAAGCTCACGCCAGTGCCTTTTGATCCGTCCCAGGCGACTCGATACCGCAAGATTATCGATCAACTGCTCTATCCGTTCCCAGTCGGCCTTGATGTCACGGTTGTTCCGACAGCCGATAAGCGCGGGATGTTCGTGTTGATCGAGTTGCCGCCACAACCGGAGCACAACAAGCCATACCTTGTTTCCGGTGCGATCATTGACGAGAAAGTGCAAGGCGAGTTCATTAGCGTGGTTCAACGCCGCGACGACGGATCCGAACCTCTCAAGGCCTCAATGATTCACGCATGGATAGTAACTGGACGCGCGTTGATCCAACGCGGCCAGATCCCTGGTGATGCTAATCCTGGATAGCGCTCAAGCCGAGGCAGTCATCGAGCGATCGTCATCGGCGCATAGCTGACCTCACCCCCTAACGGCACTCAGCCGGTGTCTTCCTACCCCGTCTTGGCCGCTCGCTGCACTGTGCTCAGAGCCTTGGCGGCGTCGTCGACAAGCACCGAGAGATTTGCGGTGTCAATCTCCGCTGAGTGTTTAGCCGCGTCGCGATGTGCGAACCTCGACAACACATTCTTGACGAGGACAGCGTCTCCGACCTGCACACGGGCAGCGATTCGCACCGAATCATCGGAACCCGCATAGAACGGAGCAAGTGCCTTCAGCGAGAGGGCAACGTCCTCCGCAGTGTCGGCCTCTCGGAAATGCCGACCGGATTCCCTCAATAGAAGTGCACCAAACGCACCAACCACGAGCGCTACAGATGCTCGGAGAATTCCGTCGCCCACAGTCAGGTCAAAATTGCTGCGAACCGCCTCCGTGACGATGAAGAAGCCGATAGCCCCGGCGAACACGAAGGCCGCCGCGGCGCCGGCCCGCATCCACTGCGCCGCCCTGCGCTCGCGCTTTGCACGCCCGTTCCAGTCGGTCGCACTGAGGCTGCCGGCGGCGTGCTCGGCGAGCGCTTCGCCAGCGCGAGCGGTCGCTGCGAGCGTTGCGACATGTTCGAGCGCAGCTGCGTTGTTCTTAGAGTTGATGGCCTCTTGATCGGAATGCCACTCAGCCAGCGCTTCGCCCCAGTCCCTATCAATCTGATCCCGCGCGGACTGGCTCACCTCCGCTATAGCCTCACGCTCCGATTCGATGCGCTTGGACAGCGATTCGACGTTCTTCGCAATGTTGTCGAGTTCCTTCTGGCGGGAGGCGAGAGCCGCTTCGGTCTCCGAGATCCGGGACTGAAGCTCACTCAACCTTGTCGTCCGAGCCTCGACTTCACTGTCGAGTAGCGCAATGTATGAAGCGTTGAGCTCCTTCGGCGCAGGCAGAGGTAGCTTCCTTAGCGCCGCCTCAAGTATGTCCACCCCCTGCTTGCGGCCATAGCCGTCCGCGACATACTGTGCGAACTCCGCTGTGGTCACGGGCAGTGCGTTGAGGGCTGTGCCAAGTGAGTCCAAAACGCCGAGATATAGAGCAGGCTGCCGCGTTAGCTTTGTTTTCAGCGCTTCGCTCAGCCACTCCACGATGTCTGTTCGCCACTCCTCGGTGTCAGCATCGCCGAAGCGAGCTGCCGCTAGCGACTCCTGTTTCAACCGAAGTGTCTCCCACACGGAATGTGTTCTGTAGCGCTCGCTGCCCGTCGCCATTGGTCGTCCCCTCATCGTTCGCCCGCAATCAAAGAGTGGTCCCCCTCATGGCCGCAGACTATCGGGCTTCCCGCCGTCTCACGAGAATCCGATCAACCGAAACCTACGGTTCAGCCCATAGGGCGGCCGAAGAAGTGCACGGTTCGCTGGATGGGGCATCGGCTAGCCACCATCGGACGCTTTCCTGCCCCGACATTCGCGAAGGGGGAAAGCTGTGGTGACGTTCCTACTCGAGGAACGGAATGGCTAGGTCTTACTCGACTCCGCCACGAACTGACGACGAATCCATGAAAAAAGCCTCGATAGGGCAGCCACTTCCGAAGAACGCATGACGCCCTCAACCGACACAGGATCTACCTCGCCGATCTTCTGACGGAGACTGCGCACGCGGTCGCGCCGCAATAGAGCCCGAGTTCCACTCCATAGGAGCACTACAGTCACAATTCCAGGCACCAGCGCGAGAGATGTCACCGCCAATGCCGGCTGCCCCGAGAGTTGCCTAATTACATCCCCCGTTAAGAGCGCCATCAGCAGCGCATAGAACAGTGAGAAGCTACTCCAGAAATATGATCCGGCCTTCTTCAATGACGCGCCCGATGACACGAACATTGCAGCGTTCGCGCGTGCTTCCCGCTCGTACTCAAGTAGCAGCTTGTCATGCGCCAAAGATGAGGTCGATGAGGCACCTGGACCCTCCATCGGTCCGAGGTCGATGAGTCGCATGCGGAGGTCGAGTAGGCGAATCGATCGCTCGAAGAACCGCCGAGTACGGTGCTGCCCCACTACCGATACGACGTTGGCGACTGCAACGATCGTACCGATTGCTGTCGCTACGTACTGAAAAGCGTTCCAGCCCATCGGGCCTCCAAGTGGGTTAGTCGTCTCTGGCACCTACGGACATCCTCCGACATCGAAGCGATGTGCGACTACATTCATGGCGAGTTGAGAATGACTGCGACGCCATCTATAGCTCCAGCCAGATCGCTACGCCGGCTCAAAATCTCCTAGACCTTCAGGAGTGCTTACGCACCGTGTTGTCCAGCGTGCCGCCTCAGCACAGCTTCACCATTCGGCGCGTGCCACGTCCGCCCGGTGGCGTGCTTACAAGGTCGGCGTCTCTCAGCAGCTTGAGCACCTCATTCGTCGAATCGGTCTTTGCGATCTCGAACTCGTGATTAGCACTCTGCGAAAAGCCTTCATAGTCACCGCCAAGCAGGCTGAGAATGTGCATCGCTGCAGGGCCGTCGAATCCGTCATCCGTCCTGGCGAGTTGCCAGACCACATCCTCCGGGTCCGAGGCGTGCTTTGAGATCAACTCGAGTTGGGCCATCGTGAGCCGAATGTGCCAGGTCCTCGCCTTGGCTGCCGCCGCCCGAAGGAATGCTACGCCGTTCGCTTCAGCGAAGTCCTCCAGACGAACGATAAGCACCTTCTGAAGCACCGAAGGAACGAGCGGGTCCTCAAGCAAGTCCGCAGCGTGGCCGCCGACAAGCTCAGAATTGATGAAGTTATGCGCTTCGGCCGAGATTCTAAAGGCCGCGGCAATTGCTTCCCAGCCGGCTGTGGCGAAGTGCTTAAATGTCTCGAAGGTGTCTGCAACTAGCTCGGCCTCGAGCAACTTCGCGAGGAGATTGTCCCCGGTCGACGTAATCGCGCTTACATCGAGCTGTTCCTCCGTGTAGCCGTCTACGAGTTTCAGCACGAGCCATACCCGCTGTGTAGGAGTGAGCTGCTCGGATGCGTTGAGGATAGCTATCGTCAACGCGTCGCGGGTTCCGGCTTTGCTCTTCACGTCGATGATCTCTGCGGCATGACCGTCTTCGGTGATGAGAACGCCCGCGAGCGAATCATCGACACGAAATACTGCCGTGTAGGCGTGGAGGTTCTCTACACTCGGGACCATCCGCCGCGCCTTCGCGATCGATTGCCAAGCCATCTTGGGCAGGAGCGTGAGATCGGGCAGCGCAGCTTTCGGGGAACTCCAGCGAAGAAGTGTGTCGAGCTGCGCCTGCGACCACCTGTCATGCACATCATCGACGACGCCTCTGAGGACTTCGGGATCTGCCACGACGTGAGGTGTGTGCTTGTCCTCTGCTACAACGCGAAGGAAGGTATCGGGAGCGCTCGCGCAGTGATCCCAGACGACTTCTCTCTGGCGAATGCGTTCCAGCGTCACCGGCGTTTCTGCCCCTAGACCAATGGCGGCGCGGAGATTATCCGCGGTGAGGGCGTACCGGCGCTCTTCGGTGACCCGTTCGCGGAGCCCTTCGGACAACACCTTCAGCGAGGGCACGATCATTTCCGCGCGGACGATGAAGGAGTAGAGATCCTTCATCTTTGCGGACTGCTGCTTTTTTGTGAATGCCGGAAGGCGTGAGTGTAGATCAACTACCAGACTCTGTACGGCGCTGCTCCAGTCATACTTCGCAGCGTTCTTTCCGCTGAGTAACGCGGCATTGAGAAGAGAACCGACAACGTCCGCGTCAGTATCGGATTCTCCAGGATTCGGATCACGAAACAGTCCACGGTCTGGGTGTTTCGCGAGGTATTCGTACAGGCCGCGCCAAGGATGCTCTGCCAGAAGTGCAACAAGGGCCTTCCTCTGAAGGCCCTTCTCGCCCAGGAAGGCCTCCAGGAAGGTGTCCCGTTCTTCACCCGCCTCCGTGACAAGATAGCGAACGACCTGCATCGCAAGATCCCGGCGGTGCTGCAGCAAGTAGTCGACGACCTCAAGGTTGAGCGCACTGCGTGAGCTGGTGAACCCGTCAGGTGCCTGTTCCAGTAGATTTTTGATCGCCCCCTCTGTCGCAAACTTGAAATGAATGTCCATTTCGTTTGGCCAGACGCTGTTGCGGAAAAAGTGTGCGACGTCGACACCTAAGAATTTCCCGTAGAACACCGACGAGTACTCCGCGTAGTAGCGGTTCAAGAAACCCTGGCGTACCAAATCCCTCGCGAGCTCTGAGCTTAATGTCGCGTTGATGTGATCGGAGAATGTCAGACTGTTGACGGTGTAGTGCGGTTGATGCGCGAGTGTTGTGAAGTCAGCGCCTCGAAGAGACGCGATCTTCGCGTCGCTCTCTCGGCGTTTTGCGGAAGCGGTCTCGGTGTCATAATCGCCCCAGCTCTCTGGGTTGATACCGTCGGGGAATAACTTAGCGAGTTGAGTTCGATCCAAGGCCACATTGGTGCGGTAACCGCCAGGGTGTTTGAAGTCAAGTGTCAACTCACCCTCTGTGGCAATTGTGCTCCAGAACGCGGGCCGTTGGGTCATAGTCTTGTCAAGGACTTTTGCACCAACCGTTGCGCTGACAAGCGTGGAGCCTGTTGCGTTGAGAAAAGTATCCAGTCGGCTACCGAGCTTTGCGGCAAGATCCGCCTGCTCACGCTTCAGCGCCTCGCCCCGAGAAATCGATTCCCGCTTCGCTTGAAGCGCCTTGATGGACTCTTGCACGAAGTCCCGGCGACGACGCTCGAGAGTGTCTAAAGCGCTCTCGCGCTGCGGAAGAGCCTCAAAGTCAGTTACGTGGAAGTTCTTATATACGACGATGGCGAACAGGTCGTCTGGGGTCATACCGGGCACTGGGTTAGCGCTCCAAAGCAGTTTCTCGGCGTAGACCACGAACTCGTTGCAGATATTGGTCATCAACCGCATATCTGTGGTGTGTCGGCCAACGAGGCTGAGTAGTTTGCGTTCCACTCTGACGCCGTCGGGCAGGTCAAGCTCGGGACTGCTGCACGGATAGGTGACAGTTATAGTCACGCCACCAGTGCGACGGTCGTGTTCATGATGGTCTCGAATTCGACGGGCGTCAAACGCCCCAGAGCGGCTTGCCGTCGGCGTCGGTGATAGGTGCGTTCGATCCAGGTCACGATCGCGATGCGCAGCTGCTCGCGGGTTGTCCAGGAGCGATGGTCGAGGACGTTCTTTTGCAGCAGCGCAAAGAACGATTCCATCGCGGCGTTGTCTCCGCATGATGCAACCCGGCCCATTGATCCGACCAGGCGGTTGCGGGATAGAGCACGCAGGAATTTTCGGCTTCGAAATTGCGATCCGCGGTCGGAGTGGACCACGCACCCGGCGACGTCACCGCGCATCTGGACGGCGTTCTCCAGCGCGCGGACAGCGAGACTCGACTTCATCCGCGAGTCGATCGAGTACCCGACGATCTTGTTCCCGAACACGTCTTTAATCGCGCAGAGGTAGAGCTTGCCCTCTGCGGTCTTGTGTTCGGTGATGTCGGTCAGCCAGAGCTGGTTCGGACCCTCGGCGGTGAACTCGTGCCGGACCCGCCCGCTCTCATCGGTGACCGTGCAGAGGTCGTCGTGAACGGCAGGGCCGGGTTTCTTGCCGTTCTTGCCCCGTTTCTTCCCGAACACACTCCACCAGCCGTTCGCGGCCGTGATGCGCCACGCGGTCCGGTCCGCCATTGATTCCCCGGCGTCGCGGGCCTCGTCTGCGAGCAACCGGTGACCGAACTCGGGGTCGTCCTTGTGCGCGTCGAACAACGCGTTCGCACGATATGCCTGCACTACCTCGCTGGTCGTGATGGGGTCAGCCAGCCACCGGTAGTAAGGCTGGCGAGCAAGCTTCAATACCCGACACGTCACCGTCACGGGGATCCCCGCAGCGGCGAGCTCTGTCACGAGCGGGTAGAACCTTTTCCCGGCAGATTCGCCTGCGACAGATACGCCGCCGCACGGCGGAGCACCTCATTCTCTTGCTCGAGCAGACGAATCCTCTGACGCGCTTCCCGCAACTCCGCGGCCTCACCACGGCTTTCGCCGGGCTTGACCCCGTCGTCGACCGCCGCGCGCTGCAACCACTTATGCAACGTCACCGCATGGACACCGAAATCTTTCGCGACCTGCTTGATCGTCACACCAGGCTCACGGCCCCGCGCGACGCGCACGACGTCATCACGGAACTCTCGCGGATAGGGCTTAGGCATGATGCCATCCTTCCAGGCCAACCCTCCGGGCTAGCCAGATCAGATGTCACCTATTCGTGCAGCAGTCCCCTCCTCCAAACAATCGCTAAGCAGGTCCCGTGAGTTGTTGTGAGAAAGGAATGGCACGATGGGCACGACTATCTCGAAGAACTTGGTCCTGTTGGCGCGCTCGGTTTCCGCAGCGGCGATGTCGGAGGTGCGGTACCACTGGGAGTTCTGCTGTGCGTCTGCGGGTCTGGCGAGCTCAGCGGCGAGTGCACCTTCGCCGGGCGTGCCCGACTCGCCCGCGCGATCCTTCTCTGCCTGTGGCTTGCCAATCTTCTCGAAGATGCTGTCCTTGATCGCGTAGATGAAGCGGAGAGGGCGATCCTTGCGCTTCGACCAGTGTGCCGACGCGTTGAGTAGGGTGTTGAGCTCTCGCAATGAGTCGAAAATCCGCGCGTCATCGAATCGGTCCAGATCCTCGAAGACAACGATGTCCGGATTCGTTGTCTCGAAGAACGCCACAATCTCATCCAAGTACGCGTCGAAATACGAGTCCGCCTTCTTCTCGAGCTGGATCGACAGGCCCGCTGTCGAGACTTTAGAGACGAGGCGATCCCCCAGAAGCCACCGCACCGACCAAACGACACCGAGCACCAGCAGCACGAACGTCACCGTAAACAACATCGCGGCCACTAGCGTCGGGTCAGAAACACCGAGGACCTCCTGTACTGGCCACAACCCGAAGAGCCAGAGAAGCCCCACAATCGCCGCGGTAGCGCCTGCAGACTCGAGCAGCGCCCGCCACCATGTCAGCGGCTTGGGGCGGGCAAAGCGCGAACGTCTGATCTCGCCAGGCTTAGCTCGGTAGAGAAGCTGCTTGACCAGTTCCTTCTGGATCCGGTTAGTGAGGTCCTCGTCGTTGTCGGGACCGAGCGTGCTGATGCTGATGCGCAGGACATTTTTGTCAAGCTTGTTTTGATCAGCAACAAAGCGGTCTAGGACACTCGATTTTCCGGCACCATACCGCCCTGTGAGTGCGATGTTCCTGTTCCGAGAGTCCTCCAGCGCTTCGGTGAGATGACGCACGTATGAGGCATGTTGGGTATCTCTGTAGTCGGGCGCGAGTGAGCGCAAAGTTGTCTCCGCCAAAGGGTCTCGCTCTCTCGGTGTGACGCTGTCGCTCGCTAATAGCGTCCGTGAGAGGAACCCTAGCGGTCTGGCACGAGCCCACGCCCCTTCGCAGCTCCGGCTGGCGTCTCGGATTTACTCACCTCATGGTGATGCGCGATCTCTCTCGTCGGGGGACGTTCAGGCCACACGCCCCAGCGGAGTGTGGCCTCAGGCGCGTCTGCAGACCTATAGGCTCGCACCAGATTCATCTATCTGCACCGACCGAACTAGATCGAAAGCCGACGGAATGGGCGAACTCGACGGAGCAGTTCTCGCTGTGGGCGGAACGCTGCTGGGAGTCCTGGTCTCTGGAGGTTTGGCGATGCTCGGCACCGTTCTGGCCAACTCCGGAGCGCGTAAGACGAAGCAACTCGAGCTGGAGCACTCAGCGCGAGAGTCCGACCGAGCTGAAAAGCGTCGCGTCTACGCAGAATACATTGACTGTATGGACCAGTGGCGACTGCTCGCACCCGACATTGGACTTATCCATTGCGAGTTCGATCCTCCGGCGGGTGTGGAGGCCGACGCCGGCGGCAAGTTTTTTCTGATGGTTGCCGATATTCCGTCGTCACACCCCAAGCGGGATGAGTTGGCCGCTCTGGAGCGTATGCGAGACGACCTCTGGGAGCGATGGCGGACGTGCCTCGGGGCACTCAAGCTCATCGGTGATGCGGAGGTTGCTGACAGGGCTGAGCGTCTTTTCTGGAACTATCAGAGTCGGATGAACGACGCGTGGTCGGGGGAACTCAGCCCCCAATTTGATGACGATCTGCCTCTCGCCAGCGAGCTGGTTGGGATGATGCGCTTCGATCTCGGACTGGACGACGGGTACGAAGAGACGGTTGCGGTCTAACGCATTCGATACTCCGCGGACGCATACGTCTGTCGTACAGGCGTGTATGCCTAGTAAAAAGCATCGCTCTGCGTCAGGGCCACGCGGACCTTTCCGGTGATCGACTCGTCGAGTCATTCGGCACGGAGGGAAACCAGTCCAGAAGCACGGAGTTCAGCTATTGGGCTCGTCGGCCACGAGGTCGCTCCGAGGTAGTGGGCACCTGTCGATCGACATCGGTGCTGGTACAAGCATTGCCACGAACCATGCCGCGAACTTCCTCAGGGCTGAGCACAGGCCCGGCGATCTCCTCGCGAGCCTTGGCTCGGATCTCGGACAGTCTTTGGGCTCGTTCGGACGGAGTCTTCGGAGTGCTTGGGCTCGTTGTCATCGCGTCTCCCCTTCTCTATGTCGATCGCATCGCGTGCGTACTTCACCTACACGTACCACTGCTCGTTGCCGTCGGAACGCATCAGAAGTGAAGGGTCAACTACACGATTCCTGTACGCAGCGCCTTGCGAGGCGTAGCCTCCCCACATGACACCGGTGCATGGCAAGCCGAGGTCGTTCTGTGACCGGCCGGCCGAGTTCGGCAAGTCCGAGAACGCGGCCTTCATCGAGGCGCCATTTCCTGATCCGGATACGACGATGCCCGAGAACGCTCGGGCGTGGATGGCAGAGTTTGCCGGTGAGGCCCAGGCGGCCGCGATTCAACATGAGGTTGCCCTCGCGATCAACAGGATCTTGACAATCGACCACATCACACACGCGGCGTACGGAAGGCTGGTCGGGCTCGATGAGCGCCGGATCGGGGCGATTCTGCGTGGTGATCTTGGGATGTATCTGCACGAGTTCGAGATAGCCAAGCGATGTCTCCCAGGGCTCGAGACCGTGCTGCGGGTGAGATTCCGGCGCGCCCAGCTTGCGAGAACCTACTCGAGCAAGATCCAACCGGTCGCACCTCTGGACGGGTATCGCTACATCACTTTGACTGCGGACGAAGACTAGGTACGGCCACTCGCGCGGCAGCCGGGCCATTGTCTTAGTGCCGCTTTCGCAGTTCGGCCAGGAGACCGCGCATCAGAGCAGTGGACTCCAACCATTTGTGGGCATCGACGGGCACGGCAACGCCTCTGTATTGACAGTGGTAGGCCTGACAGAAGTCGACCTTCCCGCGCCGGAGAGAGTCAATGACGTTCGCCAGATACTCGCCGCTCATGTCAGCAACCCTGTGCGGTCGGCGCACCACATCGACCCACCAGAGATCCTGATCGAACACTCGCAGGTCGAGCAGCCCCGGCGGCGTGGCCTCCCAACTGGTGAAGTCCGGCAACACTGAGTCTGCGAGACGATTGCGAAGCTCGGCCGCACGGGACAGCCCCTCGCCAACAACTTCGAGAGAGACCCCGTCGGCGTCAGCTCGGCGCCTGACCTCGGACCCGCTGCCCCCGTAGGCGTCAATGGCGGCGAGTAGTTCAGTCCAGTCCGACCACGTGCCGATCCGCTCGGATCCTGACATCGCTGCCTCCTCGTTGGGCGGACAGAATCCGACGCACTCCGCAACCGGCGACCGCAGTCCATCGTTGCAGCCCGCGCGGTCCAGTTAGATGCGTTCGCATCCAGTGGCACATACAGATTTCTTGTAATTTCGGCCGCTTGCGTACCGCGCGAAGATCAGCGCATGGATTCCCTCGATGGACGCAGCACCGGCCTCTACCTCGTGGTTACCGAGTCGGCCAGCTACCGCATCGACTTCACCCGGATGCTCCTGAACCGGACACCCGACGCCCTCGATGACGCGATACGGCGCATGCGCAACGACACCTCGCCAGTCCAGCTGGTGAGGGTCCTGCGATGCCACGTCGGCGAGCCCATGATCCTGGACATCAATCTCGGCATCCCTGGCGTCCTTCTGACCCGCCGCTCCTCTACCACCGTCACCAGCATCGAGCCGCTCACTCCGACACACCTCAACCTCGGGAAGGACCTACCATGACTGCGACAACCCCACCCACGAGCCTCGAGAACGAGGTCTATATCGGCATCCTCAGCGATATCAACGGCGACCTCGATCACCTGGAAATCGTCTCGGAGACGATGTGGAAGCGCGGAGTCGAAGCACTCGTCATCCTCGGCCGCCTGGGACTCTCCGCAGCAGACCGCACGTGGGAGGCCACTCTAGATCGGATCAACGAGCGGCTGCGTGCCCGCGAGCAAACACTGTTCATCCGTGATGCCACCACAGCCGCCATCGAGCACGGGCACCTCGCGGAGGACGGGTTGTGCTGGCTGCGCACCAACATCGCCCAACTTCCCCGCGGATTCCGCGCCACGCTTCGCTTCCATGCGACCTTGGCCACTCTTGATGAGGCCCACTCCCCCGGTCCAGTCCCAGAGGCTGGCACCGATATCCTCATCGGTCCTGCCGGCTACAACCCGCTCCTGCCTCCAGCGCGGCCACCGCTGGACGCCCAGTCCACGGGCCGCAGCGGCCCACTCAGCGAGAATGCCACGGAACCGACCGATCCGATCGCTCGAATCCACCCAAAGCTCTACCTGGGTACTCACGACGACGTCACTGTCGAGGAGACGGTCAGTACTGGCGAGGGGCCAGACGCCTCCGACACCAAAGTGATCCTTCTTGCTCAGGACGACCCGATGGAATTGAGCCAGGGCATCCTGTTCTCGCGCACCAGTGCGCTCACGCTTTTCCCACGCGACGACGACACGGTGACAGAGCTCACCGGAGGAGAGGCCGGACTCTGGGTCGTACGAACCTGGAGCAGCCACTACTTCTTCGACCTCGACCGGCGCACCGTCGCGAGACAGCCGGGAACGATGGCCTCGCTCACCATCAATGACACCACACGTCGACTGCGCACCATCGAAGCATGCCGAGTCGGGCAATCCGGCTACTGGACAATGAAGTCCGACGGCGGCTACAACGACCCGACGGACTTCTTCTGGGCAGTGTCGACCGAGATTCGCTGGATCAAGCGAGTGGCAGCCTTCGATGCCTAACGCAGAGGATCCCCCACCGAGCGCCGCCTACTACAGCTATCGAGTGCACTGGTCCGCTGTCGACGAGACATTCATCGGAACGGTCACCGAGTTCCCATCGCTGGCGTGGGCTGCCAACCAAGAATGCCAGGCGCTCTCCGGGATTCAGTCCTTGGTGGCGTCCGCCCTCCGTGACATGCTGGACGACGGCGAGGTCGCACCGTCAGCCCAGCCTCCAATCTCGCCACACGTCGACTGCGCACATTGAGGCATGCTGAGTCGGTCAATTCGGCTACTGGACCATGAAGTCCGACGGCGCCCACGGACTCCGCACGGATGCTTGTTAGCCAGATATGTGTTGTCGATATGCGAGAGCAGACATCCAGCGAGGATGCCGCAGGGCCTGGCTGCTTAACAGGTTTCGGCAATTGCCCGTCTTGGGGTCCCCAAATGCACTAGACGCTGTGTTCAACCCGAGACTTCGGGCTCATCGATGGCTACACCGTCAGGCCAGGTGCTCGAGTCAGTCAGAAGAGAACGGACCGCTTCGAATCGCCTTGCCCACGCCACCAGATCGGCGAACTGCATGAGCGTGTCGCCGCGTTGAATGCGAACCAGTCGCTCGTAGGTCATTCCGGGCACACCGTCGAGAAGGTTCACATAGCTTCGGAGCGAGTGTCCCTCGGCAAGCATTGACTCCCTGACGGCGTTGGCGATCAGATGTTGGAGCTGTGCTGCCCCAAATCTTGGATCGTCCCGCTCGACCCCGTCGCGCGGCTTGAGGGTCAACCCAGACTTCCCGAACTGTTTCGGTGACTGCACAACGTCCCGGGGTTTGAACTTGAACGCGCGGAGATCGCCTACTGGGTCCATAGTCTCGGCCTACTTTCTAACCTTATAGAGGCGGTACAGCTAAAGGTATGGCAAGATTTAGCTACTCTGGGCATCCTATTGCTAATTGCACAGTGAAAGGACGACCGGCTCGTTTTTCGTGCCCGCACAGAGAGGGGGCATGACAACAAGAAAGCTTTCCCATTCCCCCCGCCCGATCGCATCAGAGGGCGACAACCCGAACCTGATAGTTGACATTTCCCTTATCATCCCTGTCGCGGCGATACTCGACGGACGTCACATCCGCAGACTTCCGAAGGAGGTGGTCGCTCCGCTGATGCGGTACTCGCCGAGAATCCCAGCCAGTGACTGGGCGGCGATCCGTGTGTTCGTGCTGGACGCCGTGGGCGCGGCGTCCGAGGGTACGACGCTCGACACTAATCGAGCTCTCAAGATCGCTGCGCATTTCGTGCAGTGGGCCGTCAACCTTCAGGGCCTGCCGCAGGAGCCGGGTGCTGTCTTCAACAGGCGCGTCATCGACAACTACTGCGAATCGCTGACACTCGAGGAAGGTTCTAGAGCGAGCTATCGCTCTGTGTTGGTGGCGCTTGCCGACCGGGTTGCGCCGGCGGATAATCCAGAGCCGATGCAGCCGATCAGGCGCAGGACGATAAAGGATCCGTACACAGCCGAGGAAGCCAATGGCTTTCGCAGCTGGGCGAACGGCCAGCGGACGGTGGAGCGGACACGGAAGGCGAAACTCCTCCTCGCTGGCGCAGCGGGTGCTGGCCTCTGGCCTGGCGAGCTCGGGGAACTGTTCCCGGAGGATGTCACAGCCAGCGAGTCTGGCGTCACCGTCGCCATCCGGGGACGATGCCCCCGGGAGGTCGCGGTCCGTGCTGAATGGGAGGAGATGTTTCTCGAAGCCGTCTCTGGCTGTGAGCCGGGGAAGCCGATGTGGGGTCCCGAGCGCACGACTCGGGAGCCGAAGAACCTGGTCTCGGACTTCACTAGCCGAAGCGACGGAACGGCCCCGAAGGCGTCGCGGCTGCGGGGAACTTGGCTGGTGCAACTCCTCGACGAGAGGGTGCACATCTCGGTGGTGTTCAAGGCGTCCGGATTCAAGCAGTTCAACAACCTGCACAACTACCTCCCCTACCTCACGCTGCCGAGCGTCCAGGATGCCCGGAGCCAGCTTCGTGGAGGTGAAAGGTCATGACGAGGATCACCGACTCGAAGGCTGTCGACCACCTCGAGGAGCGTATGGTGTCCACGTTCGGGGTGGGCTCCCGGGAATACGACGCGGGCATCGCGATGCACCCCGTGCCGAAAGCGCACCTGAACACCGCGACCCGAGTTGCCGACACGTCTGGCATCCCAGAGATGCTCAGCAAGTGGGATTCAGACAGGCGAAAGAGCAACGCTGGCAAGAAGGCGATCATCCCCCTCCGCGCCCTCGTCGTGCTGTACCTAATGAACGCACAGATGGGGGTCGGCGTCAGCTACATGGAGTTGGCTCGCACCCTGGCGTACCGCTTCTCAACGGAGCACTTCGCCGCACTCGGCATTCGCACCACCCTGGGCGACACCCAACACTGGTACAAGCGAGTCTCCGACACCACATATCGGCTCATCGCGCTCATGGATCCGACACCGACCCCGCTGCGCAAAATCATGAACGCCGACCAGTTCGACAAGCTGCTTCAATCGATGGAAGCGCCGGATGCAAAAGCGCTACAGACTCGGAACCAGGAACGACTCGACGACTTCTGCAACGGGCTTGTGCATGCCTCCTATCGAATGCTGCCAGCTGACTTGCGCGACAAGTACAAAGGCAACACGGCAATCGATGCGACGAAGGCGCCCATCCGAGGTTCGCGAAACAGCGCGAGCAAAGCAGGATCGCGAAGCAATCCGGATCCGTTGGCCGGTCGCTACAGGCGGGAAGGAAGTCACGGCGGCATTGGTGCCGCCACTGACGAGGCAGCGTATGAGCTTGAGACGGCGGTCATGATCTGGAATAGGCCGGGAGAGAGCTCCGCCTTCCCATCGCTCCTCACCGAGATCGGATGCCACGCTCCAGGAAGGCTCGTGGGTCACGCGGCTGCGATGACGGCCCGGCACATGAAGCTCGGATTCGTCCGTCCCGTGCTCGTCGTTGACCGCGCGTACAACTACGAGAGAATCCAAACATTCCACGAGCCTCTGATCAGACTCGGGGTCGACACTGTGTTCGACTACCAAGTGGACGATCTCGGCGTCCAGAGCCACTTTGCGGACCTGCAGCTGGTGGACGGCAGTTGGTACGTCGAGTGGATGCCGGAAAACCTCGTCAACGCAACGAGAGAACGCGCCAAAGTAGAGGAGGCGGTAGCTGACGCCGAGGTAGTCGTCTATCAGTCCCAACATCCCACCGGGAGAAAGGGCCCGACCGACACCGAAGTGTCAGCAGCGAAGAAGACGATCGCTGATGCCCGCGATGGCGAAAGTAGTCTTCGGCATCGCATCGCCAACCGCGACGCCTATCGCATGATCCCAAAGGGCAAGCGAGACAAGGACGGCTTTCAGCGTTTCTCCTATCCCCCCTTCGACAAAATGCTGGTGCGTCCGAAAGCCCTGCCGAACGTTACGAGCATCACAGTCCCGCCGGTCCTTCCTGAAACCGAAGGCATCGCATCTGGCACGACGTCGCGGCGGAAGCCGAAGTCGGAACAGTCAAAGAACACCCGCGGGAAATCCCATCCAGTCAAGTTCGCGCAGCATCTCCCCTACGAGAGCGACGAGTGGCGTGCCTGGTTTGGCATGCGAAACCTCGTTGAGACCTCGAACAAACTGCTGAAGACACCCCTCCACGGAGACATCGAGAACGTAAACAAGCGAAGCGGGCGAGGCTATGCCGCTACCTACATGACTCTCGCGTTCGCCGCCGTTTGCTCGAATATGCGACGCATTGCCACGTTCTTTCACAGCGAAGCCGAGCGTATTCAGCGAGCGGCGACTCTCACGAGAACGAGACGCAGACGAGATGAACGGGGCATGCCGCTCGCTAGGGTCCCGCACATGGCCCTGGCAGAACCTCGAGCCTGACCGAATTCAGACCCTACTTCGCAAGACCGGACGATCCGGCCTGCCCAAAAGGCAGGCCTTTCGTCATTTAACGCGCCCGGGCGCCAGACGCCACCTGCCAGCAAGGCACTCCTGCCAAAAAGAAAGGACCGGGATGGTTTCTCAACCATCCCGGTCCTTCCTTCACTCAATATCCGGATAATCTTTCGATCATTTCCGGAATGAGCCTCGGTTGCGGGGGCAGGATTTGAACCTACGACCTCTGGGTTATGAGCCCAGCGAGCTACCGAACTGCTCCACCCCGCGGCACAAGAGTCAACTTTAGCACAGCCTGTACCGCGGGGTTACCAACCGGTGAACTCCCAGCTCTTCCCCTACTTCGACTCAGCGAAGAGCGTCTCGAGCGCCTTCTGCAGCTTCTCATCGGCCTGGGCCGCTGCCACGAGGTCGTTGGCGGCGTAGGCTGCCTCGCGCTCCTGCAGGGCGTCCCGCGCGTCAGCGAGGGCCTGCGTGAAGGCGCTGCTGTCACCGGCACCCGGAGTGGTCGGAGTGGTCGGAGTCTCGGGCGTCTCCGGGGCGTCCGGGTCCGTCGGCACGGTCGGCGCATCCGGCACGTTCTCGTCGCCGGCCACGGCTCCGGAGTCGCCTCCGAAGATGACGTCGAGCGCGGCATCCAGGCTGCTCTCGAACGCGATCTCGTCACCGAACGACACCAGGACCTTCTGCAGGATCGGGTAGCTCGTCTCACCCGTCGACTGCACATAGACCGGCTGCACGTAGAGGAGGCCTCCACCAACGGGCAGCGTCAGCAGGTTTCCCTTGCGAACGGATGTCGCACCCTGGTCGAGCAGGTTCAGCTCGGTCGACACGGCAGTATCCGAGTTGAAGTTGTTCTGCACCTGGCCGGGGCCGGCGACGGTGGTGTCCTTAGGCAGTGCCAGCAGTGTGAACTTGCCGTAGTTCTCCCCTGCATCGGCGTTCACCGAAAGATAGCCGGTGAGGATGCTCCTTGTGCCCTCCCCCGAAGAACGCGGGATGTAGGTGGAGTACAGCGAGAACGCCGCCGAGTCGGCGCCCGGCATCTTCATCGTCATGTAGTACGGCGGCTGCGCCTTCGCGGTCGCTGCCGACGAAGTCGGGTCATCCGGCGTCACCCATGCGTCGTCGCCCGAGTAGAACGAGTTCGTGTCGGTGACGTGGTACGTGCCCAGGATGGTTCGCTGCACCTTGAACAGATCGGCCGGGTAGCGCACGTGCTCGCTGAGCTGCTCGGTCATCTCACTGGCCGACTTGAGGGTGCTGGGGAAGATCTTCTGCCAGGTCTTGAGGATCGGATCCTCGTCATCCCAGGCGTACAGCGTGACCTCACCCGAGTAGGCGTCGACCGTGGCCTTCACCGAGTTGCGGATGTAGTTGATCTGGTCGAGAGCAACGAGCGGCGCCGGCGTGTAGGTGTCGACGATGGCGGTGCTCAGCGACTGCTTCTCCGAGTACGGGTACTGCGCGCTCGTCGTGTAGCCGTCGACGATCCAGACGACCTTGCCGTCGACGACGGCCGGGTACGCGTCACTGTCGAGCGTCAGATACGGGGCGACCTTCTGCACGCGCTCGCGCGGGTCACGGTCGAACAGGATCTGCGAGTCCGAGTTCACGGCGTCGGAGAGCACGATCTGCTCGGACTGGAACTTGATCGCGTAGATCAGCTGCTTGAAGATGTTGTCGAGCTTCGGCCCACCGTCACCCTTGTAGGTGGTCGTGGCGTTCGTGTCGCTGTCCTCGCCGTTGGCGGGGTAGTCGAGCTCGATCGGCTTCGCGCCCTCCGGCGCGCCCACGATCGAGTAGTCGGGTGAGTTCTCACCGAAGTAGACGCGAGGCTCGTACTCACCCAGCACACCAGTGCTCGGGATGCCCGACTCGATGAACGACGGCATGCCGTCGGCCGTGCGCTCGTTGCCGGCCGCCGCGACGACACCGTAGCCGTGCGTGTACACGAAGGTGTCGTTGTAGGCACTGTTCGTGCCACCCGTGTTGGTGGTGTCGATCTCGCGCACCGCGATGACGGTGTCCTGGCTCTTGCCGTCGACCTCGTAGCGGTCGACGTCGAGGTGCTGCGGGAACTTGTAGTACTGCTTGATCTGCTCGAGCTGCGCGAACGACAGCGTCACGAGTGCGGGGTCGAGGATTCGGATGCTCGCCGTGGTCTCGGCATCATCTCTCAGCTGGCCGGGTTCGGCATCCGTCGTCGCCGAGTATGGCGTCTCGGTGACATCCGTCACCCCGTACGCGGTGCGGGTGGCGTCGATATTGCGTTGAATGTATTCGGCCTCGAGGCTTCGAACGCTCGGCTCGACCTGGAAGCGCTGGATGATCCACGGGTAGACGGAGCCGGCGATGATCGCCGTGACGATGAGCAGTGCCGTTCCGACGATCGGCAGGCGCCAGCGGCCGACGATGGCCGTCACGATGAACAGAATGGCGACGACCGCAGCAGCGCCGGCGATGATCGCCTTGCCCGGGATGGTCGCATTGACGTCGGTGAACGAGGCGCCATAGATGAGCCCGCTGCTCGTGTCGGAGAGCGTGCGGTACTGGTCGAGCCAGAACGACACCGCCTGCAGCGCCAGATAGATGGCGCCCGTGATGGCCAGCTGGATGCGCGCGGTCTTGGAGATGCGCACCTCGCGGCCGGTGACCCGCAGCGCGCCGTACAGGTAGCTGGTGGCGAGCGCCGCGAGCGCCGAGATGATGACGACGGCGGATGCGAAGGCCAGCACCGAGGAGTAGAACGGCAGCTCGAAGAGATAGAAGGAGATGTCGAGCCCGAACTGCGGGTCGACCTCACCCGTGGTGGTGCGGTTGAGCCACATGAGCGCGAGCTCCCAGCGGCTGGCCGCTGCGATGCCGGCGAAGAAGCCGAGAACGATCGGGATGCCCAAGGTCGCGAGGCGGCGCAGCGGCTCGACGACCTCCTGGTAGCGGTCGAGCTGCGCGTTGAGCTTGGCGTAGACGGGCCTGCGCCGGAAGGCGATCTCGATGCTCACCCAGACGGGCACCGCCATGCCGACGAAGCCGATGAGGAACATGACCGCGGCGGCGAGCCACTGCGTGGTGAGCACGTTCTGGAAGCCGAGCTGCTGGAACCACAGCCAGTCGGCGTAGAGCCCCGCGAAGATGAAGAAGGCGACGACCACCGCCGCGATGATCACTATCGTGATGACGAGAGTGCCCCGGTTCTTGGAGGCGGGCTGCTGGGTTGTTGCGGAACTCAAGCGTGTACTCCTGGCTCACGGCGCGATTGCCGATGGGGGGACGGGGTACGACCCAGCTTAACCGGCCAGCGCACCCTCGCGGACCCGCGTTCGCTCAGCGCGCAGCAATCTCGCAGCCTCGCAGGCCCGTGGTGTCTCCCTCGCCGATCGCCTCGACCGCGTCGAGCGCCTCCTCGAGGGTGGAGACGGAGAACACCGTGAGCCCGTCGGGCACGTGCCCGACCACCTCGTCGCAGTTGGATGCGGGCGCCAGGAACCACTCGGCCCCGGCATCCAGTGCCCCATACAGCTTCTGCCGGATACCGCCGATCGCGCCGACCGTGCCGTCGCGGTCGATCGTGCCCGTCCCGGCGATGTCCTCGCCGCCCGTGGCCTCGCCCGGGGTGAGCGTGTCGATGATCCCGAGGGCGAACATCATGCCCGCAGAGGGGCCGCCGACATTCTCCAACTGGATGCTCACATCCACCGGGAAGTCGTAGTCGACGCTGATTCCGACCCCGATGATCGGCGCGGGCACCGCCTCGGCGCTCAGGGCGGGAACGATCTCCAGCTCGAGCTGCTCGTCGCCGCGCAGCACAGACAGCGTCACGGGCGAGGTCGTGCCGTGCTTGTCGAGCGCCTCGCGGAGTGCGGGGACATCCGCGTAGGCGATGCCGTTCATGGCCACGATCACGTCGCCGGGTTCGACCACCCCCTCCGCCGGGGAACCCGCGGTGAGGCTCTCGACGGTGAGCGTGCTGGGAACCTCGTAGCCGAGCTGCAGCAGGGCAGCGGCCACTGCATCCTTCTGCGAATTCTGCATCTGGATGCGGCTCGCCTCCTCCGACTGCTGGAAGGTCGTGCCCTCCGGGTACACCTCGTCGAGTGGCAGCACCGCCATGCTGGGGTCGAACCAGGCGCTCACGACGCTCAGCCAGCTGGGCCGCGTCGCCCTGCTGCCGACGATGCTGGCCGTGAGCAGGTCGAGCGATCCGCTCGTGGCGTAGGTCGTGGCATCCGCCTCGATGAGCGGCACCTCCTCACCGTCGACCTCGACCGTTCCGAGCGTGTTGAAGACGGGGCCGGGCTTCTGGATGACGTAGGGCGCGGGCACGAACGACAGCGCCACGACCGCGGCGAGGGCGAGCAGCAGAAGGGTCCATCCCGTGCGGAGCCCGCGCGATGGCGGCACCTCGTCGTGGATGGCAGGGCGGGCGAAGAGCGACACCGTGGTCCTTTCACATCCGTGTTCGCCACGGGCGCACAGTCGAGGCCTTCGCCCCGGGTCAAAACACAGCCTTCACAACCGTGCAGCGGCTAGCGTAGTTGCTATGGCTGACGATTCCCAGCGGGACCCGGACGACGACTTCAGGGACATGCTGCGCGAGCTGCTCTCGGGCAACTCAGAGATCGACCCGCGCCGTCTCGCGGGCGCCGCAGGCCTGCCCGACGACCCCGCCCTCATCTCGCAGATGATCAGCCAGCTGCAGAATGCCCTCCAGAACAGCGGGGACGGCATCAACTGGGATCTCGCCCGCGACCAGGCCCGCGCGATAGCCGGCCAGGCCAGCCACGATGTCGACGCAGCGCAGCGTGAGGTGCAGCAGCAGGCGCTCGGCGTGGCCGCGCTCTGGCTCGACGAGGTCACCTCGGTCTCGGAGCTCACCGCGACGCCGCAGCTGCTCAGCCGCAGCGAATGGGTCACGCAGACCATGCCCGTGTGGACCCAGCTGGCCGAGCCCGTCGCCGACAGCATCGCGGATGCCCTCACGAACGTCCTGCAGGAGCAGGCGCCTGAGGAGATGGCCGGCATGCTGGCCAATGCGGGCAAGCTCATGCGCAATGTCGGCGGCACCCTCTTCGCGATGCAGCTCGGCCAGGTGGTGGGCCAGCTCTCGGCGGAGGTCGTCTCGGGCGGTGACATCGGCATCCCGCTGCTGGGCAGCGACAACGGCGATCACCAGGCGGCCCTTCTGCCGCAGAACGTGGCCGCGTTCGGCGAGGGGCTCGACGTGCCCGTCGACCAGGTTCAGCTCTATCTGGCCGTGCGCGAGCTCGCTCACGCCCGGCTGTTCCGCCACGCCAAGTGGTTGCGGCTGCAGCTGCTCACCTCGATCACCGAGTTCGCGCGCGGCATCCGCATCGACACGGAACCGCTCGAACAGCTCGCTGCCGAGTTCGACCCGAGCGACCCCGAAGCCCTGCGCGACGCCCTCGCCAGCGGCGCCCTCATCCCGCCGAAGAGTGAAGCCCAGCTGGCCGCGCTCGCCCGGCTCGAGACCACGCTCGCCCTCATCGACGGCTGGGTCGACGTCGTCACGGCCCGCGCCACGGTCAGGCTGCCCAAGGCGGATGCGATCGCCGAGATGGTGCGCCGCCGCCGGGCATCCGGTGGGCCTGCAGAGTCGGCATTCGCGACGCTCGTCGGGCTCGACCTGAGGCCGCGCCGCCTGCGCGAAGCCGCAGCCATGTGGCAGGCGGTGACGGATGCTGTGGGCGCCGAGAAGCGCGACTCGCTCTGGTCGCACCCCGATCTGGTGCCGGAGGCCTCCGACATCGACGACCCCGCTGCCCTCATCGCCCGGCTCAGTAACCCGGAGCCGGAGCTCGACGACGTCGACCGCGCGCTCGAGGATCTGCTCGGCGACGACAGCGGAGACCGGCCACACGAGGAATAGCGGGCGGCGCATCCACCCCTGATGCAGGGCTGTGGATAACTTGCGCGGGCCCATGGCCATGTGGGCGATCATTACCGCATGCCCCCGACACGGACCCTGCAGATCGACCCCCGACTGTCTGTCGTCTGGCGCAGCCCCGACTGCATGCAGATCGGCGTCGACCAGCCGGCCGCCGTGCTGTACGGGCTGAGCGCCCTCGAGGAGCGGCTCGTCTCCGCACTCCTCATCGGCGTCACCGGGCCCGGGCTGGCGATGCTCGCCGTGGAGGCCGGCGGCGAAGAGCACACCGCCTGGTCACTGGTGGAACGCATCCGGCCCGCCCTGCGAACGCAGACGGCACGAACCGTCAGCGGGGCGAACGTCGCCGTCATCGGCGAAAGCCTCACCGCGAGGCGCATCCGCCACGAACTGGGCACCGCAGGAATCGAGGCGAGGCCGGCCCTCGCGCACGGCGCGACAGCATCCGAGCATCCGGATCTCGTCGTACTGGTGGACCACTTCGTGCCCGACCCCGACGAGCACGCCCGCTGGCTGCGGCGAGACGTGCCGCACCTGCCCGTCGTGCTCGGCGACCTCGGCGCCACCGTCGGTCCGCTCGTCGAACCCGGGCGCGGCCCCTGCCTGCACTGCGTGCAACGCCACAGGGCCGACGTCGATCCGCTCTGGGCGACCATCGCCGCACAGCTGTGGGGCCGACGGAGCCCCACAGAGACGCCCGGCTTCGCCGCAGAGCTCGCCGCGATCACCGCCCGGGCGGTGCTGCGCCGCCTGCAGGACGGCGCCTCGGAGGCGGCGGCGTCAGTGACGATCGACGCCGACAGCGGCGAACGGGTCAGCCGTCGCTGGGAGCAGCACCCGGAATGCGGCTGCGCATCTCTGCCAGAAATCGGCTCGGCTCCCGCGAGCCGGGCCCGCCCGATCCGGAGCGCTGCTGCGATGACTGCGCCCACGACAGGTGCAGCGATCGCCGCGCCCGCGTGACGCCCACATACAGAAGGCGACGCTCCTCATCCACGCCGGCCTCCGTCGTCGCGTAGCTGATCGGCACAAGCCCCTCGCTGAGCCCCACCACGTAGACGACAGGCCACTCGAGCCCCTTCGCGGCGTGCAGCGTCGACAGGGTCACGGCGTTCATCGTCGGGTCGTGCTGGCCCGCCACTCGCTCGGCCAATTCGTCACTGAACTGGCGCAGTGTCGTGCCGCGCGGCGCATCCTCGGCCAGACCCATGAGCGTGTTCAGCGACTCCCAGCGGTCACGCACGGCGCCCCGCATCTCGGGCGCATGCTGGGTCCAGCCCAGCGAGCGCAGCACATCACTCACCGTCTTGAAGAGAGGCTCCGCGACACCCTCGGATGCGCCGACAGCGGCACCCTTGAGCATCATGAGCGCCTGCTTCACCTCCGGCAGCTCGAAGAACCTCGTGCCACCGCGCAGCTGCACGCTCACACCCGCATCGCCGAGCGCCGCCTCGAGGGCCGCCGCCTGCACGTTCACCCGGTACAGCACGGCGATGTCCTGCGCTCGGGTTCCGGATGCGATGCGTCCGGCGATCGCATCGGCGACGGCACGCGCCTCCGCCATGTCGCTGCGGTACGCCGTCACCGTCGGCTCCTCCCGCGAGACGGGCTCCGGCTCTGCGTGCAGCGTGAGCGCGCCGGGCCTGCCCTTCATGAGCCGGTTGGCGGTCTCCACGATGGGCGGGGACGAACGGTAGTTGCGTTCGAGACGCACCACCGTCGCATCCGGATAGTGGGAGGAGAAGCCGAGCAGATACTTCGAGGAGGCCCCCGCGAAGGAGTAGATGGTCTGGCTGGCGTCGCCGACGACGCAGAGATCTTGCCGCTCGCCGAGCCACAGCTCGAGCAGGTGCTGCTGCAGCGGGGAGACATCCTGATATTCGTCGACAACGAAGAAGCGGTACTGCTCGCGCACCTGTTGGGCGACGCGCGGCTCCATCTCGATCATGCCCGCCGTCGCCAGCAGCACATCCTCGAAGTCCAGCTGGCGGCGCTCGTCTTTGACATCCTCGTAGGCGCGGTGCAGCGCCACCATGATGTCGATGTCCAGCCGGGTCGGCAGCGGTCGCCCCGCCGCCGCATACTGCTCGTAGCTGAGCCGGGAGACCTTGCGCCACTCGATCTCGGCGGCCAGGTCACGCAGCGTGGCCGTGTCGAGTTTGAGGCGCAGCGTCTCGGCCGCATGCGCGATCAGTCGGCCCTTGCTGTCGACGATGCGGGGCATGACCCCGCCGATCACCTGCGGCCAGAAGAAACCCAGCTGCGACAGCGCCGAGGCGTGGAAGGTGCGGGCGGAGACGCCCGTCGTGCCCAGCCGCTTGAGCCGGGCGCGCAGCTCGGCGGCCGCGCGCGCCGTGAAGGTGAGGGCCATGACCCGGTTCGGCGCGTAAACACCCGTCGCAACCCCGTAGGCGATGCGATGCGTGATGGCCGTCGTCTTGCCGGTACCGGCGCCGGCAAGCAGGCAGACCGGCCCGTGGGTGGCCCGCGCCGCCACACGCTGGTCGTCGTCGAGGCCCGCCAGCAGCTCATCCGCCCCCACGGCGGAACTCATCGGCTGCGGCCCGTGGCCGAACCGTCGACGATCTCGCCGCCGTACCAGAGCTCGATGATGGCGCGCGCGATGGAGGAGTGGCCCGGCAGGATGATGTCGTCGAGCGCGTCCCGAAGCTCGTCACGCGAGAACCAGCGCAACTCCAGGATCTCCTCGCCGTCGGGCGTCAGCGTCGACAGCCGCTCCGGGTCGACCCTGGCGCTGAATCCCAGCATCAACGACAGCGGGAACGGCCACGGCTGCGAGCCCAGATACTGCGCATCCGTCACATGGATGCCCGACTCCTCGAACACCTCCCGCTCGACAGCGCCCTCCAGCGACTCGCCCGGCTCGACGAAACCGGCCAGCAGCGAGAACCGGTTCTTCTCCCACAGGGCATTCGAGCCGAGCAGGATGCGGTCGTGCTCATCGAGTACCGCGACGATCACCGACGGGTCCGTGCGGGGGTAGAGATCATGCGCAGGGTTCGTGCCGCGGCGCACCCAGCCGGCGTCCTCACTCGTCGACGGCTCCCCCGTGAGCGGCGAGAAACCATGCGAGGCATGCCAGTTGACGAGCGCAAGGGCCGTCGCAAGAAGCTCGAAATCGCGGATGCTCGGCCGCGCGTCAGCGCCCAGCGCAAGGCTGCGCAGGCTCACCCACTCGGCCCCGGCGATCGCGGCCGCCATCTCATCCGTCACCGCGAGCGCGAGCACAGGGGTGCCGACCGGCTCGGCCGCGCTCTCGGCGAGACTCCTGCCCAGGTAGACCACAGCATCCGCCGAATCGAACGCCCCCGGCGGCAGCTCGTGCGCCGGAAGCAGGCGCAGCACACCACCCCCGGCGAGCGCGGAGCGACCATTCAGCACCAGAACCCTGCTCGCCCCATCCGCGGCAAGCTCGGCGATGGCACCCGGCCGGATGCGCGTCGGCGCATCACGATCGAGCACGCTTCGACGCGGCGGCAGGCGCATCCCGGGGGCAATAGACATCTCACAGCCATTCTGAACGGTGCAGCGGCCGGCACAAAACCTGGGGGCTTCCCCACCGGCAGGCGTGGCGTTCGGCCCCGGGCGGCAATTGTCGACCTAGCCTGTTGTGCATGGCCAGATCTCATCTCACCTTAGCCGCGTTGGCGACCTCAGCCGTCGACGGCCTCGAGGTCCGCCAGGCCGCCCCCTTCGGCTCCGGCACGCACGGCGACTACGACTCCGCCGTCATCACCAGCACCGACGGGCGACACTTCATCGTGCGCGTTCCCACCTCGGAGCGCGCCGAAGCCGAACAGTCATCCGACCTGGTGTCGCTGCGGGCACTCAGTGTGGGCATCCGGGGCCGCCTGCCGTTCGAGGTTTCGCGCTTCGCCGGCCAGACCCCCGTCGACGGAACCCGCGCCGTCGTCTACGAGTTCGTGTACGGCGACCCCGTGCAGCTGGGCGCCATCCCCGCGGGGGAAGGCCTCGCCACCTCCATCGGGCGCGCCATCGCCGCCATCCACACCCTGCCGACCAGCTTCATCGTCGACGCCGGGCTCCCCCAGCACTCACCGCACGACACGCTGCGCGCCTCCGTGACCATCATGGATCGCGCATCCGCCACCAACCTCGTACCGGCAGCGCTGCTCGGCCGCTGGGAGAGGGCATCGGAGGACAGCGCGCTCTGGCAGTTCGTGCCCACCGTCGTCAACGGCGGGCTCACCGCCGAATCGTTCCTGCAGTCCGGCGGCAGCGTCTCCGCCGTCGTCGGCTGGCAGGGACTCAGCGTCGACGACCCCGCGCGCGACCTGTTCTGGCTGCTCGGCGCCCCCAGCGACGCCGTCGCCGAGAGTGCACTGGATGCCTACCAGCTGGCCCGCGGGTCCGTCGACCGGCAGATCGCGCAGCGCGCCCGCCTCTACTCCGAACTCGAACTCGCGAAATGGCTGCTGCACGGTGCGCAGGAGCGCAACACCGAGATCGTCGACGACGCCGTCGCCCTGCTGCACGGGCTCGTCGACAAGGTCGAGAACGACATGAACCAGAACCTCAGCCACAACACCATGCCCGTCATGGCCGTCGACGAGGTCGAGGCGATGCTCGACGAGCGCGATCGCCGCGACGACGCCTGACCGCTGCTGGCCTGCGGGGTTTCGATACGCTCGCTACTCAACCAGCAGCGCTGACCGCTACCTCAGCTGGTTGAGGAGGCCGCCCGCGGCCGTCTCGAAACCTCACCCGCGAACGACTCGGCTGTCGCTCCAGAGCCGCTCGAGTTCTTTGCGGTCGAAGAGCCGTTCCGGGCGGATGATGGCGTCGTCGGCGACGAAGTAGAAGACGGCGTCGATCTGCTGCGGGTCGACGCCCTTCCATTCGGCGTACGCCTGCCGGTACAGCGCCAACTGGAGTTGTTTGTCTTCGAGGTCCTGCGCATCCCTCGGCGCTTTTCCGGTCTTCCAGTCGACCACCTGGTACCGGGGCGTGCCGTCGGCGGCATCGTCTAGCTGGTACACGGCGTCGAGCTTGCAGATGATGACGCGGTCGGCGAGCGGCAGGTGGATCTCACGTTCGACGTCGATGGGGCTGAGCGTCGCCCAGGGCGATCGTTCGAAGGTGGCCTGCAGTTCGAGCAGGCGGTCCTGCTCGAGAGGAACAGTGTCGGTGTCGAGCTCACCGTCGAAGGCGTCGAGCATCTCGGTTGCGCCGTGCATGCCGTAGCGGTCCTCCACCCATTCGTGGAAGAGCGTGCCGAGCCGGGTCGCCCTGTACGGCTTCTCGGGCATGGGCCGCCGCAGCGCGGCGAGCACCGCCTGCGGGTCGGTGACGTAGTCCTTGAATCGGGATGCGGGCACACGGCTGGGAACGATGGTGTCGTCGACGCGGGCGAGCCGGCGCCGGCGCTCCTCCAGCAGCAGCTCGATGTCGGTCTGCCAGCGGCCTGCTGACTCCGGGTCGGCCTCAACGCTCGCTGCACGCACGAGTGATGCGGCGCGCTCGACGCGGGCGCGCCGGCCTCCGAGCGGGTCGAGCGGCCACAGGAACACGTCTTCTGCTCCGCCGTCGGGCGCCTCCTCGTGCTCGCTCTCCTCCGGCAGCGGCGTGATGACGCCGGCGTCGACGAGTGCGCGCAGGTACGGGCTGGGTCGCCGCGCCTTGTTCTGACCGGCCCAGAAGGATGCGGTGAGCAGCAGCTCGTGTCTGGCGCGCGTGACCGCGACGTAGGCGAGGCGGCGCTCCTCCTTCTCGTGGTGCGCGGTGACATCCGCCTTGAACTGGGCAAGCCTGTCGATCACGTCTTTTCGGGTCTCGGCGGCCCGCCATTCGAAGTCGGGCAGTTCGGCGGCGTCACCCCGGAACTGGTACGGCAGCTGCCCGAAGCCCAGCCAGGCCTTCGCATCGCGTGTCTTGCCCGGCAGTTCGTCTTCGACCATCCGTGGCACAACGACGACATCCCATTCGAGGCCCTTGGAGCCGTGGATGGTGAGGATCTGCACCGTGCCCTCTTCGGCATCCTCGGGCCGCGGGCCCAGCCCGTCGCGCCAATCTGCCTCGCGCAGCCAGGAGAGGAAGCCGCCGAGGCTGGCGGTGTCGTCGATGGCGAGATAGCCGCTGAGCGCGTCGAGGAACGCCTCCATGCCGGCCCTTCCGGGCGGGCGGCTGTCGTTGGCAGCGGTCTCGATGTCGAGCATCAGCTCCTGCTCGACGAGGGTGACGAAGTCGAGCAGGTCGAGGCCCGCCCGCGAGCGCAGCCTCGCGAACAGCGCACCGGCATCCGCAAGCCGTTCGAGCCCCGTCTCGGTGAACAGCTCGCGAGTGCCGAACAGCCCGTGCTCGCCCTTCACCGTCGCAAGGAAGTCGAGGGCGTCGACGATGGAGCCGCCCTCGCCGTCGGCGACAGAGTCGCGCAACTTCTGCCTGACCTCATCGCTGAGCGGCTGCTGTGCGAGGTCGCGGTCGCGCAGCCTCGCGGCGAGCCGTTCGAGCGCCTTCAGGTCGCGCACGCCGATGCTCCAGCGGGAGCCTGCGAGCAGCCTCACGAGCTCGGACCCGGCAGACGGGTCGCCGATGACGGAGAGCGCACTCACAAGGTCGGCGATCTCGGGCTCGGCCATGAGCCCGCTGATGCCGAGAACATGGAACGGCACCTCGTGGCGGCGCAGGGCCTCGATGAAGGCCGCCTGCGTGCGGCGCGCCCGGAACAACATGGCAGCGGTGGGCGGATGCGCGACGCCGTCGTCATCGACCGTCACATCGGCGAGGCGTGCCTTCAGCCACAGCGCCGCCGCATCCGCCTCCTCCGCGAGGGTCTCGTGCACCGTGACGGTGACAGGCACAGCGGATGCCGCGGGGCCGGCCCGCAGCTTCTCGACGTGAACGCGCGTCTCGGGCAGCAGCGGCTCGACGAGCGTGTTGGCGACGCTGAGGATGTCGTGCCCGTTGCGCCAGGAGGTGGAGAGCGCGAAGTCGAGCACCCTCCCACCACCGAACTGGGCCGCGTACTCCTCGAGGTTGGCCGCGCTGGCACCGCGCCATCCGTAGATGGACTGATTGGGATCGCCGACGGCCATGACGGGGTGGCCGGCGAACATCTCGGAGAGCAGCCAGGTCTGCACGACGCTCGTGTCCTGGTATTCGTCGAGCAGCACGACGCGGTACCGCTCGCGGTACTCGGCGGCGACCTTCGGAACCCTGCGGATGATCTCGAGGGCGAGCGTGACCTGGTCAGAGTATTCGACGAAGCCGCGCGCGAGCTTGGCCTGCGCGTACCGTTCGGCGAGCCCGAGCAGCACGGGCAGCGCGCCGACCGCGCCGGCAAGCCCGTCGACCTCCGCATAGGCACCACGGCCTCCCGGCGGCAGCTCCGCAATGGCCGCGAACTCCTCGACCATGGCGTCGAGCGCGCCCGTATCTACGACGTTCTCGCTGAGCGCGTGGCTGAGCGAGAGCACCGCCTTGGTGACGCTGTCGACGCTCTTGTCGAGCTGCGGCAGGCGTTCGTCTCCGCTCGACAGAACAACAGAGCGGGCGAGCTGCCAGGCGGATGCCTCGCCCAGCACCGCCCCGTCACCCTCCCGCCCGAGCAGCATGGCGTTGTCACGGAAGATGGCGTTCGCGAAGGAGTTGTAGGTGGAGACGGCCGGCGGGTCGAACTCGTCGTAGGCGGCCGTGCCGTCGGCAGCGGCCGGCATGAGCCCTGCCGCGGCGAGCTGCCGGATGCGGTGCCGGATGCGTTCGGCCAGTTCGCCCGCAGCCTTGCGCGTGAAGGTGAGGCCGAGGATCTCGCCCGGTTTCGCGTGGCCGTTGGCGAGCAGCCACAGCACCCTGTTGGCCATCGTCTCGGTCTTGCCGCTGCCAGCGCCCGCGACGACGAGTGCCGGTTCGAGCGGGGACTCGATGACGGCCTTCTGCTGCGGTGTGGGCCGGAACATCCCGAGCGCGTCGGCGATGTCGTCTGCGCCGATCATGCGCCTGCCCCTTCTTCGTGCTGTTCTTCTGCCTGCCCTGCGGTGCGGTGCGCGCCGTCGACGGCGCTGACGGGGCTGACCCTGTGCAGCTTGCGGGTGGCGGTGCCGAACCCGCCCCACTGGTCGATGTCGATGCGCCCCTCGTAGGCGGCGGCGGCCATGCCGGTCGCCGCGGCCCGGATGCGGTCGCGGAAGCCGTCGAGCTGTTCCGGAGTGAGCGGCGCCTGCACGCCCTCCCGGTAGGACTTGCCCCGGATGCCCTCCTTCACGAACACGAGCTTGGCGCCGCCCGGGCGGTGCTCGCCGAGCTCCGCGAGCACCTCGTCGAGGATGCCCTGTGCGTAGGCGAGCTGGTAGACGCCGAGCTGCGGATGCGCGTCGATCTCCTTCGCCGCCGTGATCGGCCTGCCCGTCTTGAGGTCGACGATGACGATGCTGCCGTCGGGCGCGCGCTCGACACGGTCGATGGAGCCGTTCACGCGGGCCCGCTCGATGTCGAGGCTGAAGCGGCTCTCCGCCCCGACGAGCGTCTTGCCGTCGCGTTCGAAGTCGCCCAGATATTCGGCGACCGCGGCCGCGAGCCGTCGCGCGATCACCTTCTGATGCTCCGCCACCCAGGGCGCCTCGAACAGCAGCTCCTGCCAGCGGCTCTCGATGGCCCGCCAGACGGTGTCGACGCTGGGGTCCGTGGCCGTCTCCATGGCCCAGTGGATGATGGTGCCCAGCCCCATGGCGGTGCTCGGCTCGGTGCCCGCGATCGATTCGATGAACCAGTCGACGGGCGAATCCTCGAAGGCCTCCAGCTTCGACGGCGAGACGGGAACCTGCTCGTCGTCGCCGAACAGCGGCCCTGTGCTCGAGGGTTCGAGCAGGCCGTGCCAGTCGTCGGGGTCGGCGCCGGGCACGCGCTCCGCGGCGAGGTGGGCGAGACCGGATGCCGCGGCCACCTCCTCCTCGCGGGCCCAGCCCTCATGGCTGCCGGCCGCCCGAGCGAGCTCACGTCGCAGCCTCCCGGTGAGTCCCCGCAGGGAGAGGGGTGCGAGCGTGGAGGTGTCGGTGGGTGCCACGTCGCCCGGCACAAGTTCGAAGAGCACGCTCGCCGCCTCGTCGTCGTTGTCTGCGGCTGTGAGGATGACCTGCGTGCGGGCCCTCGACACGGCGAGCGCGAACATCCGCAGCTCGTCGTCGCGCACGAGCCGCCGCTCGTCGAGGGTCTCTGTGTCGATGCCGGTGACGGCGCGCACGAGCTGCTGCGGGCCGAGCAGGCTGCCCCGGATGCGCATGTTCGGCCAGGCGCCCTCCTGCAGCGCTGCAACGGCGACAACGGCGAACTCGAGCCCGACGACGCCCGACGGGGTGGTGACGAGCACCGCGTCGCCGTGTGACTGCGGCGACAGGCTGTCTTCTGGCACGTCGGCCTCGAGCACCTCCTCGAGGAAGACGCGGGCAGCCGAGCCGGGCAGCCGCTCGACGAAGCGCTTGGCGGAGGAGAAGAGCGCGACGATGCCATCGAGGTTGCGGTTCGCCTCGGCCGCGGCGATGCCGGCACTCAGCGACTGCTCCGACCACTCCTTGGCAAGGCCGCTGCTGTCCCAGGCGAGCCACAGCAGCTCCTCGATCGTGCCGCCCTCGTCGGCCAGCCGCCGTACGGCAGCGAGCGTCGTCGCCAGCCGCTCGGCCCTGCGCGCCACACGGTGATCGATGGTTGCGAATCGACCGGGGGCGGCGAGCGCCTCGACCACAAGCTCGTCGGCCGAGCGGTTGCCGTCGCCCGCGAACTCCTCGGCCCGGAGCGCGAGCCGCAGCCGGCGCAGGGTGAGCCTGTCGAGCCCGCCGAAGGGGCCGAGCAGCAACTGCGTGGCGAGCTCCGCGCTGAGGTCGGTGCGCCCCATACCGACGTCGACGACCGTGAGCAGGGCGCGGGCGGCATGGTCCTCTCTAAGCGCACGACGGCCGGCGGATGTTCGGGTCGGCACCTCCGCGAGGGCGAGCGCCCGCGCAAGGCCGGGAACCTGTGCACCGCTGCGCACCACCACGGCCATATCGCCGAACGGAACGCCACCCGAGAGGTGGTGCTTGCGCAGCATCCGGGCCAGCGACGCCCACTCGCGGGCAGGGCTGTGCGCCTTGACCAGAACGATGGGCTCTTCCGCATCGGCCGCGCCTGCGGCCGCCCTGCGCTGCGAGCCCGCAGCCGCCGTTCCGACGCGCTCGGTGACGCGCGAGGTGAACTGCCGCAGCGCCGGCCCCTGCCGATGCGCGGTCGACAGCGTCACCGTCTGCACGCCGGGGACGCCCAGCTGGATGGCGAGCGTGCCCAGGGCATCCGGCTCCCCTCCCCTGAACGCGTTCGCGGCGATGTCGGGATCGCCGAAGGCCACGACGGCGACGCCCCTGGCCGCCAGGGCGCGCAGCAGCGACACGACCGACTCGGTGGCCTCCTGGAAGTCATCGACGACGACGAGTCGGAGCCGCGACACCAGCTCGCCGGCCTCATCACGCCCGAGCAGCGCGAGCGCCCGCGCCACCAGCTCGGCCGAATCGAGCTGGCTCGGCCTGGAGAGCCCCAGCACATCGTCGTACTCGGCCATGAAATCGCCCGCAGCGACCCACTCCGGCCGATCATGGGCGACCCCGAGCTCGCGCAGCCGCTCAGGTGCGACCCCGTACTCGGTGGCTCGCATCATGAGCTCGCGCAGCTCCGTGCGGAACCCCCGCAGCCGCCGCACCTCGGGACCCAGATGCTCAGGCCAGAGCGGCCCGGAGCCATCCTCCTCATGCCCGGCGAGCAGGCCGGCCAGATCGGCATCCTGCTCGCCGCCCGTGATGAGGCGCGGAGACGGAACGCCCGCAGCCCGGGCTGCGCGCCCCACGATGTCGAAGGCGAGCGAGTTGACCGTGCGCGCGAGCGGCCCCGTCGTCGGGCGGGCCAGCCGCAGGGCGAGACGATCGCGCAGGCGCGTGGCCGTCACCCGGCTCGTCGTCAGCACGAGAACCTCATCGGTCGACCAGCCCTGACGCAGAACCCTGTCGGCGAGCAGCTCGACCAGCGTCGTCGTCTTGCCCGTGCCGGGGGCGCCCAGAACAGCAGCGGATGCCCCGGCAGGCAACTCGAGGACGGCCCGCTGCGAAGGGTCGAGCGTCACCGCCACCCCGCCGCTCGGCCCGATCCCGCCTTCGTCTGTCATGCCCACCAAGCTAGCGGCAGGCACCGACATCGCACCCGCGCCGCCCCGGCCGCCACCCGGCCGAATTCTGCCGTGAACGAACGGGCCGGGCGGGGCATCCGTTCTGTCGTAATCTTGGCGTGTGGACATTCGAATCGGCATCACCAACAGCTCCCGCGAGATCACCTTCGAGTCGAACCAGACGGCGGATCAGATCCGCGCGGTCGTCGCAGAGGCGCTCGACGGCGACGCGAAGTACTTCACCCTCTCCGACGAGAAGGGCAGCCTGTTCATCGTGCCAGTCGCCACCTTCGGCTACCTCGAACTCGGCGCCGAGAACCCGCGCCGGGTCGGCTTCGTCGCGTGACCCAGCCCGGCTTCTGACTAGGCTCGCCTCATGACTAGGCTCCTCTCGTGAACATGGAGATGCTGTTCGCCGTGCTCGGCGGGCTGTTCATCTCGCTCGCCCTGCACTGGGCGCTCCCGCACCGTGACACGCGCGGTACTGCGCTCCTCGGGGCCATCGGCGCCGCGGTCACCGCGGTCGTGTGGTCGGCGCTCACCTGGCTCGGCTGGCCGTTCGACGGCGGCTGGATCTGGGTGGTCGCGATCGCTGCGGGGCCGCTCGTCGCCATCGCGGTGGGCCTGTGGCTTCCGCGTCGACGCCTGCAGCACGACGAGGAGCTCTTCGCGACGCTCGCCAAGGGCTAGCCTCTCCCCCGCCGTTCAGGGGCATTTGCTACCCTGAGGGCAGGGCCTTCACCCGGCCCCCGGACGAGGGATCAGTACCCGGAACGCGACAAGACTGGCCATGGAGGCCGTCATGGCGTGGGTTGTTCTTGTGATCTCGGGAGTCCTCGAAGCGGTGTGGGCGACCGCACTCGGCAGGTCGGAGGGCTTCACGAAGCTCTGGCCGAGCGTGACCTTCGTGGGGGCACTGATCCTCAGCATGGGTGGTCTCGCCATCGCGATGCGTGACATCCCCACCGGCACGGCGTACGCCGTCTGGGTCGGCATCGGCGCAAGCCTCACCGTCATCTACGCGATGGCGTTCGGCGGCGAGCCCGCATCCATCGTCAAGGTTCTGCTCATCCTGGGCCTCGTGGGCTGCATCATCGGTCTCAAGCTGGTCGACGGATGATCACCGGATGATCGCAGGCACCGCATCCGATACCGAGCCGTTTTCGGCGGTGTGAGGGTGCCGCCGCGGGCTCGATCCGCCGATAACGGCTCGCAACCGGCGGCGCGGAGGCCGAGTTGCCTCAGGCGCGCAGCTCTGCCCGGCGCAGCGCCCGCGCCTTCGGCCAGGTGAGCACGAGCGCCGCCAGCACTCCGACGAACCCGCCGATCGAGTTGGCGACGAGGTCACGCGCATCCGGCACCCGGTCGCGCAGGAACAGCTGCGTCGTCTCGATGCCGACGGTCAGCACGACGGCGAGCAGCACCGCAAGCCACCACCGGCCGCGGCCGAGCAGCAGCACGAGCATGAGCCCGATCGGCACGAACATGAGCACATTCGCCGTGAACTCGACCCCGTCGTAGGTGACCCACTCGGTGGCGGCGCGGTCCTGCAGCCAGCGGATGGCCGTCCACAGGAACCGGCGCCCGTCGCCGTCGAGCGGCTGCGGCCCGAGCGTGACCCAGCCGATCACGGCGAGGTAGCCGAAGGTCGCGAGTGACAGGACGGGGTGACGGCGGAGCATCCGACAATCGTCCCGCACCTCCGCTGGGAATAGACCTGCCCGCAACAGATCGGTGAGCATCCGTCGTCGGATATCCTCGACTCGGCGCCGCGACGCCGCCCGGTACCGACCCAACCCCGAGGGGGCCCCATGCTCGACACCGCCGCACTGCCCGACGTTGCCGCATTCGCCTCCGCGAACGGCCTCCGCCACGAGGCGAGCGCTCCGAAGCCCGCGTATGGCGGTGCCGTCTTCGAGTACCTGCAGAGCGCATCCGTCACCGACCGCTTCACGAGCACCGACGGCACCTTCGAGGTCGGCAACCTCTCGGGAACGGTGGGCGGCTCGCAGAGGAGCGACGCCGGCGGCTTCACCATCACGACCTCGTACAGCAGCACGTCGAGGCGCAGCTACGGGTACCTGGCGATGCGTCTCGAGCGTGCGCTGCCCCACCTGGTGCTCGATGCGACGCGCAACGATCGCACCTTCGGCTCGAGCATCCCCATGCCGATCGCCGACGGTCAGACCCTGTCGCTCGAGGGCGACTTCAACACCTATTTCACCCTGCACTGCCCGAACGGCTACGAGCGCGACGCACTCTACGTCTTCGCCCCCGACCTGATGGCGCTCCTCATCGACGAGACCGGCGACTTCGATGTGGAGATCGTCGACGACATGCTGTTCGTCTACTCGAACACGCCATTCGATGTGTCGGATGCCGCGCTGTGGCAGCGACTGGATCGCATCCGCGAGGTGGTCGGCGCGAAGGCGCTCCGGCAGACCGGCCGCTACTCGGACGACCGCGTCACGGCAGGAACGACCGTGGCAGGAGCCACGGCGAGCGCGACGGGCGCCCCGAACGCCGTCGGCGAGGACGGCCGCCGACTCTCCCAGGGCTTTCTCGGAACAGACCCGAAGAAGAACCCGAAGCGGATGCTGTGGGTCGTCGGCGGCGTCATCATCGGCGTGGTCGTGATCATCGGCGTCGTCGGCACCATCATCGTCACGACGGTGCTGTCGGGGCTCCGCGGCGCGCTTTAGGAGCGGCGCGCTTCAGGAGCAGCGCTTCAGGAGCGGCGCACTCCCGGAGCGGCGCGCCTAGAACTCCTCGTGCGTGTCGGGGTCGCCGTCCCACAGTCGGCCCGACTCGAGGGCGCTGATCGCGGTGATCTCCGCATCCGTCAGTTCGAAGCCGAACACGTCGAGGTTCTCGCGCTGCCGGCCCGCATCCCCCGAGCGCGGGATCGGCACCGAGCCGAGCTGGATGTGCCAGCGCAGCACCGCCTGCGACGGCGTCACCCCGTGCGCGGCGGCCACGTCGACGATCGTGGGAACGGTCGTGAAGTCGGCGTGCCGTGACCCGAGCGGGCTCCAGCTCTGGGTGCGGATGCCGTGCGCGGCATGGAACTCGCGCAGCTCGCCCTGCGGAAAGTTCGGGTGCAGTTCGACCTGGTTGACGGCGGGGGTCACACCCGTCTCGTCGATGAGACGCTGCAGCTGCGTTGGCGTGAAGTTGCTGACGCCGATCGAGCGGGTCAGGCCGCGCTCGCGCAGCTCGATGAGGGCACGCCACGTGTCGACGTACTTGTCGACCTTCGGCAGCGGCCAGTGGATGAGGTACAGCTCGACGTGGTCGAGGCCGAGGTTGCCGAGCGACTCCTCGAGGCTCGCGATTGCGCTGTCGTAGCCGTGGTGGCGACCGGGCAGCTTGGTCGTGACGAACAGCTCGTCACGCGACACGGACGACGCCCGGATGCCCTCCCCCACATCGCCCTCGTTCTTGTAGTTGAGGGCGGTGTCGAGCAGCCGGTAGCCGGAGTCGATGGCCCGCGAGATGGAGGCGTCGCCCTCCGATCCGAGCAGGTTGTAGGTTCCGAGCCCGATCGCGGGGATCGTGGTGCCGTCGTTGAGCGTGTGGGAGGGAATCGTCATCTCCCCAGTCTGCCCCGTGCTCGCCCAGCCCGCAGCCTGCGTTACGAGGCTGAGACCGAGCCGAAATCACTCCTCGATCTCGGCGCGGCCAGGGTGCATGATGGGCATCAGGGCCACAGGAACGACCCCGAGGGAGTGACGGCAGATGCCTCTCGCCATCGAGACCACACGACTCGCCAAGCGCTTCGGCAGGACCACCGCGCTGCACGGCATCGATCTGGCGGTGGAGCAGGGCGCTGTCTTCGGGCTCATCGGCCCGAACGGGGCGGGCAAGACGACGCTCATGCGTGTTCTGCTTGACCTCATCCGCCCCAGCTCCGGCCGGGCCGCAGTTCTGGGGCGCGAGCCTCGCGGGGCGGGGCCCGCCCTTCGCCGCGAGATCGGCTTCCTCCCCGGCGAGCTGCGGCTGGAGGGGCGCATCAGCGGGCACGAGCTGCTGCGCCACTACGCCCGCATCAGCGGCCGTGTCGCGCCGGCGGCCGTCGACGTGCTCGCCGAACGACTGGGCCTCGATCTGGGCCGTCAGGTGCGCACGCTCTCGAAGGGCAACAAGCAGAAGCTCGGGCTCGTACAGGCCTTCATGCATCGCCCCCGTCTGCTCGTGCTCGATGAGCCGACGAGCGGGCTCGATCCGCTCGTGCAGCAGGAGTTCCTCGCGATGGTGCGGGAGGCGAGGGAGCTCGGCCAGACGGTGTTCCTCAGCTCACACGTGCTGAGCGAGATCCAGCAGGCCGCCGACACCGTCGCCATCCTGCGCGCGGGCCGCGTCGTCACCGTGAGCGACGTCGAATCGCTGCGGCTGACGGCCATCCGCCGGGTGCGGGTGGGGATTGCGGATGCCACGGCACAGCAGTTGCAGACGGCGCTGGCCGCGATCCCCAACGTCACCGAGCTGGCCTTCACCGAACTCGGCGGCTCCGACGGAGACGGAACGCGGATGACCGCCAGGGTCGAGGGCGGCATCGACCCGTTTCTGAAGGCCATCGCCCGTTTCACGGTGAACGATCTCGTCGCTGAGGAGCCCGATCTCGAGGAGTCGGTGCTTCGCCTCTACAACACGGATGCTTCGGACGGCGACGAGGCAGGGGCACGATGATGCGGCTCCCCCTCTTCAGGCGTGCCCTCAGCGATTCCTGGCGTTCGCTCCTCGGCTGGAGCATCGGCATCCTCGCGGCACTGCTCCTCTATCTGCCGCTGTTCCCCGCAATAGGCGGCAACGCCGACATGAGGAAACTGCTCGACAGTCTGCCCCCTGAACTCGTGAAGACGATCGGCTACGAGCAGATCGCGACGGGAACCGGCTACACCCAGTCCACCTTCTTCGGCCTCATGGGCTTCGTGCTGTTCACGATCGCCGCTACTGCCTGGGGCACGGCCGCCATCGCCGGCGACGAGGAGTCGGGCTCGCTCGAACTCACCCTCGCGCACGGCGTCGGCCGCACGCAGCTGGTGCTCGAGCGCGCGGCGGCCCTCCTGACTCGGCTCGGCGCCCTCGCCGTCGTCGCCACCATCGCCATCCTGGCCCTCAACGGCCCCTCAGGGTTGGACATCCACCCCGCCCATATTCCGGCCGCGGCCGCCGCCCTGCTGGGGCTCACGCTCCTCTCCGGCATGGCCGCCCTCTGCGTCGGGGCGCTCACGGGTCGGCGCAGCCATGCGACGGTTGCGGGCGCCGGCATCGCGGTGGTCTCCTACGCGCTCAACGCCGTCGCCAATCAGGGGCAGGATCTCGGCTGGCTTCACGGCTGGTCGCCCTACCACTGGGCCTTCGGCGGCTCCCCGCTCGTGAACGGTGTCGGCGGAGCGGGCGGCTCCCTCTGGCTGAACTACGCCGTCTCGGCGGTGCTGCTCGTCATCGCGGTCATCGCGTTGAACCGGCGAGACCTGAAGAACTAGGCGGTGAGGCCGAGGGCATCCATGCGGCGTGTGTGCGCCGCGATCAGCTCTGTGAAGACGGGCTCCAGCCGGGCCTCATCCGGCGCACGACCGCCCGGGGCAGCCAGCGCGGACCTCGCCACGAGCAGCGTGTCACCCACAAGGCGACGACCCCACAGGGCGAGACGCGATGCGATCAGTGGCTGCGCGTCGATCTCGGAGCGCAGCAGTTCCACGAGCAGCGGGGCGGGATCGTTCTGGATGAGCAGGGTCGTGATGCGTTCGCGGGGGCCGTCGTGCAGGCCCTCGGCGAGCGAGGCGAAGAAGTCGGTGAGCATGCCCGCGGTGATGTAGGCGGTGACGACGGTCTCGTACCAGTCCGCTCCGCGGGTCTCCGCGCGGAACCGGTCGATGGGCGCCGCGAAGTACTCCATCAGCTCCGATGGCGTGTCGCCGCCGCGCGTGATCTCGGCGAGCAGGCCGTCGAGCTTCGCCTGCGAGATCTTCGCCACACTGCTCAGCGCGACCTTGGCAGCCGTGCTCGGCGCGGATGCGATGGCACCGGTGATCGTCTCGAAGTTCGACAACTGCAGGTAGGCGGCCTGCCCGAGGTAGCGGGGCAGATCGGGGGTGAGCTCGGCAACGCTCACCTTGTTGACCGTGCGGCCCGACCCGTCGGAACGCGACTTCAACTTGGGCGCGACGACGGCCTTGCTGCGGCGGGCGAAGAGCTTGAACACGGGGACAAGACTACCGGCGCGCACCGTATTCGCCGTGCCAGGACGCGCAATCGGGGCCCGCACAGGCGCCATCCCCTAAACTGGTCGCAATGCCTCCCGCTTCTGGTGGAGGTTCCTACGCCCCATGTCAAACCGGGCGTACTCGCTTCGGACAGGGCCCACACAACGTGACTTCCATCGTTTCAACCGATTCAGACCAGCCGACAGAACCCGTTGTGGAGCCTGTCGCAGAGCAGACATTCGCCGATCTCGGCATCGAGCAGGACATGTGCGATGCTCTCGCGACGAAGGGCATCCTGCACCCCTTCCCCATCCAGGTGCAGACGATCCCGATGGGCCTGGGCGGCCAGGACATCATCGGCCAGGCCAAGACGGGAACCGGCAAGACGCTCGGCTTCGGCCTTCCGCTGCTGCAGGAGCTCGGCCCGAACCCGGAGCCCGGAGTGAAGGCGCTCGTCGTCGTGCCGACCCGCGAGCTCTGCGTCCAGGTCGCAGAAGACCTCACCCTCGCCGCATCGAACCGCGGCACGCAGGTCGCCGCCATCTACGGCGGCAAGGCCTACGAAGGCCAGGTGGAGCAGCTGAAGGCAGGCGCGCAGGTCGTCGTCGGCACACCGGGCCGCCTCCTCGACCTTGCCAACCAGCGGATGCTGTCACTTGCAGCGGTCAAGGTCATGGTCCTCGACGAGGCCGACAAGATGCTCGACCTCGGCTTCCTCGCCGATATCGAGAAGCTGTTCGCGCAGACCTCACCCACCCGCCACACCATGCTGTTCTCGGCGACGATGCCCGGCCCGATCGTGGCCCTCGCCCGTCGCTTCATGAACAAGCCCATCCACATCCGCGCCACCGACCCGGATGAGGGGCTCACGCAGGCGAACATCAAGCACGTCGTCTACCGCGCACACAACCTCGACAAAGACGAGGTCATCTCCCGCATCCTGCAGGCCGAGGGCCGCGGCAAGACCGTCATCTTCACCCGCACGAAGCGCGCCGCCGCGAAGCTCGTGGAGGAGCTCAACGACCGCGGCTTCAACGCTGCGGCCGTGCACGGCGACCTCAACCAGGATCAGCGCGAGCGCGCCATGGCCGCCTTCAAGGCCGGCAAGAAGGACATCCTGATCGCAACGGATGTCGCGGCGCGCGGAATCGACGTCAACGACGTCACGCACGTCATCAACCACACGGTGCCCGACGACCACGACACCTACCTTCACCGCGCCGGCCGCACCGGTCGCGCGGGCAAGACGGGCATCGCCGTCACCTTCGTCGACTGGGACGACCTCCACAAGTGGGCGCTCATCAACCGCGCCCTCGACATGGGCGTTCCGGAGCCCGTCGAGACGTACTCGTCGTCGCCGCACCTGTTCACCGACCTGGACATCCCGGAGGGCACCAAGGGTCGCCTCAAGACCGCAGGCCCCGCGCGCGAACGCGAGCCGCGCTCGGCCACGGCCGGCGCATCACGCAACAGGCGCGACGGCGGCCGCGACGGCTCAGGTCGCAGCGAGGGCGGGCGCAGTGAGGGCGGTTCGTCCGAGGGCGACCGCCAGCGTTCGCGGCGCCGCACGCGCACCGGCAGCGGCGAGACCCCGCGCTCCGAGAGCGGCGAGCAGCGCCCCGAGGGCGCCGGAACGCACGACGGCGCCGGCCCCACGCGTCGCCGCCGCAACCGCACCCGTCGGCCCAGCACGGGCAGCACGCCGCCGCCCGCCGCCTGATCCCACCCCCGCCGGTCGAGGTGGTGCCGTCCACGGCGCCAGTCTCGAGACCGGCGGCACGAGCAACCAGCAGCACCGCTACGGCAGGTACGGCTCCGCGCCGCTCGCCTCGGTGATGATCCGTTCGAGCACTTCGGGCGTTGTGGTGTTCTCGGCGAGCCGGTTCGGTTTGCCCGCCCCGTGGTAGTCGCTCGATCCGGTGACGACGAGGTCGAAACGACGCGCCAGTTCGTGCAGCCGCTCTTTGCCGTCCGGTGTGTTCTCGCGGTGGTCGATCTCGAGCCCGAAGAGTCCGGCCTCGACCATGAGCCGCATGGTCTTCTCGTCGGCGACGGAGTCCCGGCCCCGCGTTCCGGGGTGCGCGAGCACGGGCACCCCACCTGCGGCCCGCACGAGTCGGATGGCCGCGATGGGGTCGGGCGCGTAGTGCGGCTGCGAGTAGCCGTGCCGCGGGTGCAGGATGCCTTCGAAGGCTTCACTTCTGGTGGTGGCGTGGCCGCGGGCGACGAGAGCATCGGCAATGTGGGGTCGCCCGACTGTCGCGCCTTCTGCGGTCTGCTCCAGAACATCCGCCCAGCTGAGTTCGAAGTCGTTCGACAGTCTTTCGACGATCGCTTCGGCCCTCGTGAGCCGTGCGGCGCGGATGCGGGCGGTCTCGGCGACGATGCCCGCATCCGTCGGGTCGAACAGGTAGGCGAGCAGGTGCACACTCTTCCAGCCGAGGCGGGTGCTGAATTCCATGCCGGGCACGACGGTGAGGCCGGTTCCGGATGCTGCGGCCTTCGCCTCGAGCCAGCCGGCGGTCGAGTCGTGGTCGGTGAGGGCGATGGTGTCGAGCCCTTCCCGCACGGCCGCGGCGATCAGCTGCGCGGGCGTCTCGGTGCCGTCGGACACGCTGGAGTGCGTGTGCAGGTCGATGAGGCGGGGCATGGCCCAACTCTATTCCGCGGGCGTTGCGGGGCCGGCCGTTTCCGCTGACGGCGTGAGCGCATCCGCACCCCGCAGGTGCCGCCGCGGCGCAGCGGATAGGGTTGCATCGCCATGTTCCGTCGTCTTGCCGCCGCCGCGCTGATCCTCGTCACCATCGCGGTGCTGCTGCTGTGTGCGTGGCCTCAGCTGTTCGGCCTGCAGCGCACCGAGTTCGTCGCCCAGATCGTGTCGCTGCGGGGTTCGGCGGTGGCGGTCGCCGTCGTGCTGTTGGTTGTTCTTCTACTGCTGGCGCTGCTCATCGGCCCGTTCCGCCGGCTGGGCGCGTCTCTGGCCGTTCTGCTGCTCGCCTTCGCCGCGGTGAACACGGTGGTGCTGGTGAGTCGCGGCGCTGGCGCACTCCTGCCGTCGGATGATGCGACGACGTCGGCCACCTCCGATGGCATCACGGTGCTGTCGTGGAACACCCTCGGCCCGGCGACCACTCCCCAGCAGGTGGCCGATCTGGCGGTCGAACAGCAGGCTGATGTCGTCGTGCTGCCGGAGACACGCGGTGAGGATGCGATCGCTGCGGCGGTCGCCATGCGCGAGGCCGGTAGGCCCATGTGGGTGTCGACGCGCGCCTACGATCTGGTGTCGCCGGCGCGCTCCACGTCACTGCTCGTGAGCGCCGAGCTCGGCGAGTACACCTTCGATGTGGATGCCGTGTCGACGTCGGTGCTGCCGACGATCGTCGCGAGCCCGGTCGACGGCTCCGGCCCCACGATCATCGCGGTGCACGCTGTCGCGCCGATCCCGGGCCAGATGGACAACTGGCGGGCCGATCTGGCCATGCTGGCCGACATGTGCGCCGGCGACGACATCCTCATGGCCGGCGACTTCAATGCGACCATCGACCACTTCCAGGGCCTGGGCAGGCCGGGGGCGGGCGGTCGCCCGGCCGGCACGGTCGCGGCGGGCGCCAGGCTCGGCGACTGCGCCGATGCGGCAGCGCTCACGAACTCCGCGGCACTCGGCACCTGGCCGACCGCGCTGCCGTCGCTCCTCGGAGCCCCCATCGACCACGTCATGGTGACCGACGACTGGGAGGTAACCGCGTTCTCGGTGATCGAGGATCGCGACAGGTCCGGCAGCGACCACAGACCTGTCGTCGCCCGCCTGCTTCCGCGAGGCTGAGCATCCGGAGCTGACGTCTTTCGCCGGCGCGACTTTCTGCAGCGCGAAGGGAGACAATGGATGCATGGCCACAAGCAGCGAATCCTCCGAACCCGACAGCAGCGCACTCGACGGCAGCACACTCGACAGCAGCGACACCGCACTCGACACCATCGAGACGGTCCACCCCGAGAGCACGCGCCCCGACGCTGCGGGCACGGCGCCCGCCGTGGTGCCGCGCGCGACCGGCAACAGGTCGACGACCCCGGCATCCGAGGCGTTCACGACGTTCATCTCCTCCGGCTGGGCGGACCGTACGGATGCGATTCCTGCGCCGCGTGAGCAGGCCGCGTTCGCCGCAGCCCGCCGGCAGCGCGTCTCCGCGATGCACCCCGGCAAGCGGCTCATCATCCCCGCGGGGGCGGCGAAGGTGCGCTCCAACGACACCGACTATCCGTTCCGGGCGCATTCGGCGTTCTCACATCTGACCGGGTGGGGCAGCGACAGCGAGCCCGGCGCCGTGCTCGTCATGGAGCCGAGCGGTTCGGGTCACGAGGCGACCGTGTTCTTCCGGGAGCGCGCGGGTCGCGACTCGAGCGAGTTCTACGCGAACCCCGAGATCGGCGAGTTCTGGATCGGCCCGAGGCCGTCACTCGCGCAGGTCGCCGGAGACCTGGGCTTGGCCACGCGCGGCATCGCCGAGTTCGAGGCCGTGCTCGACTCCGTTGACGCCGACACCCTCCTGGTGCGCGACGCCGACCGCGACACGACCGAGCAGGTGGATGGCCGCCGGCTGCTCGCCATCGACGTCGAGCCGGGCGACGACGAGGCCGAGAACGGCGACGCCACCCTCGCGCGGGACGTGTCGGAGCTGCGACTCGTGAAGGACTCCTACGAGGTCGAGCAGATGCGCCTCGCCGTCGACGCCACGAAGCGCGGCTTCGACGACGTCATCGCCGACCGGGCCGAGATCGTGGCGCACCCCCGCGGCGAGCGCCTCGTCGAGGGCACCTTCAACAGGCGCGCCCGCGCCGACGGCAACACCGTCGGTTACGACACGATCGCCGCATCCGGCCCCCACGCCTGCGTGCTGCACTGGACCCGCAACGACGGCCCCGTCAACGAGGGCGACCTCATCCTGCTCGACGCGGGCATCGAGCTCGACAGCCTGTACACGGCTGACATCACCCGCACCCTGCCGATCTCCGGCATCTTCAGCCCCGTTCAGCGCCGCGTGTACGAGGCCGTTCTGGAGGCGGCGGATGCGGCGTTCGCGATCGTGCGCCCGGGCATCCGTTTCAGGGAGATCCATGCAGAGGCGATGAAGGTCATAGCGCGCAAGACGGCCGAGTGGGGTCTGCTGCCGGTCAGCGCGGAGGAGTCACTGGAGCCGGCGCGGCAGTTCCACCGCCGCTACATGGTGCACGGCACCAGCCACCATCTGGGCATCGACGTGCACGACTGCGCGCAGGCCCGCAGGGAGCTCTACATGGACGGTGTGCTCGAGGAGGGCATGGTGTTCACGATCGAGCCGGGCCTGTACTTCCAGCCCGATGACCTGACCGTTCCGGAGGAGTTCCGGGGTATCGGCGTGCGCATCGAGGACGACATCCTGGTGACGGCGGATGGCGCCGAGAACCTGTCGGCCGGCATCCCGCGCACGGTCGACGATGTGGAGGCCTGGCTGCGCTAGCAGCCACGACCACCTCAGACGGAGGGCGCTCAGGCGACAGGGGTACTCAGGCCGGGTCGCACGGCGCGGGGGCGACGGCGGCCAGCACCTTGTCGGAGACGCTGAGGAGCGCCGCCAGTTCACGCTCGTCGAGCACGTCGAAGAAGAACTCTCTGATGGCTCTGGTGTGCCCTCGCATGGCACCCAGTGTGGCGCGGCGACCCTCGGCCGTGATCTCGACCCAGGTGCCCCGCAGGTCGTCTTCGCATTCGGTGCGGTTGAGGAGGCCTCTGGCCGTCATGCGGCTCACCTGGTGCGAGATGCGGCTCTTCTCCCACCCGATGCGCTCGGCCAGGTCGCGACTGCGCAGGCGCTTCTCGGTGGATTCGAAGATGGCGAGCAGGATCTCGTAATCGGCGCTGGATATCGCGGAGTCTGTCTGCAGTTGGTTCTCGAGGGCACGGTCGAGCTGGCGGCGCATGGCATAGAAGCTGCGCCAGACCCGCCATTGCTCGGCGCTGACCTCGGACACTTCGGACATGCCATCCATTCTATCAGTTGGTTGACACGTCACCCAGATAAGATAAGATGACACGTCACCAAAACAGGGTGGCCTCTGAAGAATTCTGCGAAAGGTACGTCTCTTGTCAGACCTCAAGATTGGCATCATCGTCGGCAGCACCCGCCCGGGCCGTAACGGCATCCAGGTGGGCCAGTGGGTCAAGGAGAACGCCTCGGCAGACGGAGTCGAGTTCGAACTCGTCGACCTGCACGACTTCAAGCTCCCCCTTCTCGAGGAGCCCTTCCCCGCGGGCGCCGGAAACTACCTCGGCGACGAGGCCAACGCCTGGGCGTCGAAGGTCGCCGAATTCGACGGCTTCATCTTCGTCTCCGCCGAGTACAACCACTCCGTTCCCGCCGCGCTCAAGAATGCGCTCGACTACGTGAACGCCGAATGGAACAACAAGGCCGCCGCCATCGTCAGCTACGGCTCCATGGGCGGCGTTCGCGCCGGAGAGCACCTGCGTCAGATCTTCGGCGAACTGCAGATGGCAGACGTGCGCACCCACGTCATGTTCTCGCTGTTCACCGACTTCACCTACGGCGAGAACGGCGAGTCGACCTTCACCCCGGCCGCCCTGAAGGCCGGAGAACTCGAAGGTCAGATCTCGCAGCTCGCCGCCTGGGCCCGTGCCCTGCAGCCGCTGCGCGCCGAGGCAGACGAACTCGCGGCGTAATCAGCCCCTGGCGTGACGCCTGATCGCCCGCCGAACATCGACCGGTGTGCCCCGCTTCGCGCGGGGCACACCGCGTCAAGCGCCGACGCAACGATCAGCGGAATCGATCGAGTGGATCGACCCGCGGGGTCGGTTAGTGCTCGTGCGGTGCCGAGGCCTTGAACGCGAGGCGGCCATGCGTGTACGCGGCGCCCGAGCCGATCGCTGCGGCGACCCAGACGGCCTCGGCGATCTCAGCATCCGTCGCCCCCGCCCTGACGGCGTCCTTCGTGTGGGCCTCGATGCAGTACGGGCACTGTTTGGAGATGGCGACGGCCACAGCCATCAGCTCGCGGTACTTCTTGGGGATCTCACGGCCCTCAGCGGCGAACACGGCACCGCTGAAGTCGGCGTACGCCTTCAACAGATCGGGGCTGGCCGTCTTGTAGTTGCGCATGTACTCGCGGTCGTCATCACTCATGGGGGTCTGTCCTTTCGAGGAGCTGCTGGGCACGCAGGCTCAGCGCGGGGTCGACGATGATCTGATAACTGCTGGCCAACACCTGGTGGGTCGAGGTGAAGTCGCGGCGTCGACGATTCAGCGTGTACGAGACGATGCCGAAGATCATGCCGAATCCGGCGCCGATGAGAAGAGCAGCGCCGACGAAGGCGAGGGATGCGGGGTCGCCCGAGAACAGGAACATGATGAGCCCGAAGAACAGCCCGAACCAGGCACCGCTGGCCGCCCCCGTCAGAGCGGAGCGCCCGTAGGTGAGCTTGCCGGTGACTCTCTCGACCGTCTTCAGGTCGCTGCCGATGATCGACAGCTTGGCGACCGGGAACTCGCGCTTCGCCAGCGTGTCGACGACGGCCTGCGCCTCCGGGTAGCTTTCGTAGCTGCCCAGCAGATCACCTCGCGGCAGTGTCGGAAAGGCCTGACCGCGACGCGAAAACGGGCTTTGGTTGCTCACCCGGCCATTCTCCCATGCGGCGGCTAGGGTTAAGCCGTGAGCCCCACAAGAGTCTTCGTAGCGCGCCTGGCCGGGTGCTCCGTCTTCGACCCCGCGGGCGACAAGGTGGGCCGCGTCCGCGACGTGCTCATCGTGTACCGCAGCGACAATTCGCCTCGCGTGGTCGGCTTCGTCGTCGAGGTTCCGGGCCGCAGGCGTGTGTTCCTCTCGATCGGGCGCATCACGAGCATCGGCTCCGGCCAGATCATCACGACAGGGCTCATCAACCTGCGTCGCTTCGAGCAGCGCGGCGGCGAGGTTCAGGTGATCGCCGAGGTTCTGGGCCGCAAGGTCGTGTTCGTCAACGGCAGCGGCGACGCCACGATCGAGGATGTCGCGATCGAGGAGACCGACCAGGGAGAGTGGGAGGTCACCGAGCTCTTCCTGCGTCGCCCGCGCACGAGCGCCTCCCCCTTCGCGAAGGGCCACACGACGTTCGCCCGCTGGGAGGAGGTGCGCGACAACGAGATCGACGGTGAGGCGCAGTCGGCGACGCACCTGCTGGCCACCTATGAAGACCTGCTGCCGGCCGACCTCGCGAACGCCCTCCTCGACCTGCCTGAGCAGCGGATGCTCGAGGTCGCCGGGGAACTCAGTGACGCCCGCCTCGCCGATGTGCTCGAGGAGATGCCCGAGAGCGAACAGGTGGGCATCCTGAACAAGCTCGGCGACGACCGCGCCGCCGACGTTCTCGACCAGATGCAGCCGGATGACGCGGCCGACCTGATCGCGCAGCTCGACGACGAGCGCGGCGAGGCCCTCCTCGACCTGATGCAGCCCGAAGAGGCCGAAGATGTGCGCATGCTGCTGCTGTACGCGCCCGACACGGCCGGCGGCCTCATGACGACGGAGCCGATCATCGTCTCCTCCGATGCGACCGTCGCGGAGGGGCTCGCCCTCATCCGCCGCCACGAACTCGCCCCGGCGCTCGGCGCCGCCATCTGCGTGACCCTGCCCCCGTACGAGCCGCCGACGGGGCGCTTCCTCGGCATGGTCCACTTCCAGCGGATGCTGCGCTACCCGCCCGGAGAACGCCTCGGCACCATCCTCGACCAGCAGTTGGAGCCCGTGCACGCGAGCGCCTCGGCCGCCGAGGTGGCACGCATCCTCGCCAGCTACGATCTGGTGTCGGTGCCCGTCGTCGACGACAACCGCCGACTTGTCGGGGTGGTGACCATTGACGATGTCCTCGACTACCTGCTGCCGGATGACTGGCGAAGCCATGACGACGAACCCGCAACCGCGCCGTACATCACGACCGACACGCGACCCCAGCAGGTAGTCGCCCCGAGCGCAACACACCGAGGAAGGAGGCACGCCAATGGCACGTCGCGCTGACAACAGCAACCTCGACTCCCCCAAGGGACTGCGCCAGAACATCGTGCCCGGCTTCGGCGGCGGGCGCGATCGCGACCGCATGGGCCGCTTCTCGGAGTCGTTCGCCCGCGCCATGGGCACGCCGTGGTTCCTCGTCGGCATGACCCTCTTCTGTGTCGCCTGGATCGCCTACAACACGTGGGCGCCCGAGGAGGCACAGTTCGACCCGCGCGCGCTCAACTACACGCTGCTCACCCTCATCCTGTCGCTGCAGGCCTCCTATGCCGCGCCCATGATCCTGCTCGCGCAGAACCGTCAGGACGACCGCGACCGCGTGCAGATCGAGCAGGACCGCCAGCGTGCCGAGCGCAACCTCAACGACACCGAGTACCTGGCCCGCGAGGTGGTCGCCCTGCGGCTGGCCATGCAGGACGTCGCCAGCAAGGACTTCATCCGTGCCGAGCTGCGCTCCCTGCTCGAAGAACTCGAGAAGGACAAGGAAGAGCCGCAGATTGAGTGAGCCCGCGGATGCTGCCGTGACGTCTGAGGCTGCCGTCCGTGAGGCGCTCACCCGCGTCATCGACCCCGAGATCCGTCGGCCCATAACCGAACTCGACATGGTCGGTGACGTCACCGTCGACGGCGGGCGGGCATCCGTCACCATCAAACTGACGATCGTCGGATGCCCCGCCGCCGACCGCATCGAGAGTGACGTGCGTGAGGCGGTCGCCTCCGTGCCCGGCGTCTCGGAGGCTCTCGTCGACGTGACCGTCATGACTCCGACGGAGCGCCGCGCGCTCACGGAACGCCTCCAGGGTGGCCGGCAGCGCACCGTGCAGTTCGGCCCCGACTCGCTCACCCGCATCTACGCGATCACGAGCGGCAAGGGCGGCGTCGGCAAGTCAACACTCACCGCGAACCTCGCCGTCGCGCTGGCAGGCCGCGGCCTCAAGGTGGGCCTCGTCGACGCGGACGTCTTCGGATTCTCCATCCCCGGCATCCTGGGAATCCCGGATGCGAAACCCACCCGCGTGGGCGACATGATCCTGCCGCCCATCGCGCACGGCGTGAAGGTCATCTCGATCGGCATGTTCGTCGAAGGCTCCACCGCCGTGTCGTGGCGCGGGCCCATGCTGCACCGCACCATCCAGCAGTTCCTCACCGACGTCTTCTTCGGCGACATCGACGTTCTGCTGCTCGACCTGCCACCCGGAACGGGCGACGTGGCCATCTCGGTGGGGCAGCTGCTGCCGCAGGCGGACGTCATCGTCGTCACGACCCCGCAGGCGGCGGCCGCCGAGGTCGCCGAGCGCAGCGGGCTCGCCGCCCGGCAGACCGGCCAGAAGGTGTTCGGGGTGATCGAGAACATGGCGGGCCTCCCCCAGCCCGACGGCAGCGTGCTCGAACTGTTCGGCTCCGGCGGAGGCGCCGAGGTCGCCGCACGGCTCGGCGTTGACGTGCTGGCGAGCATCCCGCTCAGCATGGCGCTGCGCGAAGGCGGCGACGCCGGCATGCCCGTTGTGCTGTCGCATCCGGATAACCCTGCCGCCGCCGCGATCGACGCCGTCGCCACGCTGATCGCCGGCCGCGGCCACGGGCTCGCCGGCCGCAAGCTGGGCCTCACGGTCACGTAGCGCGGGCGGAGGGCCGAGACATCCGCAGCGCTCCCCGATGAGTCCACTGCGCTGGAGCGCATCGCCCGAGTTGCTCAGCAGGAAGAACTCAGGAACACACCGACGACAAGCGGCCGACCGCGGGGTGTCGGCACCTTTCTCCTGTCGAGCCCACAGACGGAGGACTCAGGCGGCCTGCTCAACCCGCGGGCCCGCCGGGCTCAGCGGCCGGGCGGCGTGATGCGGTTCGTGCGGTGCGCCCAGATGGCGATCTCGACCCTGTTGCGTACACCGAGCTTCGTCATGAGGCTCGCGAGGTGCGTCTTGACGGTGCTGAGGGTGATGAAGAGTTCGCCCGCGATCTCGTTGTTGCTGAGCCCTGTCGCGACCTTCGCGAGCACCTGCTCCTCCCGCTCGGTGAGCGGTTCGATCGGCTGCGCCACGGCATCCGCAGGTGATGCCCCCGCAAAGGCCTCGAGCAGTCGGACGGTCACGCTGGGCGCGATGAGGGCGTCGCCGCGGGCGGCCGCATGCACGGCTTCGGAGAGCAGCGCCGCCCCCGCATCCTTGAGAAGGAAGCCCCGGGCTCCCGCACGCAACGCGGCGTACACGTACTCGTCGAGGTCGAATGTCGTGATGATGACGACGGCCATCGGCTCCTCGACGCCGGGGCCCGCCAGAACGCGGGTCGCCTCGATGCCGTCGAGAATGGGCATCCGGATGTCGAACAGGCAGACGTCGGGCCGCAGGCTGCGGGCGAGCGCCACCGCTTCGGCCCCGTCGGAGGCCGCACCCACGACCTCGATGTCGGGTTGGGCGTCGAGGATCATCCCGAGGCCTGTGCGCACGAGCTCTTGGTCGTCGGCGATGAGTACCCGGATGGTCATATCGTCCATCCAACACGAGGCAGCACCGCGGTGACCACCCAGCCGCCACCGGCGGCTCGGCCCGCGTGGAGCGTTCCGCCGAGCAACGCCGCCCGCTCACCCATACCGGTGATGCCGAAGCCGGGTGTGCCCGCCGAGGTGGGCTCGCCGTCGTCGGTCACGCTCAGCCGTACGCCTTCGTGGTGCACCTCGACGAGCACGTCGATGCGGCTCGCGCCTCGCGCATGGCGCCGGGCGTTGGTGACGGATTCCTGCACGAGTCGGTAGACGGCGGCCGCGACGGTGGGCGGCACGGCGTCGGCGTCCCCTGTGATCTGGGCCGTGATCTGTGGCCCGTCCCGCTGCTCGGCCACAATCTGCTGGATGTCGGCGATCGTCGCGCCGGGGGCGAGCTCTGCAGCCTCCCCCTGTCGCAGTACGCGCACCATCGATCGCATCTCGGTCAGTGTCTTGGAGGCCTCCGCCTCGATCACGCGGAGAGCATCCGCCGCCGCATCCGGGTTGCGTTCGGCCACCGCGAGCCCCGCCTGCGCGCGGATGGCGATCGCGGAGACATGATGCGCGACCGTGTCGTGCAGGTCGCGTGCCAGCTGCTCCCGCTCGCGGAGCCTGACCGTGTCGAGCTCACGGAATCGCGAACCTGCGCGATTACGGAAGATGAGCGCGATGACGACCAGCAGGAGAACGAAGGCCACACCGCCGAGGGCGTCACCCCAGTTCGACCCCCAGAGGGCTGAGACGGCCAGACCGGCGACGACGATGGCGACACCCAGTATGAGATCCCGGCCGCCGCCCCAGCGGAACAGCGCGTACGGCAGCACGACCAGCAGCGCACCGGAGACCAGCTGGAGCTCCTGCCCCATGACGATGCTGAACCCGGTGATGATCGCGAAATCGATCGCCAGCATGAGCGACGGGCGCGTTCGACGCCACAACACGGTGGGAGCCACCGCGACCATGGCCACGACGGAGAGCAGCGGCCAGGAGAGATCGGTGCGGAGCAGGCCCTCGATCACGGAGAACACCACGATGACCGCCAGGAGTGCCCAGTCTCGCCACACCCGGCGGGGCGGGGCGGGAACCGCACGCGGCGAGTTCCACATCGAGCGCAGCAGGCGGGTCATCCCCTCATGATATGAGCGCTTCACGCTGCAACGGATCGGCACGACGGACGAGGAGGAGACCGTACTTTCGGCCGACCCGATTCGGGCCGATCTCCCGATGCCCTGGTCTGCTCCCGGCACCGAGTATCGAGTCATGACAGATCAGCCCTCCCCCAGCGCTTCGATGCGTGCGGCCGTGTACCGCAGATTCGGCACCCCGGATGTCGTGCGAGTCGAACAGCTCCCCCGGCCGGTTCCGCGCCGAGGCGAGGTCCTCGTGCGAGTCCATGCGAGCACCGTCAGCGTCGCCGATCATCGGGCCCGCAGCCTCGACATCCCGAGCGGGCTGCGGATTCCTGCAGCCCCCAGCATCGGTGTGTTCCGGCCCCGCCACCGGGTGCTCGGCATGGATGTCGCCGGCGTCGTGGCGGCGATCGGAGCCGACGTGAGCAGGTTCGCCGTCGGCGATGAGGTGATCGCCATGATGGGCGCCAGGTTCGGCGGCCACGCGGAGTACGCCGTCGTGTCGCAGGACGGCGCGATCACCGCAAAACCGCGCACCATGAGCTTCGAGGAGGCCGTGACACTCGTCTTCGGCGGCGTGACCGCCCGCGGATTCCTGAAGCAGGTCACCATCACAGCCGGAGACACCGTACTGGTCAACGGCGCATCCGGTGCCGTCGGAACAGCCGCAGTGCAGCTGGCCAAGGAGCTCGGCGCAGACGTCACCGGCGTGACCAGCTTCGTCAACCGTGAGCTCGTCAGCTCACTGGGAGCGGATCACATCATCGACTACACGACGGATGACTTCACCGCCCAGAACAGGCGGTACAACGTCATCATCGACTGCGTCGGCAACGCCCCCTTCGAGAAGGTCACCGACCTCATCACACCGGGCGGCGCACTGCTGCTGGTGATCTCCGACCTGCGCAGCCTCCTCGGCTCGCGTCGACAGAGCCGCCGCAGCGGAAAGATCGTCACGGCCGACGTCGGCCCGGCCCGCGCAGAAGACCTCGCCCACCTCGTCGGCCTCGCCGAAGCAGGCCGCTACACGGCGGTCATCGACCGCAGCTACGACCTCGCCGACATCGTCGAAGCGCACCGCTACGTCGACACCGGGCGCAAGAAGGGCAACGTCGTTCTGCGCCTCACCACCCCCACACCGCACCACCTCAACGAAGGACCCACCTCATGACCACAACACCTGAGATCGTCGAAACCCCGCGCCAACGGATGAGCGGGCTGCACCTGGCCCTGCTCGTCATCGGCGTGCTCCTGAGCGGAGGCATGTCCCAGCTGTTCCGCGAACCCGACCACTTCTGGTTGGCACTCGCCGGCGTCGTCGTCGCGACCCCCCTGATCCTGTTCGGGGCCCACGGACTGGGCAGGAGCATCCGCCTGGACAGCCCCGGGGCTGCCACCGACGCGAGCTATCCCGCTCGTCTGGAGGGCCAGCTCGACCCGGCGCTCTCCCGCGGCCTCTGGCTGGTCAAGTGGCTGCTCGCCATCCCGCACTACATCGTGCTCGCCATCCTCTGGACGGCGTTCCCCGTCGTGGTGCTCGCCTCCGCGATCATGATCCTGTTCACCGGCCGCTACCCGAGGGGATTCTTCGAATACGTCGTCGGGGTGCTCCGCTGGAGTTGGCGCGTGACGTTCTATGCCACCGGCGTGCTGGCCACCGACAAGTACCCGCCGTTCACCCTCGCCCGCACCGACTTCGCTGCGACGTTCGACGTCGACTACCCCGAACGACTCAACCGCGGCCTGGTGCTCGTGAAGTCGTGGCTGCTCGCGCTGCCGCACCTCCTCATCATCGGCCTCCTCAGCGGAAGCTTCTGGTTCGCGAGCGACGGCCCCGCCTCCGCCGGACTCGTCGGCCTGCTCGTCTTCATCGCCGCCATCGGCCTGCTCTTCACCGGCGCCTACCTGCGCGGTCTGTTCGACCTCGTGATGGGCATCCACCGCTGGGTGTACCGGGTCTTCGCCTACACCTCGCTGCTGCGCGACGAGTACCCGCCGTTCAGGCTCGACCAGGGCGCCGCCGAACAACTCGCTGATTGAGCGAGCAAACCGCGCCGACCGTAGGATGTGCACATGGCAGGGAAAATGCTCAGCCGGTCGGTCGCCGATGACCTCGACCGTGACATCCGTTCGAGTTCCGGCGAGCGCGAGGCGGTGCTCGCCCCGTTCACGGGCGAGGTGCTGCACGAGCTGCCGCTGAGCACGCCAGAGGACGTCGTGGCCGCCGCCGCGCACGCCCGCCTCGCGCAGCTGGCCTGGTGGGGTGCCGGATTCGCGCACCGCCGCAGGGTTCTGCTCAGGGCTCACGATCTGCTGTTGGAGCGGCGCGAGCTGCTGCTCGACGCCGTGCAGAGCGAGACGGGCAAGACGCGGGGGCAGGCCTTCGAGGAGGTCTTCCAGGCGGCGACGGTGACGCGCTATCACGCGGTCGCCGCGGAGTCGATCCTGCGCCCGCAGCGTCGGCGTTCCGGCATTCCGCTCGTGCTGCGCACCACCGTCGATGCCCGACCGAAGGGCGTCATCGGCGTCATCACTCCCTGGAACTTTCCGCTCAGCCTCGCTGCGATGGATGTCATCCCGGCCCTCGCCGCCGGCAATGGCGTCGTGCAGAAGGCCGACAATCAGGGCGCCCTCAGCATCCTGGCCCTGCGCCGCGCCTTCATCGACGCGGGTGTGCCCGCCGAGCTGTGGCAGGTGGTGACGGGTGCCGGCGCGGTCGTGGGCACCGCGGTGACCGACAACTGCGACCATGTGTGCTTCACGGGCTCGACGGCGACAGGCCGCACTGTCGCAGTGCGCGCCGCCGAACGCCTCATCGGCGCCTCCCTCGAGTTGGGCGGCAAGAACCCGCTTGTGGTGCTCGACGATGTCGATCCGAAGAAGGCCGCCGCGGATGCCGCCTACGCCTGCTTCTCATCGATGGGGCAGCTGTGCGTGTCGATCGAGCGCGTGATCGTGCAGCGTGGCGTCGCCGATGAGTTCATCGAGGAGTTCGCCAGCCGCGTGCGGTCGCTCACGCTGGGTGCGGCCTTCGACTACACGAGTGACGCCGGTTCGCTCACCCTGCCGTCGCAGCTCGAGAACACGCGGCGGCATGTTGCGGATGCTGTGGCGAAGGGCGCGACGCTGCTCACCGGCGGCAGGCCCCGCCCCGAGCTGGGCCCGCTGTTCTACGAGCCGACGGTGTTGACGGATGTGACGCCCGATATGGCCTGCCATTCGCAGGAGACCTTCGGCCCGGTAGTGAGTGTGAGCATCGTCGAGGACGATGAGGAGGCCATCGTCGCGGCCAACTCCTCGGAGTATGGGCTGAACGCATCCGTCTTCGGGCGAAGCCTGCGGCGTGCACGGCGCATCGCCGACGGGATCGACGCGGGGAGCGTCAACATCAACGAGGGCTATCGGGCGACGTTCTCGGCGGTCGATGCGCCCATGGGCGGCGTGAAGAACTCGGGCCTCGGTCGACGCAACGGGCCGGAGGGGCTCATGCGTTTCGTGCAGCAGCGCACCACCGCGCATGCGACGGGCCTGCTTCAGCTGCCCCGCACGGGCGGGGAGTTCGCCCCCATGGCGGGCCTCATGGTCACGCTGCTGGTCGCGCTCCGGACCCTGCGCATCCGCTAGCCCTTCTGCCGGTGCGCCGCGCGCTCAGGTGGCTTCGGCGTCGAAGGGGGCCGGGGTGCCGGAGTCGGCGAGTTGGCGGCGGCGTTCTGCTGCCGACTCGACCGGGCGCTTGTGCGTGGGCGGCTTGATGACGGGAGGCTCCGGCGCGTCGGTGAGGGCCTCGCGGATGATTCGGCGCGGGTCGTACTGCCGCGGGTCGAGCTTCTTCCAGTCGACCTCGTCGAACTCGGGGCCCATCTCGTCGCGCAGGCGATCCTTGGCACCGTCGGCCATCTCCTTGAGCGATCTGACCAGCCGGCCCAGCTGCGCCGCATAGTACGGGAGCCGTTCGGGGCCCAGCACGAACACCGCTATCACCCCGATGAGGAGCAGCTTGTCGAAGGTGAGGCCGAACATCCATTCAGACTAACCCGTGCGCCCTCGCCAGAAGCCGCCGAGCGGGGCCATATCCTTGGAACGAGCAAGGAGTAGCAGTGTCAGACAAAGTAGCCAGCTGGAAGTTCGCCGAGGAGCTCGTCACCGAGCCCGCCGTCGCAGCGCACGCGAGGCAGGCGTCCCTCGAACTCGGCATCGACACGGTGTCACCCGCGACGGGCGCTCAGATCGCCCTCGTCGCGGCAGCATCATCCGCCCGCACGATCATCGAGATCGGCACAGGCGTCGGCGTCAGCGGTCTCTGGATGCTGCATGGCGCACCCGAGGCGACTCTCACCTCGATCGACATCGAGGCTGACCACCAGCAGACCGCCCGGGGTTTCTTCTCTGAGGCCGAGGTTCCGGCCAATCGCGTGCGCCTCATCACGGGCCGCGCGCGCGACGTGCTGCCGCGCATGAACGAGCAGTCGTACGACATCGTTCTGGTGGATGCCGACCCGCAGTCGGTCATCGAGTATGTCGAGCACGGTCTGCACCTGGTTCGCCCGGGCGGCACCGTGCTCGTGCCGCACGCCCTGTGGCGCGACCGGGTCGCCGATCCGGCGAAGCGCGACGACACGACCACCGCATTCAGGGCACTGTTGAAGGAGACCTCGGAGTCGACCGCCGTGCTCAGCGCACTCACGCCCGTCGGTGACGGCCTGCTGCAGCTGACGCGCCTCGACGCCTGAGCTTTCGCCCAGGCGCCGAGCCCGTCGACTCCCGGAGGCTACCTCTCGTAGACCTCGATGTCGCCCGCCGTCGTGCTGATCCTGTAGACGCGGTCGGCTTTGGCGTCGCTTGAGACGTCGCTGCTGATGTCCCCCGCCGTGCTGTTGGCGTCGATCCTGTACCGGCCGTCGGGCAGCCCGATGCGCACATTGCCGGCCGTCGATTCCACGTCGATGCTGCTCGGCAGCTCTGCGAACGCGAAGTCCATGTCGCCCGCGGTCGTCTCGCTGCGGAACGCGCCTCTCACCGCGAGGTCGTCCAGTTCGGCGGTGCCGGCTGTTGACTCCAGTCTCAGGTCGTTCACGCTGCCGGAGAGTGTGATGTCGCCCGCCGTGGACCGCACCGAGACATCCGCGTAGTCGCCGTCGACGCGCACGTCGCCGGCGGTGGTCTCGAGATTGACGTCGAGCCGCCCCTCGGTCTCCGGCAGCAGCAGGGTGAGCTTCGCCGATTCCGCGCTCCAGTCACCGAACACCCCTCCCCCGAACCATCCGAACCAGCCGTCGTTTCCGATGGAGACCACGAGCGTGTCATCTCGCACCGAATAGTCGAACTGCAGGTTCGTATCGCCCTGGTCGTATCGGAGTTCGGGCACATCGGCCCTCGGATCCATCACGATGTCGACATCGGCGGCGCTCGTCTTCACCTCGACCGTCTCGAACGATTCTGAGACGGAGAAGGTGCCGGATGTGTCGTGTCGGTTCTGTGATCGCACGATCCCGATGACCGTGAAGGCCAGGATCATGACGAGCACGATCGAGCCGAGCACGAGCAGCACGGTGCGGAGGGTGTTCGAGCGCGGGGCGGGTGACCCGCTGGGTACTGTCGTCGGATTCTGTGATGTCATGGTGCTGCCTCCTGGGCTTCGCGTGGGTCAGTTTCGTTCTGGACGGCTGTTCAGATAGCGGAGCACGGCGAGTACGCGCCGGTTTCCGCTGTCCTCGATGGGCAGTCCGAGCTTCTGGAAGATGGATGAGATGTGCTTCTCGACGGAGCCCTCCACGATGAAGAGCTCCTTCGCGATGGCGATGTTCGAGCGGCCCTCCGCCATGAGTTGCAGCACCCCGCGTTCCCGCGTGGTGAGGGCGTCGAGGTCGCTGCCGCGCCGCGAGCGGATCACGATCTGCGCGACCACCTCCGGGTCGAGAACGGTTCCGCCCTCCCCCACCTCGGCGACGGCGGCGAGGAACTCCTCGACGTCGGCGACCCTGTCCTTGAGCAGGTAGCCGAGGCCGTTCGAGTTGTCGGCGATGAGCTCGCCGGCGTAGCGCTCTTCCACATACTGCGAGAGCACCAGCACCGACACCTCCGGGTTCTGCGCCCTGATGAGCACGGCTGCCCGGATGCCCTCATCCGTGTATGTCGGCGGCATCCGCACGTCGACGACGGCGAGGTCGGGGCTGTGCTCGCTGACCGCCTTGAGCAGGTCTTCGGCGTTCTCGACGGCGGCGAGCACGGTGTGCCCGGCATCGTTGAGAAGGCGCTCCAGCCCCGCTTTGAGCAGCACGGAGTCTTCGGCGATTACGATGCGCATGGCACCTCCACGGTGATGTGAGTGGGCCCGCCAGTCGGGCTCTCGATGAGAAGTGTTCCGCCTGCGGCCCGCACGCGTTCGCGCATTCCTGCGAGCCCGCCCTGGCCGAGGCCTTCGCCTATGTGGGCGCCGCCGGTGCCGTTGTCGCGGACTGTCGCGACGAGCCGGCATCCGTCACCGCTGCCCGAGGACACCACTGTCACGGTGCACTCGGATGCCCCGGAATGCTTGGCAACATTGGTGAGCGCCTCCGAGACGGCGAAGTAGATGACCGCCTCGGCCTCCGCAGCCGCCGGCCCCGGCACGTCGACCGTGATCGTCGTGGGCACGGAGCAGCGGGATGCGACGGCCGAGAGGGCGGCGTCGAGGCCGCGGTCGGTGAGCACGGCCGGGTGGATGCCCCGGGCGAGCTGCCTGAGTTCCGTTATCGACGATTTCGTCTCGGTGTGAGCCTGCTCCAGGAGCGCGAATGCCGCATCCGGGTCGCTCGCGAACTTGGACTTCGCCATGCCCAGGGTGAGCGCGACAGACACCAGCTGCGGTTGCACCCCGTCGTGGAGGTTGCGCTCGATGCGCTGACGTTCGAGGCTGGCCGCGTCGACGGCGCCCTGCCGCGCATCCGAGAGGGTGTCGACCTTCTCGAGCAGTTGTGCGGTCGTGCCGCGCCCGAGCAGTTCGATCGAGAGCCGACGGTCGAGTATGCCGGCGAAGTAGATGTAGGCGACGAGCACGGGCAGACCGATGAGGAGTGCCAGCCATCCGAGGCCTGTGCCCCATTGCCTCAGCACGATGCCGCCCAGCAGGCTCCACAGCCCGACCATGACACTGCCGAGGATCATGCTCAGCAGGTGGTGAAGGATGGTGCGCCAGGTGACCGGGTCGATGAGATCGACGAACGTCTGGGCGACCCAGCGGAACGCCCCCGTGCTCTTGGTGCGGCGCCGAACGAGGGGCGTGATCTGCACCTGGTACAGCGCCATCGCCCTGTGGCGTTCGACCCAGCCGCTCAGACGGGTGAGCCCACCCGCGAGCACGAGCAGCAGCACGCCCACCCCGAAGACGGGAAGAGTGCCGATGCCGGTCGCCATGAGCGTCACGATCGTGACGAACCAGATCGTCGCCAGGATCGAGTCGAGCAGCAGGTCGATGGCCGAAGCCCATGCAAAACCTGCATGTCGGAGGAGAGGCTTTATGTTCACACGTTCACCGTACGGGCAGGGACGCCTCCGCGGTCATCCGGGCAGCAGACCGAAGCGATGGGGGTTAACCCCACCACCGGAGGCCGTCGACGTGTGAAGTGACGTCGTTACTGCGCGGCGACGACTCCTGCGAGCGCGTCGTGCAGCTCCTTCGCCTCGGCGTCGTTGACCGACACCACGAGGCGACCTCCGCCTTCGAGCGGGACGCGCACGATGATGAGACGACCCTCCTTAACAGCCTCCATTGGTCCGTCGCCGGTCCTCGGTTTCATGGCCGCCATGAGTGGTCCCCTTTCGTGGATGTACACCCATTATCTCGTACTCGGGGCGATCCGAAAAATCTGAGAATCCTTGCCACAACCCCGGATGCCTGCTATGAGCCGGCGAGCCAGGCTCTCAGTCCCCGTTCGCAGGAGACGATCTGTGACAGCTCCACGCGCTCGTCGTCGGCGTGGGCCTTGAGCGGATCGCCCGGCCCGTAGTTGACGGCGGGAACGCCGAGCGCAGAGAAGCGGGCGACATCCGTCCAGCCGTACTTGGGCGCGGCCTCGCCGCCGACCGCGGCGAGGAATCCGGCCGAGAGCGGCGAGTCGAGTCCCGGCCTGGCACCCTCGGCGCTGTCGACGACCACCAGCTCGAGACCGTCGAACAGTTCGCGCAGGTGCTGTTCGGCCTCGGCCGCGCTGCGGCTGGGCGCGAAACGGTAGTTGACCTCGATGACGCACTCGTCGGGGATCACATTGCCGGCGATGCCGCCCGAGATGCGCACGGCGTTGAGGCCCTCCCGGTAGACGAGGCCCTCGACCTCGACCTCGCGGGGCACATAGGCCGCGAGCGTCGCCAGAACGGTGCCGGCATCGTGGATGGCGTTGTGGCCGACCCAGGCTCTGGCCGAATGCGCCCGCAGGCCCCTCGTGCGGATCTCCGCGCGCATCGTGCCGTTGCAGCCGCCCTCGACCTCGGCCCGCGTGGGCTCGCCGAGGATGGCGAAGTCGCCGACGATGAGCTCCGGATGATTGCGGGCGAGACGACCGAGCCCGTTCAGGTCGCTCGACACCTCCTCGTTGTCGTACCAGATCCAGGTCACGTCGACGGGTGGTTCCGTGAGCTCGACCGCGAGCTTCAGCTGCACCGCGACGCCGGCCTTCATGTCGACGGTGCCGCGCCCCCACAGGTAGTCGATGCCGTCGATCGTCTCGAAGCGGGTCGGCAGGTTGTCGTTCAGCGGAACGGTGTCGATGTGCCCGGCGATGATGACGCGCTTCTCGCGACCCAGGCGCGTACGGGCGACGACGGTGTCGCCGTCACGTTCGACCTCGAGATGTGCACAGGCGCGCATGGCCGCTTCTATGGCATCCGCCACTGCCTTCTCGTTGCCCGAGACGGATTCGATGTCGCACAGCTGGCGGGTTATCGAGATCGAGTCGGCGGAGAGGTCGAGCACGGGAACTGCTGTCGGATCCGGGAGCATCGTTCCAGCATATGGGGCCGACGGATGCCCCCGCCCGGCCCGGTAATCTTGAGCACATGACGACACCAGCCTGGGGATACGGACTCGCCACGATCAGCGCCGACGGGACCGTGCTCGACACGTGGTTCCGCGCGCCCGAGCTGGGCGCTCGCCCCGCCCACATCGACCCCCACATCGCGCCCACCGAATTCGAGGAGCTCACGGGCGAAGACGAGCGCCGGGCCGTGCGGCTCGAATTCGTCACCGTCGAGATCGACCTCGACGCCGCGCCGGCCTCGACATCGGATGCCTACCTGCGCCTCCACCTGCTCAGCCACCTTCTCGTCGCACCCAACAGCATCAACCTCGACGGCATCTTCGGCCAGCTGCCGAACGTCGTGTGGACGAACGCGGGCCCCGTGCATCCGGACGACTTCGAGCGTCTCCGCCCCCTGCTGCAGCGCCACGGAATCGCCGCCCACAGCATCGACAAGTTCCCGCGCCTGCTCGACTACGTCTCCCCCGTCGGCGTGCGCATCGGCGACGCCTCCCGGGTGCGCCTGGGCGCCCACCTCTCCCCCGGCACGACCGTCATGCACGAGGGCTTCGTCAACTTCAACGCAGGAACCCTCGGCACCTCCATGGTCGAGGGGCGCATCTCGCAGGGAGTCGTCGTCGGCGACGGCAGCGACATCGGCGGCGGCGCATCCATCATGGGCACCCTCAGCGGCGGCGGCACGCAGCGCATCACGGTCGGCGCACGCGCACTGTTGGGCGCCAACTCCGGCATCGGCATCTCGATCGGCGACGACAGCGTCGTCGAGGCGGGGCTCTATGTGACCGCCGGCACGAAGCTCGTGGTCGTGGACGGCTCCGGGGAGGCGCGCACGACCAAGGCTGGGGCCCTCTCGGGTGTTCCCAATCTGCTGTTCCGCCGCAACTCCATGAGCGGGGCCGTCGAGGTGCTGCCCCGCAGCGGCTCCGGCATCCAGCTCAACGCGGCATTGCACGCCTGAGGCCGGGCGGCCCCGCAGAAAATGTAGAAGGGTGGCACCCCGCGACCCGAACGCGGGGTGCCACCTTCTTCAGCGCGCTCGGCCGCGGGGGGGGCTGGGCCGGGAGCGCACTCCGCGGTGACGGCGGAGGTCAGGCGCGTCGACGAGTCGACGCGAACACGGTGAGTCCTATGGCGATTGCCAGGACGAGGGCTATCAGCGACCACAGCAGCCAGCCCGGCATGAGCTGCGAGGAGTCTCCTTCCGGTGCGGTTGTCACGGCGTTGCCCTCAGCTGCTGCGGCAGGCGGCACCGCAGACTCGGTGGGCGTGGCGACGGAGATCGCCGCGACCTGATCGGTTCCGGATGTCTGCCCCACCATCACGAGGTGGTGGTCGCCAGCCCCGAGGGCCGAGAGGTCGGCTCCCGTGATCTGCAGCACACCGTCGATGACGGGGAATGTTCCGATGAACACCGGGGACGAGTACGCCCACACGTCGACCCACTGGTCTCCGCTGGCATCCGACCATGGCACGCTCGCCGTGAAGGCCTTGTCGTTCAGGAAGGCACCATCCGACTCGGGTTCGCTGCCCGCCGCGAAGGTGAACACCTGAGCTGCCGGCGGCGGGGTGGCCCCGCCGTTCGCTGCGGCGTAACGCTCCAGAAGGTCCACCGTCGTCGCGCCGATCTCGGTGAGCACCGTCTGCTCCGTCGTCTGGGCGGGTGGCGGCGTGTCGACCGTCACAGGGGGGACGACGGCTTCCACGACCGGCAGCACGGGCGACGGCGTGACCGGCGGAGTCGGGGTGGGTGTGGGAGTCGGGGCCGGAGTGGGCTGGATCACAGGCGGCGTGACCGGAGGCACCACTGGCGGGATGACCACCGGGGGCGGGCCTGACCTGCGGACTCCGAGCTCAAAGGTGTCGCTGTAGCTCGCACCGGCGATCGTGAGGGTCGCCACGAAGCGCACCGTGTTGTTGCCGATCGCCAGGGCGTTCGCGCCCGTGACCGTCACCGTCACCCCTGCGGGGTTGACGAGCTGGTACGAGGTGGCGACGCTCGTGACCGTGTTGGCGACGTCGTTGCTCGTCACACTTGCGGAGGCGATCTTCGGGGTGAGGTATCCGGTGGTGTTCACCGCGCCCGCGGTCTTGCCCGCAGATCCGGCCTTGTCGTTCCACCAGTTGCCCGTCGCGGCGAATGCGGGGGTGGCCAGGTTGCGCACCGAGATTCCGGTGCCCGTGAAGCTGTTGCCTGTCGCCGACGAGGCGCCGCTCATGCCCTGCCGCGCATCGGCATCCGCGTCGATCAGGATGGCGTCCCCGGCACCCGAGAAGACGTTGCCGGTGATGACCGCACCGCGCGCGTCGTGCGTTGAGCTGGCAACCAGACGGATGCCCGCCTCTGCCGCCGAGGCGACGGCGAATGTGTTGCCGCTGATGACGGCATCCGAACCGTAGATTCCGAGCGCGCGCCCGGTGAACTCGGAGAAGGAGTTACCGGTGACCGTCGTCTTCGTCGCCGCCGACGACACACCGTTGAGGACCCCGCGGAAGGTGTTCCCGGTGACCGCCATGCCCGTCGTGGCCGTGTCGATGGCCGAACGGTCGAGCACGATGCCGCGGGTGACACCGGCGAAGAGGTTGCCGTGCACCGTCGCGCCGGATGCCCCGATGTACTCACTGATGCCATGCGTGCCCGCTGTGAAGCGGCTGTTCAGAATCTTCACCGAACTGCTCGTGCCCATCAGCTGCACGTTCTGCCCTCCGGCGTTCGCGAACTCGAGGCCGTCGAACGTGACTCCTGCCGACGTGACCCTGACGATGGCCGCCAGCACCGACTCACCGCTCGATGCGGCCGAACTGCGCGGCCCCGTTGCGGCGGCGACTCCGGCCTTCGCACCCTTCAGGGTGACATTCGGAACCGACACCGTCACGGTCGTGCCCGTCGCCACAGCACCGGCGGGCAGGGTTATCGTGCCGCCTGCCGCGATCTCGGCCAGAGCATCCGCCAGCGTTGTATACCCGCCGGAGCCCACCGTGATCGCTGTCGGCGCGGTGACCGTGAGGGTCGAGGCGTCAGAGACGGATCCGGCGTAGTCGCCCGGTTCTGTCGGCGCGAAGGTGGCCGTCACGGAGTAGTCGCCGGGGGCATCCGCGAATGTCGCCGAGAGGCTGGCCTGCCCGGCCGCGACCGCGCTCGTGCCGAGCTCGACCCCACCGCGGCGGAATGTCACAGTGCCTGCGGCCGCGGGGCTCACCGTCGCGACGAGGTTCGCCGAACTGCGCCGCACCACCGAAGACGAGGAGAGGTTCACCGTCGTCGTGGTCGAGATCAGCGGAACGACGTCGACCGCGCCCTCGAAGTCCGCGGCGACGACCTGGCGGCCCTCGATCGTCGAGGCCCTGTCGATCTTGATGTCGCTCATCGTCATCGCGAACAGGTTCCAGGAGTTGCTGCCGAAGACGACCGTGCCCACCGAGACGAAATCGCCGCTCGTGCCCGTGACCGCGGGCTCGTCGGCGTTGTCTCCGAACTGGATGCCGACACGGTTGCCGGTGACCGTCGTCGTACCGGCGAACTGAACGCCCGTCATGGCCGCATCGAGGGTGCCCGCGTTGTTGCGCGTGTAGAGGGCGATGCCGGCCCAACCGTTGCCGCTGGCGGTCACATTCTGGAGCGTGACATCCTGGGTCGTCGCCGCAGAGTCGACGGCCGACCAGTCTCCGGTCAGGGCGACACCGTTCTTCTTGTGCCCTTCGGCGGTGACATGGTCGAGCGTCACACGCTGGGCACTGTTGATGTCGATTCCGGTCGCGGCCGTCGCATTGCCCGCATCCGCCCGCACCGTCAGGGTGCTCAACGTCACATCGGTGACGCCGTAGATGTCGATGATCTTGTTCGCACCGCCGCTCGCGCGCTGCTGGATGATCGTTCCCGGCTCGCCCTGAAGCGTCACAGGCTTACGAATGCTCAGACTCTCTACATAGACACCGGCGGGGATCGTCACAACCCCGCCCGGTGCGATGGCCGTGAGCGCAGCCGCGATCGTCGTGTACCCGCCCGCGCCGACCGTGATCGCTCGCGGGGGCACAACGACGGTGCCGGATGCTGCGGATGCAGCGGATGTTCCGACCGCGTTGACAGCCTGAACGGTCGCGTAGAGGGTGCCGGATGGGTCACCCGTGAAAATGTGCGAAGTGGTCGCCGCGTCGACGGTCGCGCTGTCGACAAGAACGTCGCCCGCGGAGTCGTAGAGGTTGACCTGGTATCCGGTGACCGCTGAGCCTCCGTCCGAGGTCGGCGCCGACCAGCTCGCCGTGAAGTTGCGGCCGTCACTGAGCGAGGCCGTGCCGATCGTCGGGGCGGCGGGGCTCGTCGCGAATGAATAGACGGTGCCGCCGAAAGTCACATCACGCACCCAGCCCGTCACCGGTCCTGCAGTGCCGGACCCCGTGCCGATAACGAATGCGGTGACCTGGTACGACTCGATCTGGTCGAGATACTGCGAGAACGTACCGCTACCGGAGAAGCTCCCAGCTTTGCCCCAGATGCCGATGCGCTTGTTCGTACGCCAGCCGCCTGTCCCGGTGCCGCTGTCGACAGCCGTATCTGCGGCGAGGTCGACGGTCGTCCATGAGCCGACGCTCGTGTTCAGCGGCTCCCACTTGATCGAGGTGTAGCACCAGTCCGCGGGCACATCTGTGAATCCCCAGCGGTTGGCCGAGTCGCAATAGGTCTCGCCGGGTGACGACGCGTCGTCAGGGTTCGGACCGTAGGCGGGGTCGACAGGCTTGAACACCATCTCGATCTGGAAGTTCACGTTCGTGCCCGCGTAGGTGTAGCTGGCGCCGGAGCGCAGCGGCGCAACATCGGTTGGGCGAGCACCGGCGGGATAGTTGTTGTAGACGTAGGCCTTGGAACTCGTGTCTGCGATGTGAAGTCCCAGCGCCGGCGCGCCGCCGGGGCCACCCGTCCCCACAGAGAGGCTGCCACTCATCGAGGAGTCGTAGTCGGCCCACCATCCCGCGCTGCCCGTTCGGCCGGTCGATGCAAGATCAGCGGCGGTGACGGTCACCCCGGGGGATGCGCTGGCCGGAGCGGCTACGAGCGCGCTGGCGACGACTGCCAGGGCGGCACCCAAAGCTGCCAATCTGAGGAACACTTGGGGAGACTTGGCCGGGGGGATTTGCTTCCCCGGGGCCACGTCCCGCGAGCGCCGAACAGTTGACTCAGCATTCCCGAACAGCATGGTCTGGACCTCCCGCTGCACCGATATATTGCAAGACGCTGGACCACGCCGTGTTCCCATATCGGGGTACGGCCACTATCACCCGGACCGCAAGAAACACCAAGAAGAAACCACGAAATTGCCCCACAACTGGGGGCAGAAAGAACGCAGAAGGGTTACAGGGAACCCCAAGGTTCTGCTAACGGGCGGAGGGCCACTCTCGGGCCGGCTCACCAATGTACAGCTGCTGTGGGCGGCCGATCTTCGTCTTCGGGTCGTCGTTCATCTCACGCCAATGTGCGATCCACCCCGGCAGACGGCCGATCGCGAACAGCACCGTGAACATCCGCGTGGGGAAGCCCATGGCCTTGTAGATGACCCCCGTGTAGAAGTCGACATTGGGGTACAGTTTGCGTTCGATGAAATAGTCATCGGCGAGCGCCACAGACTCCAGTTCCATCGCGATGTCGAGCAGATCGTCCTTCACGCCGAGCGAGTCGAGCACCTCGTGAGCGCTCTCCTTCACGAGCCGTGCGCGGGGGTCGAAATTCTTGTAGACGCGGTGCCCGAAGCCCATCAGGCGCACCCCGTCTTCCTTGTTCTTGACCCGTTCGACATACTTCTCCACGCCCTCGCCCGAGCGCTTGATCTCACCCAGCATCTTGAGCACGGCCTCGTTGGCACCCCCGTGCAGCGGCCCGTAGAGCGCATTGATGCCCGCGGAAATGGAGGCGAAGATGTTCGCCTCCGTCGACCCCACCAGGCGCACCGTCGACGTGGAGGCGTTCTGCTCGTGGTCTTCGTGCAGGATCAGCAGGCGGTCGAGCGCCTTGCTGACGACAGGGTTGACCTCGTACTCCTCGGCCATGTTGCCGAAGTTCATCTTGAGGAAGTTGTCGACGAAGCTCAGGCTGTTGTCGGGATAGAGGAACGCCTGGCCGAGGCTCTTCTTGTGCGCATAGGCGGCGATCGTCGGAAGCTTCGCGAGCAGACGGATCGTCGAGATCTCGACCTGCTCAGGGTCGTGCACGTCGAGCGAGTCCTCGTAGTACGTCGACAGCGCAGACACCGCACTCGACAGCACCGACATGGGGTGCGCATCCTTCGGCAGCGCCGAGAAGAAGCTGCGCAGGTCTTCATGCAGAAGCGTGTGGCGGCGGATCTTCTCCTCGAACTCTCCCAGCTGGTCAGCGGTGGGGAGACTGCCGTGGATCAACATCCAGGCGACCTCGAGATAGGTCGAGTTCTTGGCGACGTCCTCGATCGCATACCCGCGATAGCGCAGGATGCCCTCATCGCCATCGATGTACGTTATGGCGCTCTTCGTCGAGGCGGTGTTCACGAAGCCCTGGTCGAGCGTCGTATACCCCGTCTGCTTCGTCAGAGAGGAGATGTCGATGCTCTGCGCCCCATCCACACTCGGAAGGATCGGGAATTCGGCGGAGCCTCCGGGGTAATGGAGAGTGGCCTTCTCGGCGTTGATGTTGGCAGCGTCGTTCACACATACAGCCTAGAGGGCACCGGGCGCTTGGGGCGCAACCGATAAGGGAAGCGCTCCACGTTTGGTGCTTCCCTATAAAAACCGCTACTGCGCTGCCGTCACCTGCGGAGGAAGCGCGGCGACGAGCGGGTGGTCCTTGTGGATGACGCCCACCTTGGCGGCGCCACCCGGCGATCCGATGTCGTCGAAGAACTCGACATTGGCCTTGTAGTAGTCGGCCCACACCTCGGGGGTGTCGTCCTCGTAGTAGATCGCCTCGACGGGGCACACCGGTTCGCATGCGCCGCAGTCGACGCATTCATCGGGGTGGATGTAGAGCATCCGGTCGCCCTCATAGATACAGTCGACCGGGCATTCATCGACGCAGGCACGATCCTTGACGTCGACGCACGGGAGGGCGATGACATAGGTCACGGCGGCGATCCTTTCGGCGAAGTGCTGGAATCCAATCCTACCGCTCACCGGCGGGGCGAAGCCGGGGCCACGCCAACACGAGCAGGCTCACCACGACCGGCCCGTAGGCCCACACGTAACCGGCCTCATTTGCGGGGACCATCACGCTGCCGCCCGGCCCGCGCTGCGCGAGGACATAGGAGATGACGAGGATGCCGAGGGCCGCGCAGGCCGCAACGCCCCGATTGTCGAAGACGATGCGGATGCCCGCAAGCAGTGCCGCGACGACCGCCAGACCCACGATCACCCCGGCGGGCACGGCCACGCCGGCGAGCATCAGGGACTGCTGGTGGTGCACCGTCAGTAGCGCTCCGACTACCACGCCGATAACAGATGCGACAACACAGGAGGCCACGAGGGTCGCGATGCCCTGCTTCGCAACCGGCGCACGCCCGACCGTCACAGGTACGAAGCGGAACCGCTCGCTCACGGCGATAGTGCGCTCCGGGCCGCTCGACAGCGCGAAAGCAGTGCCATCGTCGCTCACCGTGACCTGCGTCGTGTGCGCCCGAAGTGCCGCACGCTTCTGCGGCAGGCGCTCCCCCACATCGACCACCACGTCGTCGATGTCGGGGTCGCCGCCCGGCTCGACGATCTCATAGAAGGGAAGCCCTGCGCGCGCCGCCGCGAGCCTGGCGGCCTCGGCCGCTCTGACATGATCCGGATGCCCGTACCCGCCGTGTGCGTCATAGCTGACGACGGCATCCGCACCCGCATCCTCGATGACGGCAAGGATGTCGTTGATGACCTCGTCGAGCGGCGCAGAACAGAGCGAACGGGCATCGACATCGGGAAGGGGCTTCGGCTTACCATCGTCACCCCACACCATTCCGGAGTCGAGGTAGCGCCGAGGCTCCCGCCTGATGTCCCGGGCACCGGCCGTGCCCAGAAAGCGCTGATCGGAGACCCCTAGCGCCTGCATGGCAGAAGCCAGCTCGGCCTCGCGGAGTTCGCTGAGGCGCTCCCCATCACCCTCGAGGTGCCGCAGTTCGGCGGGGATGACCTCACCCCGCTCGCCCCGGGTGCAGCTGAGCACCGTCACGCCCGAGCCCCGCGCCACGAGCTCGGCGATCGTGCCGCCTGTGGAGATCGTCTCGTCGTCGGGGTGGGCGTGCACGAACACAATGTGCTCGCCATGTACTTGCATTGCACCCCTTCTATTAGGTTAGGCTTACCTTCGCCTCCCGGAGATCGGTGTAGGACATCCGTAGCAAAGTCAGGCGAAACCGTGCTTGCAAACTATCTCATCGGCCTCCGTGAAGGCCTTGAAGCCGCGCTCATCGTCGGCGTTCTCGTTGCCTACGTAGTGAAGATCGACCGGCGCGACGTGCTGCCACGAATCTGGCTGGGCGTGGGCATCGCCGTGCTCGTCTCGCTCGGCCTCGGCGCCATACTCAGCTTCGGAGCCTACGGGCTCTCGTTCGAAGCCCAAGAGCTCATCGGTGGCACACTGTCGATCATCGCGACCGCCTTCGTCACCTGGATGATCTTCTGGATGCTCCGCACAGCCCACGGCATGAACCGGCGGCTACGCGGCGAGGTCGACACCCACCTCGACGGCGCCGGCTGGGGGCTTGTTCTGGTCGCATTCCTCGCCGTCGGCCGCGAAGGGATCGAGACAGCCCTGTTCATCTGGGCCGCGGTACAGGCGACCGGTGAGACCACCTACCCCGCCCTCGGGGCCGCCCTCGGCATCCTCACTGCGGTCATACTCGGCTGGCTCATCTACCGAGGGGTGGTCACCATCCACCTCGGCCGTTTCTTCACCGTCACAGGGGGCTTCCTCATCATCGTCGCGGCGGGCGTGCTCTCCTATGGTGTGCATGATCTGCAGGAGGCGGGCGTACTGCCCGGACTGCGCTCCCTCGCATTCGATGTCAGCGCCATCATCCCCCCAGACAGTTGGTACGGAACACTCCTCAAGGGCACCGTCAACTTCTCCCCTGCCACCACGTGGCTCGAGGCCGCCGTCTGGCTCGCCTATGTCATCCCCGTCTTCATCCTCTTCGTGGCCAGCGTCCGCCGGCACTCCGGGGGTGCCGCCCGCAGCCGAAAGCTGCAGGACGACGGCGCTCTGCTCGCCACGACCCCGTCGCCGCTCCGCTGACACGCCCCCGTCTCGACCATTCGACTGCCAACCCACCGCCGCCCATCCAGCATCAGGAAGCCCATGACGACCTTGACCTCATCTCACCCGCTCGCGCGCCCCCTTGCCATCCTGGGAGCAGGCTCCGCCGCTCTTCTTCTGCTGAGCGGATGCGTGGCGAATGACCCGACCGCACCGGGCGCGACCGCGATCACCGTCTCAAGCACCGCAGACGCCTGCGACGTCTCGACGGTCGAGGCCCCGAGTGGCAGTGTCGTGTTCACCGTGAAGAACGACGGCAACCAGGTCACCGAGTTCTATCTGCTCGCCGAAGACGGCCTCCGCATCGTCGGCGAGGTCGAGAACATCGGGCCCGGCATCAGCCGCGACCTCGTCGTGCAGGCCCGCCCCGGCAGCTACACGACCGTGTGCAAGCCCGGCATGATCGGCGACGGCGTCGGCGCCACCGCGTTCACCGTGACCGATTCTGGCGCGAGTTTCGCGGTTGCCGGGGATGCCGGCGAGCAGGTCGCCGCCGCAGCCGACAACTACAAGGCCTACGTGAAGGACCAGATCGAGTCGCTCGTGACCGGCACCGAGAACTTCGCCGAGGCCTACATCTCCGGAGACGACGACGCGGCGCGGGCCCTCTACGCGCCGACCCGCGTGCACTGGGAGCGTGTCGAGACCGTCGCCGAGTCGTTCGGCGATCTCGACCCGCGCATGGACCTGCGGGAGGCAGACCTGGAGGAGGGCCAGGAGTGGACCGGATGGCACGCCATGGAGAAGGACCTGTGGCCCGCCGATGCGGAGCCCGGCTTCGAGGCTTACGACCAGAACAGGCGAGAGGCCCTCGCCACCCAACTCGTCGATGACACCCACACCCTGTACGACAAGGTCCAGGACCTTGAGTTCACGCTCGACCAGCAGACCAACGGCGCCATCGGTCTACTCGACGAGGTCGCGTCAGGCAAGGTGACGGGCGAGGAGGAGTTCTGGTCGCACACGGATCTGTGGGACTTCCAGGCCAACATTGATGGCGCCCGCGTCGCATACGAGGGCGTACGCGACATCCTCGTCGCACGCGACTCCACGCTGGCCGATCGTCTCGACACGGAATTCGACGCACTCCAGTCGCTGCTCGACGTGCAGAAGGTCGCCGACGGTTTCTCTCTTTACACCGAGCTCACCCCTGATGAGATTCGTGCCTTCTCCGATCAGGTCAACGCCCTCGCCGAGCCTCTCTCGATGCTGACCGCATCCCTCGTCCTGTAGCGTCGGCCCATGCGCAATCACCCCTTGCACCGTGAGCACTGACGGCCCCGAAACGGTCGGCGGCATCTCCCGCCGCGGGCTCCTCGGCCTTGCCGGAGCGGCCGCAGCAGGAGCAGTCGTGGGCGGTGGGGCCACCTGGGCCGGCACCCGGATGCTCGAAGCGCAGCAGCAGGCGGGCGCCGCGTCCGTCCACCCGTTCCATGGTGAGCACCAGGCCGGCATCATCACCCCCGCGCAGGACCGCCTGCACTTCGCAGCCTTCGACGTCGCCGACATCACACGAAGCGAACTGGCCGAGCTGCTCGCCGACTGGACCTTCGCCGCCGCCCGCATGACCGCGGGGCTCGGAGCAGGCAGCTACGGGCCCACGTCAGGGCCCTACGACGCCCCACCCGACGACACCGGGGAGGCCCTCGACCTGCCCCCTGCCGGGCTCACCATCACCTTCGGCTTCGGCCCATCACTGTTCGACGACCGCTTCGGGCTCGGTGGGCGTCGACCCGACGCTCTCATCGATCTGCCACACTTCGCCGGAGACGCGCTCGTCGAGTCGATGACGGGCGGCGACCTCTGCGTTCAGGCCTGCAGCGACGACCCCCAGGTGGCCGTTCACGCCATCCGCAACCTCTCCCGCATGGCATTCGGCCGGGCGAGCCTGCGATGGTCCCAGCTCGGCTTCGGGCGCACCTCCTCCACGACGCGCGGACAGACCACACCGCGCAACCTCTTCGGCTTCAAGGACGGCACAGCCAACCCGCGCGCCGAAGACAGCACAACGGGCGCAGCAGTCTGGGCGGAGAAGGGTGACGGCCCTGCGTGGATGGCGGGCGGCTCATACATGGTGGCCCGCCGGATGCGCATGACGATCGAGACCTGGGACCGGGCTTCCCTGCGCGAGCAGGAGACCGTCTTCGGTCGCACCAAGGGCGAGGGCGCCCCGCTCAGCGGCGGCACCGAGTTCAGCGAGCCGGACTTCGCGCTCACCGGGCGCGGCGACAGCCCCCTGATCGCACCGGATTCGCATGTCGCCCTCGCGCATCCGTCGAACAACGGCGGAGTCGTCATGTTGCGCCGCGGCTACAACTTCGTCGATGGCAACGACGAACTGGGCCGCCTCAATGCGGGCCTCTTCTTCATCTGCTTCCAACGCGACCCGCGCACCCAGTTCGTTCCCGTGCAGCTCAGCCTGGCCAGAGACGACCGCATGAACGAATACGTGCGGCACGTCGGCTCGGGCATCTTCGCCGTGCCACCCGGCTGCCGTGAGGGCGAGTCCATCGGAGATGGGCTGTTCGGGCACTGAGCCCCGGCGTGAACGACGGAGGGGGCGTGGCCACCGGCCACACCCCCTCACACTGTTCGACTTCTCAGGCGTTGGCCGAGAAACGACGACGTGCGAACAACAGGCCCGCACCGCGCAGCAGCAGGATCGACGCGATCGTCACCGGCAGGGTGACGTCGGCGCCGGTCACCGGCAGGCCGAGGTGGATGCGGTCAGCACGGTACCGACAACGGGGTCGCCCGAGATGGTGACGGTCCCAGGCACCATGAGCGGAAAGAGGGTGACGGGTGCGAGCGTCACATTCTGGTCGACGATCACGGCGGGGACAGACACGGTGCAATAGCCCTCGAGGGCGAACTCGACGGTGTACCCACCGGCCGGGAAGCTGTTGCCCACACTGGTGAACTCGAATGTGCCGTCGGCAACGCTCGTGGTGCTGTAACGGCTTCCGCTCGACCCCGGCTCCGTGAAGCTGACAGATGCCTCCACGCCGTCCAGCGGAACGAAAGCGCCGGTTCCATCCGGTGTGTTGACGGTGCCGGCGATCACATATCGTTCACCGGCGGCTACGGCCGGTGCTGCGCCCACGAGTGCGAGCGCACTCATCATCGCCGCGCTGAGTCCGAGAGCGAGCACTCGGCCGATTCGTGCCTTAAGGGATTTTTCACGCGCTTACAACCTCGTTCGCATAGGGGCATTGTCTGATGACGAAGCAAGGCCAGCGTGACGGTGACCGTGGGCAACCGATGTCGAGAGTTCCTCCGCGGGAAAATATAAGTGCCCAGCTCGAGCCTCCGGCCGCCAAGAAGTGGCCGGGGACTCGAACTGGGGAGACTACGCGTTCTGCTTCTTGAGGCGCGAGGTCTTGCGGGCGCGCGCGTTGGCATCGAGCTCGACCTTGCGGATGCGCACGAACTCGGGCGTCACCTCGACACACTCGTCCTCGCGGGCGAACTCGAGGCACTCCTCGAGCGTCAGCTTGCGCGACGGCGTCATGCGCTCGAAGACGTCAGACGTCGACTGGCGCATGTTGGTGAGCTGCTTCTCCTTGGTGATGTTGACGTCCATGTCATCGGCGCGCGAGTTCTCGCCGACGACCATGCCCTCGTAGACCTCCTGCGTCGGCTCGACGAAGAACGACATGCGCTCCTGGAGAGCCGTCATCGCGAACGGGGTTGCGACACCGGCGCGGTCGGCGACGATGGAGCCGTTGACGCGGGTCGTGATCTCGCCGGCCCAGGGCTCGTAGCCGTGCGAGACGGCGTTGGCGATGCCCTCACCGCGGGTGGTGGTCATGAACTCGGAGCGGAAGCCGATGAGGCCGCGGGACGGGACGATGAACTCCATGCGAACCCAGCCGGTGCCGTGGTTCGCCATGGCCTCCATGCGGCCCTTGCGGGCGGCAAGCAGCTGGGTGATCGCGCCGAGGTGCTCATCGGGGCTGTCGATGGTGAGGTGCTCGAAGGGCTCGTGCACCTTGCCGTCGATCTGCTTGACGACCACCTGAGGCTTGCCGACGGTCAGCTCGAAACCCTCGCGACGCATCTGCTCGACGAGGATGGCGAGCGCGAGCTCTCCACGGCCCTGGACCTCCCACGCGTCGGGGCGGCCGATGTCGACGAGCTTGAGCGAGACGTTGCCGACAAGCTCACGGTCGAGACGGTCCTTGACCATGCGGGCGGTGAGCTTGTGGCCCTTGATCTTGCCGATGAGCGGCGAGGTGTTGGTGCCGATCGTCATCGAGATGGCGGGGTCGTCGACCGTGATGGTCGGCAGCGGGCGCACATCATCCGGGTCGGCGAGGGTCTCACCGATGAAGATGTCGGCGAATCCTGCGACGGCGACGATGTCACCGGGGCCGGCGCTCTCGGCCGGGTAGCGGTCGAGGGCCTTCGTGATCAGGAGCTCGGTCACACGCACATTCGAGACGGTGCCGTCCTTCTTGACCCAGGCGACCGTCTGGCCCTTCTTGATCGTGCCCTGGAAGACGCGCAGCAGCGCAAGGCGGCCGAGGAACGGCGAGGAGTCGAGGTTGGTGACCCAGGCCTGCAGCGGGTGCTCATCGTCGTACACGGGGGCGGGAACGTGCTTGAGGATGGCGTCGAACAGCGGCTCGAGGTCTTCGTTGTCGGGGAGCTCGCCGTTCGCGGGCTTGTTCCAGCTCGCGGCGCCGTTGCGTCCGGATGCGTAGACGACGGGAACGTTGAGGATCGCGTCGAGATCGAGGTCGGGGTGCTCGTCGGCCATGTCGCTCGCCAGACCCAGGAGGAGATCCTGCGACTCGCTGACGACCTCGTCGATGCGGGCATCCGGTCGGTCCGTCTTGTTGACGGCCAGGATTACGGGCAGATTCGCCTCGAGCGCCTTGCGCAGCACGAAACGGGTCTGCGGCAGCGGGCCCTCGCTGGAGTCGACGAGCAGAACGACGCCGTCGACCATGCTCAGGCCTCGCTCGACCTCACCACCGAAGTCGGCGTGGCCGGGGGTGTCGATGACATTGATGGTGACGGGGCCGTCGGTGGCGTGCTTGCCCTTGTACGAGATCGCCGTGTTCTTGGCGAGGATCGTGATGCCCTTCTCGCGCTCGAGCTCGTTCGAGTCCATCGCGCGCTCCTCGAGGTGCGCGTGGTCGGCGAAGGAGTTCGTCTGGCGCAGCATTGCGTCGACCAGGGTGGTCTTGCCGTGGTCGACGTGGGCGACGATCGCGACGTTTCGCAGGTCGGAGCGGGTGGCAATTGCCATAGAAGTAGTGTCCTCGAAGAGAGAGTTGGGAAGAGGGAATCGGGCGCCGTCAAGGGTGCCCTACACGGCAAGTGTACGCTGCAATGCAATACCGCCTCGACTATTCGGCTGTGGCGGGCTCCCATTCCCACGGATTCCACAGCACGGTCGGGGCGAACGGCGAGCGCTCGACCCCTGCCACGCGGTCACTCACAGCCGTCACTGTGGGGAACTGGTAGAGCGGCATCCCGTAGCCCTCAGCCCACAGCAGGGCGTCGATCTCCAGCAGGATTCCGGTGCGCGCAGCCCCCTCGGCAACGAGCAGCCCGTCGAGCAGTTCGTCGAGCTCTGGGTCTGCGATGTGGCTGCTGTTGATGGACGAGTCTGAGCGCAGGCGCGCGTCGACGGACTCTCCGGAGAGGTTGTCGACGTGCAGCCCGTACAGCGCCGCGTCGTAGGCGCCGGGGTTGCCGAGCAGGTTGCGCCAGTCGGGGCTCGCGCAGTCGCTCACCCTGATGCCGGCGAGCGCGGCGGACTCCCGGATGAGCCCGAACTCGGCGCTGCGGCGCGGATTGGCTGGGTCGTACAGAACGCACACAACAGGATTCGCGAGAGCCGGGTCGTCGGCGGCGGCCTCCGCCAGCAGCTTCTTCGCCGCCCGCACGTCTACCGTGTCGTAGGCGGCCGGCCCCTCGGCATCTGCCGCATCCTCGTAGCCATCCTGGCCGGGCATCAGAACATGCGAGAGCCGCGGGCGGGCGTCCGGCTGCAGGGGGCGCACCAGTTCGTCGACGATGTCTGCCCTCGGAACCGTGAGCAGCAGCGCCTGCCGCACCCGCGCATCCTCGATGGCCCCGTTCATGCTCTTGTCGTGCTGCAGTTCGAGCTGCTCGAATGAGCCGTCGTCGCCGTGCGAGATGCGGATGCCCGACTGCGCGTCGAGCGCGCTGATCACGTCGACGGTCGGCTGCGGCCCCACGATGTCGACGGCCCCGCTGCCGAGCTGGCCGACCGCCTCGAGCGGGTCGGCGATGAAGCGCACCGTCACCTCGGCGATCGTCGGCCTGTGCGCTCCCCGATATTCGGGGTTCGCGGTGAGCACGAGGTGGTCGCCCGCGACGATCTCGGTGACCGTGTACGGCCCGTTCCCCACCAGCAGTGCCGGATCATCCGGGGTCTCGGTGAAGTTGAACGCCGAGTTCCAGACGCGCGAGAGCGGGGCGAGGCGCTTCTTGTCGCGCTGTGTCACCGCCGTGATGAGGGCCTGCTTCGCCTCGCCAGGATCGTCGATACCGAGCGCCTTGGCCGCCACCACGTGCGCGGGCAGGCCGACGTCGAACATGAGCTGCCAGTCGGGCACGAAGCGGTCGAACACGAGCGTGATCGAACGGCCCGAGATCTTCGGAACGGCGGTGGCATGCTGCAGTCCGCCCGCCGTGTACCCGTCGAACCAGACGACGTCAGCAGGGAACTCATCGGTGAACTCGCCCGTACGCGCGTCGATGTACTCGGATGCGTCGAAGTCGGATGCGTTGAGCACGGTCGAGTTCGCCGCCCACGACAGCAGCAGGTCGGCCCCGTCGACCTCCACTCCGTCGGACCAGCGCACACCGTCGGCGATCGTGTACCGCACGGCGAACGGCTCCTGCGAGACGACCTCGTAGCTGCCGAAGGACTCGTCGGGCACGAGTTCGGGCGTGGCGTCGTAGGAGACGAACGAGGAGTTCGTCGCCGCGACGACGCTCGCATTGCTCGGCACGGCGCTTCCGTAGCCCGTATTGGGGTTGTAGGAGGTGAAACCATCGCTGACGGCGACCGTCACCGAGCTGCCTTCGACGACGAGGGAACCGGCCTCGCATCCCGAGAGCAGCAGAAGAAGTGCCGCGGCCGCGGCAATCGCACCTGACCGCCTCAGAACATCCTCCTTCGATCTGCCCATCCGACCCACCATGGTACCGGCGCGCTCCTGAACGCCGTGTGAACGGCATCCGGCACACAGCCCCCGTGCGGTGGGCACGAGGGCTGTGCGTTCAGCGGCTGCGAACTGCGGATGACGCCGGAGCGCCGACTGCTCAGATGCCGAGCTTGATCCCGGCGCCGGGGATGGCGTCGAGAAGCTCGCGCGTGTACTGCTCGCGCGGGTTGTCGAAGACCTCGTCGGTCGTTGCGGACTCGACGATGCGGCCCTTCGACATGACGCTGACATGGTCGGCGATGACGCGCACCACCGCGAGGTCGTGCGTGATGAACAGATAGGTGAGGTTCAACTCCGACTGCAGCTCGGCGAGCAGCTGCAGGATCTGCGCCTGCACGAGCACGTCGAGCGCCGAGACGGCCTCATCCAGGATGACGATCTCGGGCTTGAGCGCGAGCGCCCGCGCCACGGCCACGCGCTGCCGCTGGCCTCCCGAGAGCTCGTTGGGGTAGCGCGAGATGAGCGTCGAGGGCAGGGCGACCTGCTCGAGAAGCTCCAGCACACGCGCCTTGCGCGAGGCGTGATCTCCCACCTTGTGCGTCACCAGCGGCTCGGCGATGGTGCTGCCGATGCTGCGCAGCGGGTCGAGCGAACCGTACGGGTCCTGGAAGACGGGCTGCATGCGGCTGCGCAGCGAGAACAGCTGGCGTCGGTTCATGCCGGCGATGTCGGTTCCGCCGATGCGGATGGACCCGCTCGTGACCGTCTCCAGCTTGAGCAGCATGCGGGCGACCGTGGACTTGCCGGAACCCGACTCCCCCACGAGCGCCATCGTCGTGCCGCGCGGGATCGAGAACGAGACCTCGTCGACGGCCCGCAACTCCTTCGCGCCGCCCTTGCCCCCACGGATCTTGAACACCTTGGTGAGCTTGTCTACGACGATCGCCGGCTCGGCATCCGTCTGCGCCACCTGATGCTGCGCGCGCTCCTCGCCCGCCGCGATCAGATCGGAACCCTCCGTCGCACCCGTCGCGTGGTAGTCCAGCGTGGCGAGGTCGTGCGACGACGCCTGGATGCGACGTGAGGCGAGGCTCGGCGCTGCGGCCACAAGGCGCTGCGTGTAGGGGTGCTGCGGGTTCTGCAGCAGCTCCACCGAGGGGCCGGCCTCGACGATCTTGCCCTTGTACATGACGATGAGCTTCTCGGCGCGCTCCGCGGCGAGGCCCAGGTCGTGCGTGATGAACAGCACGGCGGTGCCCGCGTCGCCTGTGAGCGTGCCCAGGTGATCGAGGATCTGCCGCTGCACCGTCACGTCGAGAGCCGAGGTCGGCTCGTCGGCGATCAGGAGCTTCGGATGCGACGACAGGCCGATTCCGATGAGCACACGCTGGCGCATCCCGCCCGAGAACTGGTGCGGGAACTGCTTCATGCGTGTCTCGGCGTCGGCGAGCCCGGCCTCCTTGAGCACGCGGATGGCGTGCTCCTTGACCTCCTTGCGGCCCGTGGCGATGCCGTTGGCACGGATGGTCTCCTCGACCTGGAACCCGACGCTCCACACGGGGTTCAGGTTCGACATCGGGTCCTGGGGCACGATGCCGATCAGGCGGCCCCGAACATCCTCGATCTCGCGCCGCCCCAGCGTGGTGAGATCGCGGCCCTCGAAGAGCACCTGGCCGCCGGTGATGCGGCCGGAGCCGGGCAGCAGGTTGATGATGGCGTGCGCCGTCGTCGACTTGCCGGAGCCGGACTCCCCCACGATGGCGACGGTCTCGCCGGGCATGATCGTGAAGTCGATTCCGTTGACGGCGGGGACGAGGCCGTCTGCGGTCTGGAATCCGACGTGCAGATCCTTGACCTCGAGCAGTGGTTCGGTCGCGCTCATCGCTGGGCCCTCGCCTTCGGATCGAGGGCGTCGCGCAGCAACTCTCCCAGCATGATGAAGGCGAACACCGTGACGGACAGGGCGATCGACGGATAGATCAACGTCATCGGGTTGGTTCGCAGATCGTTCTGCGCCGCGCTGATGTCAAGACCCCAGGACATGGTCGAGCTGCCGAGGCCGACACCGAGGAACGACAGGGTCGCCTCGGCGACGATCGCACCGGCGAGCGACAGGGTCGTGATGACGATGACGGGGGCGATCGAGTTCGGCAGCACATGCTTGAGCAGGATGCGGAAGCGCGAGACGCCGAGCGCCTCCGCCGCCATCACGAAGTCCGACTGCTTGACCCTCAGGATCTCCGACCTCAGCACGCGCGCGACGACGGGCCAGGCGAACAGGCCGATCGCGAGCGAGAGGACCCACACGCTGCGGTACCTGCTCAGCACCGACATGACGACGACGGCCGCGAGGATGTACGGGATCGAGAAGAAGATGTCACCGACGCGAGAGATGACCGCGTCGATCCAACCGCCGTAGAAGCCGCTGATCGCACCCGCCAGGAGGCCCAGTGTGGTGGTGATCAGAATGACGATCATCCCGACCGAGATCGACGTCGAGGCGCCGAAGACGATGCGGGCGAAGACGTCGCAGCCACGCTTCGTGAAGCCGAGCGGATGCCCCGCCGTGGGGCCGTCGTTGCTGACGGCCAGAAAACAGTTGCTGTTCGGAGCCAGCTGGGTGAACCAGCTGGGGAAGAGCGCGACGATGACGATGAGCAGGATGAGCGCGGAGGAGATCCAGAACATCGGGCGCTTGCGCAGGTCGCGCCAGGCGTCCAGCCAGAGGTTGCTGCGCTTCTCGTCGATGTTGACGCTGTCGATCGCGACGAGCGGCGTCTCCTCGAGGGGGGCGACGAAATGACCGGGCCGACGCCCGGATGGCGTGTTACTTGACATAGCGGATCCTGGGGTCGAGTACGGCGTACAGCAGGTCGACGACGAGGTTGACGAGCAGATAGATGAGCACCATGACGGTCACGAACGACACGACCGTCGGGCCCTCGCCGCGGATGATTGCCTGGTACAGCGTGCGGCCGACGCCGGGCACGTTGAAGATGCCCTCCGTGACGGTCGCGCCGACGAGCAGAACACCGAAGTCCGTGCCGATGTAGGTCGTCACGGGGATGAGCGAGTTGCGCAGGATGTGCACAGGAATGACCCGGCCGCGGCTGAGGCCCTTGCCGTATGCGGTGCGCACGAAGTCGAGCTGCTGCGTCTCGATCACGGAGGAACGGGTGAGACGCACGATCTGCGCGAAGCTCACCGTCGCGAGCACGATGGCGGGCATGATGAGGTCCTGCAGCGGGGCCCCCGATCCCACGGTCGTACGGGCCCAGCCGAGTTGGATGCCGAATACGAACTGGGCGACGAAGGCGATCACGAAGATCGGCAGCGAGAGGAACACGAGGCTGATGATGAGGAAGCTCGAGTCGAAGATTCCGCCCTTGCGCAGCCCGGAGACGAGGCCGACGGCAATTCCGGCGACCGACTGGAAGATGAGCGCGAGGACCGCGAGCCTGATCGTGACTGGGAAGGTGCGGGCCAGGATCTCGGTGGTCGGTTCACCCGAGTACGCCGTGCCGAAGTCGCCCTGGAACAGACCCGTCATGTAGTACCAGTACTGCACGATGAAGGGCTCGTTGAGGTGGTACTGCTCGCGGAGCTGCTCCAGCACCGCCGGGTTGGGGGTCTTGTCACCAAAGAGCGCCAGCAGGGGGTCGCCTGGCATGGCGAAGACCATGAAGTAGATGAGGAACGTTGTTCCGAGGAAGACTGGGATGGCCTGCAGGAAGCGCCACATGATGTATCTGGGCATCCCTACACCTCCCGAGCTTCATTGCTGAGTCGTGTGTCTGTACGTGTCATTGATGTATTGCCATCCGTGCGCGCTCGTGCATGGGGGCGGTGGCGAAACGCCACCGCCCCCATGTTACGGCGTGCTAACCCTTGGTGATCTCGTAGTAGAGCGGCACCGAGTTCCAGCCGAAGGTAACGCCTTCGACATCCTTGTCCCAGCCGCCGTTGACGTTGGAGTACCAGAGCGGGATGGCCGGGAGGTCCTGCAACAGGATCTCCTGCGCCTGCTGGAACAGCCCGTTCGCCTCAGCGATGTCCGTCGTCGTCGAGCCCTGCTTGAGCAGCGCGTCGAACTCGGCGTTCGAGTAGTCGCCGTCGTTCGAGCCGGCGTTGGTCGCGTAGAGCGGGCCGAGGAAGTTGAACAGACCCGGGTAGTCGGCCTGCCATCCGGTGCGGAACGCGGTCTGGATCTCACGGCTCGTGATGAGCGTGCGAGCCTCGGCGAAGGTCGGGTAGGGAGCACCCGACGCCTCGATGCCCAGCGTGTTCTTGACGCTGTCGGTCACCGCGTCGACCCATTCGGCGTGGCCGCCGTCTGCGTTGTACGCGATCTGGAACTCGCCCTCCCACGGGGAGATGGCGTCGGCCTCGGCCCACAGCTTCACGGCCTCCTCGGGGTTGTACGCCAGAACCTCGGCGCCCTTGAGCGAGTCACTCCATCCGTCGATCACCGGGGAGGTGAAGTCGGATGCCGGGGTGCGGGTGTCCTGGAAGATCACCTCGGTGATCTCGGCACGGTTGATGGCCATCGACAGTGCGGCACGGCGCAGCTTGCCCTCTTCGCCGCCCCAGTGCGCGAGGCGCTCCGGGATGGTGAACGACTGGAAGATCGCGGCGGGCTGGTTGACCCAGCGGTCGCCGAGGTCACTCTGGTACGTACCGAGTGCAGCCGAGGGGATCGCGTCGAGCACGTCGAGGTTCTCACCCTGCAGGTCGGCGTATGCCGCGTCCTGGCTCGCGTAGAAGACGATCGAGAGGCCGTCGTTCTTGGCCTTGCGTCCGCCGTCGTAGTCGGGGTTGACCGCGAGGTCGATCTTCTCGTCGTGCTTCCAGGCGCCCTCACCGTCGAGCATGTACGGGCCGTTGCCGACGGGGTTGGCGCCGAAGGCATCCATGTCGTCGAACGCCGAAGCGGGCAGCGGGAAGAAGGCCGAGTAGCCGAGGCGCAGCGGGAAGTCCGCGAGCGGCTGGGTCAGCGTGATCGTGAACTCGGTGTCGCTGACCTTCTTGAGGCCCGTGAGCTCGCTGTCCTCGTCCCAGCTGAAGCCCTCGATGTCCTCGAAGAAGTAGCTGGAGTTGTGGGCGTTGCTCAGCAGCGCGCCATAGTTCCACGCGTCGATGAAGGAGTCCGAGGTGACGGGCTCGTCGTTGGTGAACTTCAGGCCATCCTTGATGGTGACCGTGTAGGTCTGGGCGTCATCCGTCTCGATGGACTCGGCGACGTCGTTGTGCGGGGCACCCTCGCCGTCGTAGTAGACCAGGCCGGCGAAGATCGCGTCGAGGATCTTGCCACCACCAGTCTCGTTGGTGTTGGTGGGGATCAGCGGGTTCTGCGGCTCGCTGCCGTTCGTGGTGATGACACCACTCTCAGCTCCGCCGCCGCTGCCACCGCTCGCGCAGCCGGTGAGCACCAGTGCTCCCGCCGCGAGGAGCGCAGTCGCGCCCAGCCCAATACGTCTGATCTTCAATTTTTACCTCCAGTGCAAAAGTGACCTGTCCGCCATCGTCGATGATGTCCGCCGAGGCAGGCTTCAACCAGTCTGCTTGTGAGCATCCCGGTGTTCTGTGTTCTGTACCCTAAGCACCAATTCGGCTCAGAGTGAAACCCAAGACAAAAAACTTACATGACTGCAACATAAACAGAGCTTAGGTGGTGTCCTCGACATGCCTACGCGAGATCATTGCGTCGGATGCAATAAAGCTGCGTGAAAGCCGGGCTCACCATGGGTCTCGTGCAAGAAACACCGCGTAGCATCGGAGCATGGCGCGGAGCGATTTGTCGACAACCACCAAGGGTTCCCTCCTGATCTTCGACGGAGACTGTGGATTCTGCACCTCCGCGGTGCGGTGGCTCGAAAAGAACCTCCCCGCGATGCCGGAAGCCACCCCCTGGCAGTTCCTCGAGCTCGAGCAGTACGGTCTGACGCCCGCCGAAGCATCCGAGCGGGTCTGGCTCATCACGCCCGGTCGCGGCGGAATCGGGCGGCAATACGGTGGCCACCTCGCCGTGTCCGCACTGCTGCGTCACCAGCCATCGTTCGCCCTGCGGCTGCTCGGCTGGATGCTACGCACCCCGCCGTTCTCCCTCGCCGCCGCCGGAGGTTACGCCCTCGTCGCCCGCTACCGGCACCGACTGCCCGGCGGCACCCCCGCCTGCGCGGTACGACGCCCCCTGGCCGAGTGAGCGGCCACGAGCCAACGCCCCGACCGGGCGCGTCCGGCGACCTCGCCTTCGTCGCAGGCCGTGGCCGGCGGCGACTGTGGGCGGAGATCGGAATCGTGCTCGGGCTCTCACTCGGGGCATCCGCCGTCTACTCGATCGTCGCCATCGTCAACCGGCTCACCCGCGAAGAAACGCTCTCGCAACAGACCGCAACGCTGAACACCTCGCTCAGCCCGCGGCCACTGTTCGACCTCGTGTACCAGGTTCTCGGCGTGTTCTTCGACCTCATGCCCGTGGCGCTCGTCGTATTCCTGTTATGGAATGCAAGCCGCCCGCACCTCGGCAGACTCGGCCTCGACCTGCGCCGGCCATGGCATGACACACTCGGCGGAGTCGGCCTCGCCCTCGCCATCGGCGTGCCCGGGCTCGCCCTCTACTTCGCCGGCAAAGCCCTCGACCTCACCGTCACCGTCGTACCCACCGCCCTCGACGCGCACTGGTGGACCGTGCTCGTACTGCTGCTCTCCGCCATCCGTGCCGGCGTCGTCGAAGAATTCATAGCGGTCGGCTACCTCTTCGCGCGGCTCGGCGACCTGCGCTGGGGGCGCTGGCAGATCATCCTCGGCAGCGCGCTGCTCCGCGGCAGCTACCACCTGTACCAAGGCATCGGGGCCTTCGTCGGCAACGTGGCCATGGGCATCCTGTTCGGCTGGCTGTTCAGCAGATACGGACGCCTGCTGCCACTCATCGTCGCGCACGTCGCCATCGACGCAGCCGTGTTCATCGGCTACCCGTGGGCGGCCGGGGCGTTCCCCGAACTGTTCGCGCTGCCGGCGGGGTAGGGCGGGGGCAGGTCTCGAGACGGGCGCCGTAGACGGCACCCCCTCGACCAGCAAGCACGCTCAAACCGGAATATCGGTGCGCAGACCACAAAATACTTGACACTCGTTCGGGGGTCGCCCTTAGAGTGTCCCCCAGCGTGCAATGACGCACGCCGTGCCGCAGCCCCACAGGATGCGACTCCCGCCGAAGGCAAGGGACCCTGATGAGCAACGAAGCCCCAGACCACGGAAACCCAGACCACGGAACTATAAATCCGACGCATCCGACCGGCACCACCGACTTCATCGAAGTGGAGAACTCTCCACGCTTCGTGCAACTCAAGCGGCAACACAGAAGCTTCGTGTTCCCGCTCGCCATCGCCTTTCTCATCTGGTACTTCGCCTACGTACTCCTCGCCGACTACGCACACGACTTCATGTCAACCAGAGTGTGGGGCAACATCAACATCGGCCTGCTACTCGGCCTCGGACAGTTCGTGACCACCTTCGCGATCACCACCTGGTACGTCTCGTACGCCAACCGCAAGCTCGACCCCATCGCCACAGAGATCCGTGAAGGACTCGAAGAAGCCGAGGAGGCACGCCGATGAGCGCCACCGACCTGATCGCATCCGTCGTCACCGCCGCCGAAAGCACCAGCATCGGCGAACCCATCCTGAACATCTCCATCTTCGTCGGCTTCGTCGCCGTGACCCTCGTCATCGTGCTGAGGGCCAGCCGCAACAACCGCACAGCAGCCGACTACTACGCCGCCGGGCGCTCGTTCACGGGCCCCCAGAACGGCACAGCCATCGCCGGTGACTACCTCTCGGCCGCATCATTCCTCGGAATCTGCGGGGCCATCGCCGTCAACGGCTACGACGGATTCCTGTACTCGATCGGGTTCCTCGTCGCCTGGCTCGTCGCGCTGTTGCTCGTTGCCGAGCTCATGCGCAACACCGGCAAGTTCACGATGGCCGACGTGCTGTCATTCCGGCTCAAGCAGCGCCCCGTGCGCCTCGCCGCCGCCGCAACCACCCTCGTCGTGTGCCTGTTCTACCTGCTCGCACAGATGGCCGGAGCCGGCGGACTCGTCTCGTTGCTGCTCGGCATCAACGACGAACTCGGGCAGTCGCTCGTCATCGCCGTCGTCGGTGCCCTCATGATCATCTACGTGCTCGTCGGCGGCATGAAAGGCACCACCTGGGTGCAGATCATCAAAGCCTGCCTGCTCATCGCCGGCGCCTTCGTCATGACCATCTGGGTGCTCGCCATGCACGGCTTCAACCTCTCCGAACTGCTCGGCGCCGCCGCAGCGGTCGGAGGAGAAGCCGTGCTCGACCCGGGCCTGCAATACGGCATCAACGAGCTCACACGGCTCGACTTCGTGTCCCTCGCGCTCGCGCTCGTGCTCGGCACCGCCGGGCTTCCCCACGTGCTCATGCGCTTCTACACGGTGCCCACAGCCCGCGAAGCCCGCCGCTCGGTCGTGTGGGCCATCTGGCTCATCGGCGCGTTCTACCTGTTCACCCTCGTGCTCGGATACGGCGCCAGCGCCCTCATCGGAGCGGATGCCATCAAGGCAGCACCCGGAGGCGTCAACTCCGCCGCCCCGCTGCTCGCATTCGAACTGGGCGGGCCCATACTGCTCGGGCTCATCTCCGCAGTCGCCTTCGCCACCATCCTCGCCGTCGTCGCAGGCCTCACCATCACGGCCGCAGCATCCTTCTCACACGACGTGTACGCCAGCGTCATGAAGAAGGGCAAGCCGGGACCGGGAACAGAGGTGAAGGTGGCGCGCATCACCGTCGTCATCATCGGCATCCTCGCCATCGTCGGCGGCATCGGAGTACAGGGGCAGAACATCGCGTTCCTCGTCGCACTCGCCTTCGCGGTGGCCGCCTCAGCCAACCTGCCGACCATCCTGTACTCGCTGTTCTGGCGACGCTTCAACACCCGCGGCGCCCTGTGGAGCATGTACGGCGGGCTCAGCTCGGCCATCCTGCTGATCGTCTTCTCACCGGTCGTATCCGGCGGCGAGACATCCATGTTCAGCGGGGTCGACTTCTCCTGGTTCCCGCTCAACAACCCCGGAATCATCTCCATCCCGCTCGGCTTCATCCTCGGCTGGCTGGGCACCATCACCAGCAGCCGGCGCGAAGACCCCGCCGTCGCCGCCGAAATGGAGGTGCGCTCGCTCACCGGGCACGGAGCAGAGAAAGCCACATCGCACTGAGGAAGGATGTCTCTCGTGCGGCCGGTCTCGAGACGATCGCCGTAGACGGCGATCCCTCGACCAGCGGGGTTTGAGTCCGAAGAGGCGATCCCTCGACCAGCAGGATTGTTGCTGCTGGTCGAGGTGCCGCGCTCCAGCGCGGCAGTCTCGAGACCGCCCGCGCTACTCGAAGGCGCTCGGCGGCGGGCACGCGCAGACCAGGTTGCGGTCACCGTACGCGTTGTCGATGCGACGCACCGGCGGCCAATACTTGCCGTGCACGGCCCGCACCCGCTCCACACCAGACAGGCCGAACGTCGCCGGGTACACCGCAACCTCACGCGAATACGGGTGCGCCCACTCGCCCACCAAGGCGGACTCGGCGCTGTGCGGCGCCCCCCGCAGCGGGTTGTCGTCGGCCGGCCATTCGCCGCGACCCACAGCATCCGCCTCCGCCCTGATCGCAATCATCGCGTCGATGAAGCGGTCGATCTCGGCGAGGTCCTCGCTCTCGGTCGGCTCCACCATGAGGGTGCCCGGAACCGGGAAACTCATCGTGGGGGCATGGAAGCCGTAGTCGATGAGCCGCTTCGCGACATCGTCGACCGTGACGCCCGTCTCGGCCGTGAGCGGCCGCAGGTCGAGGATGCACTCGTGGGCGACAAGACCGTTGTCGCCCGAATACAGAACAGGGAAGTGCGCGCGAAGCCGCGCCGCCACATAGTTCGCGGCGAGCACCGCAGCGCCGGTGGCCTGCTTGAGGCCCTCAGCTCCCATCATCCGCACGTACGCCCAACTGATGGGCAGGATGCTCGGGCTTCCGTACGGCGCGGCGCTCACCGGTCCGCCACCGTGCACGAACTCCCCCTGCGCTCCGGTGCCGACATCGAAGGCGGGATGCTGCGCTGACTGGGCCATCGGATGCCCGGGAAGGAACGCTGCCAGGTGCGCCTTCGCTGCGACCGGACCCACACCGGGGCCGCCGCCGCCATGCGGAATACAGAACGTCTTGTGCAGGTTCAGGTGGCTGACGTCGCCGCCGAAGTCTCCGAAGCGCGCATAGCCGAGCAGCGCGTTCAGGTTCGCGCCATCGACGTAGACCTGCCCGCCCGCCTCATGCACCGCATCCGTGATCGCCCGAATCTCGTGCTCGTACACACCGTGCGTGGACGGATAGGTGACCATGAGCGCACTCAGCTGCTCGCGGTGCTCGTCGATCTTGGCGTGAAGATCGGCGAGGTCGACATTGCCGAGCTCATCGCAGGCGACGACAACAACGCGCATACCCGCGAGCACAGCGCTGGCCGCGTTCGTGCCGTGCGCGCTCGACGGGATGAGGCAGACCGTGCGTTCGAGGTCGCCGTTGGCGCGGTGGTAGCCACGGATGGCGAGAAGGCCGGCGAGCTCGCCCTGGCTGCCCGCGTTCGGCTGCAGCGAGACCGTGTCATAGCCGGTGACCTCGGCCAGCCACGACTCGAGATGCCCCGTGAGAACGAGGTAGCCCTGCACGTCACCGACCGGCGCGAACGGGTGGATGTTCGCGAACTCGGGCCACGTGATGGACTCCATCTCGGTGGCCGCATTGAGCTTCATGGTGCACGAGCCGAGCGGAATCATGCCCCGGTCGAGCGCGTAATCCTTGTCGGCCAGGTACTTGAGGTACCGCATCATGCTGGTCTCGGAGCGGTGCGTGTTGAACACCGGATGCGTCAGATAGTCGACCTCGCGCTGCAGCTCTGCGGGTACGGCACTCCCCCGGGCCGAGCCCGCGGCCCGCTCGATGCCGAACACCGCGCGCAGCTCGGCCACGAGGTCCGTTCCGGGCATGCGGTCGAGACTCGCCTCGTCGAAGCTCAGCCCGACCGTGTCGGCGTCGACCCTCAGCAGCAGGATGTCCCGCTCCAGCGCGGCGGCCACGATCTCGTCGGCGCGGCCGGGCACGCGCACGCGCACGGTGTCGAAGAAGTGCTCGCCCGCGAGCTCGAAGCCCGCCCCGGTGAGCGCCTCCGCGAAGCCCCGCGCTGTCTCGTGCACGCGCTCTGCGATGCGCCTGAGCCCGTGCGGCCCGTGGTAGATGGCATACATGGAGGCCATGACGGCGAGCAGCACCTGTGCGGTACAGATGTTGGAGGTCGCCTTCTCGCGGCGGATGTGCTGCTCGCGCACCTGAAGCGTGAGGCGGTAGGCCGGATGCCCGTCCGCGTCCTTCGAGACGCCCACGAGGCGACCCGGCAGTTGGCGTTCGAGCCCCTTGCGCACCGCCATGTAGCCGGCGTGTGGGCCGCCGAAGCCCATGGGCACGCCGAAACGCTGGCTCGTGCCCACCGCAACATCCGCGCCGAGCTCACCCGGGCTCGTCACGAGGGTCAGCGCGAGCAGATCGGCGGCGACAACGGCGAGCGCGCCCCGCTCCTTCGCTGCGGCGATGACGGATGCGGGATTCCAGACGCGACCGGATGCCCCGGGGTACTGCACGAAGACACCGAACGCCTCGGGAAGTTCCGCGCCATCGCTGAGGGCGAGCTCGACCAGCTCGATACCGACGGCCTCTGCACGGTTCGCGAGCAGCGCCTTCGTCTGCGGCAACGCATCCGCATCCACGACCAAGACATTCGACGCCGACTTCGACGCGCGACGCGCCAACAGCATCCCCTCGACCACGGCCGTGCCCTCGTCGAGCATGGACGCGTTCGCGGTGTCGAGTCCGGTGAGATCGCAGACCATCGTCTGGAAGTTGATGAGCGCCTCGAGGCGGCCCTGCGAGATCTCCGGCTGGTACGGCGTGTACGCGGTGTACCAGCTGGGGTTCTCGAGCACATTGCGCTTGATCACGGCCGGCGTCACCGTGTCGTGATAGCCGAGACCGATCATCGAGCGACGCACCCGGTTGTAGCCGGCGATGACGCGCAGCTCGGCGAGCGCCTCACGTTCGCTCGCGGCCGGCGGGATCGTGGAGTTCGCGATCGGGTCGACATGGATCGACTGCGGCACCGCCGCCTGCACGAGCGCCTCGACGCTCTCATAGCCGACCGCCGCGAGCATGACCTGCTCGTCGTCGACGCCCGTGGTTCCGATGTGACGGGACGCGAACGCGCCGTGGGTCTCGAAGCCCATCCGTCTACGCCTCGGTCAGGGCGGCGTAGGCTTCGGCGTCCATGAAACCGGCGGCCGCGATGGCGTCATCACCGGCAACACGCACCGTGAACAGCCACCCGTCGCCCTGCGGGGAGTCGTTGATGAGTTCGGGGCTGTCTACGACGGCGCTGTTCACCTCGACGATCGTGCCATCGACGGGGGCGAAGATCTCGCCCACCGACTTGGTCGACTCGACCTCGGCAATGACGGCACCGCGCGCAACCGTCGCACCCGCCTCGGGCAGGTCCACGTAGACGACCTCGCCCAGCTTGTCGGCCGCGTAGACGGTGATGCCGACCGTGAGCAGGTCGCCGTCGATGCGGGCCCACTCGTGCTCGGCGGTGAACTGCACATTCTCGGGGGTGTTGCTCATGATGCGTCTCCTGTCGCGGTGTTCCTGCTGGGGGTGTCGGGCTTGGCGGTGTCGGGGTTCGGGGCGCCCGGCTTCGGGCGCCTGTAGAAGGGGAGCTCGGTGACGGATGCGGGCATCGCCTTGCCGCGCACATCGATCGCCAGCTCAGTGCCCGGCTGTGCGCTGCCGGCCTCCACGAAGGCCATCGCGATCGGGTGGCCGAGAGTGGGGCTGAGCGCGCCGCTCGTCACCTCACCGACCACGCGGTCGCCGTCGAGCACCGCATAGCCGGCACGGCCAGCCCTGCGCCCCTCGGAACGCAGGCCGACGAGGACGCGGCCCAGAGCATCCGGAGTCTGTTCCGCCGCCTCGAGAGCCTCACGGCCCACGAAGTCACCCTTGCTGCCGTCGAGCGTGACGACGCGGCCCAGACCGGCCTCGGCAGGGCGCACATCGAGGCCCAGCTCGTGCCCGTACAGCGGCATGCCCGCCTCCAGGCGCAGCGTGTCGCGGCAGGCGAGACCCGCAGGGACGAGCCCGTGCGGGGCACCCGCCTCGATCAGCTCACGCCACAGCCGCGGCGCCACCGCGTTGACCACATAGAGCTCGAAACCGTCCTCGCCCGTGTAGCCGGTGCGCGCGAGCAGCACCTCGTTGCCCGCCCACTGTGCGACCGTCGAACGGTAGTAGCGCAACTCACCGAGAGGCAGATCGAGTTCGAGCCCGGCAAGATCCTGAAGAACCCGCAACGCTGCGGGCCCCTGCACGGCGATGAGGGCCAACGAATCGCTCTCGTCGACAACCGTCGTGTCGAAACCGCTCGCCCGTGCCGAGAGTGCCCCCGCTGCTGCGGCACGGTTGCCCGCATTGGCGACAATGCCGAAACGATTCTCGTGGGTGCGGTACACGATCACATCGTCGACGATGCCGCCCTCAGCCGACAGCAGCAGACTGTACTTCGCCTGCCCGACGGCGGTGGCCGAGACGCGGTTCGAGAGAGCGAAATCGAGCGCCGCACCCGCCTCCGGCCCTGCGACGATGATCTCCGCCATATGAGACAGATCGAAAAGCCCCGCCGCAGTGCGCACGGCATGATGCTCCTCGAGCTCACTCGAATAGCGCACCGGCATCTGCCAGCCAGCGAAATCAGTGAACGAGGCGCCCGCCTCCACATGGATGTCATGCAGCGGGCTGAGCCGAGAAGTGTCGGCGGATGAGACGGCGGTGCGATCGGTCATGAGTTCTCCAAAACCAGGCGGCTGAGGCGCGAGAACTCTCCCTCTGTCATCCGGCCTGAGAGTTTCACCGGCCTGTGGGCCGGCTTTCACCGTGGGCGGGACTGCTCGTTCCAGATTTCGAGACGGCCGCGATACTGGTGGCATCGCTGCGCGATCTCTTCTCAAGCAATGCCGCTGCGCGCCATTGCTCCTCAATCCGGATTGCGAAGCAATCCACTTTTCAGAGTGGCCTGGGCGATGCGGTACGGGAACCTGAGAGATTTGCGGAGAGGCTTGCTCCTTCGGTGCCGGCGGCGGATGCCCCGGACTCTCCCGCATCGTGTACGGCCGATCTTCACTTGTGGGGACAGCATAGCAAGGGCGGCCGCCCGAAGAACCAGCGCCGACAGGGCCGACCGCTAGATCAGGCCGGCCTCCGTCAGCCAGTCCTTCGCCGCGACATCCGCCTGCGCCTTCTCGCTGCCCTCGACCCGCTCGCGCAGGGCGATCAGGTCATCCGTCGTCAGCTTGGCCGAAACCGCGTCAAGCACCTGCTCCAGCTTCGCGCTGTAGGCGGAGCGGTTGATCAGCGGAACAACGTTCTGCGCCGCGATGATGTGCTCAGGGTCGTCAAGAACGACGAGATCCTTCGCAACAAGATCGGGTGAGGTCGTGTAGATGTCGGCAACCTGAACCGCGTCATCGACGAGCGCCTTCACCGTGTCGGCACCGCCGAAGTCCTCGATGGGCTGGAAGGCGACATCCGCGATGCCGTAGACGTCAGCCAGACCCGGAAGTCCGTAGCTGAACTCTGTGAACTGTGGATTCGCGCCCAGCGTGAACGGCTCGATCTTCGCCAGATCGGCGATCGACGACAGCCCGAACTCCTCGGCCTTCGCCCGCGTCACCACATAGGCGTCCTTGTCCTCCGCAGGAGAAGAAGCCAACAACTGGAACTCCTCAGGGATCACCGAAGCCGCCGCCGTGTCGACCTCCTCCGTCGTGCGAGCCGCGTTGGCGTCATCGTAGAAGCTCAGCAGATTGCCGTTGTACTCGGGGATCAGGTCGATCGAGCCATCCTCGAGCGCCGGGATCGTCGTCTGGCGCGGGCCCAGATTGAGCGAACGCTCCACCGTGAAACCCTCCGCCTCGAGCGCCTGCGCGTAGATCTCAGCGAGGATCTCGCTCTCGGAGAAAGCGAACGAACCGATCGTGATCGACTCCCCCGCATCACCCCCGGAGCCGGTCGGATCAGACGTGGCGCAGCCAGCGAGGCCCAACGCCACCACTGCCGCAGCAGCCCCAGCGATCAGTGTGGTCGAGCGTGTTCTCATCATCTCTCATCCTCATTCATCATCGTCTTCACCGCCGCCGCACCGCAGATCACCGGCGTACGCGGCCCATTGTGGTCTCCGCCACTGACATTTCACTGGCAGCGCCGAGACAGCAGGCGCGCCCGCTAAACGGCAACACGCGCCTGCTCCGAGATATTTCGCTCCCGCCGCATCCGGCCCGCACCAACCGCGCCAGGCCCCCGCAGCAGCCTCTGCACGAGCGCGAACACGCCGTCCACGACAAGCGCGAGCGCCGTCACCAGAATCGCCCCGCCCAGGATGCGGTCATTGTCGTTCAGCCCGATACCGCTCGAGATGATGCGGCCGATACCGCCCAGACCGATATAGGAAGCGATGACCGTCGTCGCGATCACCTGCAGAACCGACGCCCGCAGGCCTCCCACAATGAGCGGAAGCGCCAGCGGAACCTCCACCCTCGTCAGGATCTGCCACTCCGTCATGCCGTTCGCGCGCGCCGCATCCACCGTCACCGGGTCGACCGCCTCCACACCCGAATACGCGCCGGCCAACGTCGACGGCACCGCCAACACCGCCAACGACACGATCGACGCGACGACCCCCGTGATCGTGAACGGCGCCCACATGCCGATGATCACGAACAACGCCATCAGCAGACCCAGCGTCGGAAGAGCGCGCATGCCACCCGTGAAAGCGATCACGAACTGGCGGCCCCGACCCGTGTGACCGATGAACAAACCCAGAGGAAGAGCGACGACGGATGCGAGCAGCACAGCAACCAAGGTGTACAGCAGATGCTCGCCGATGCGGTCACCGATGGGCAGCGGGCTCAGCGAGCCGGCCGCATAGTTGGCCGGGTCGAAGATCCAGGCGATCGCGCTGAGAAAGAACTCCATGTCAGGCCGCCTTCCCGACAGCCACGACGCCGCGCTGCGCGGCGACCACCGCCTGCCACGGCATCAGGATGCGCCCCAACAGCACCAACACCACATCGAAGACGACCGCGATCACCAGCGTCGCCACAATGCCCACCAGGATCTCCTCCAGGAAGTCGCGCTGCTTGCCATTCGTGAACAGGTAGCCGAGATTGCGCGAACCGACCAGCGCGCCCACCGACACAAGAGCGATCGTGCTCACCGAGACGACGCGCAGACCCGCCAACAGCACCGGGCCGGCCAAGGGCAGCTCCGTCGACCAGAACCTCATCCACGGAGAGAACCCCATCGCAGAGGCCGACTGCAGAACCGACACGGGCACCGCAGCCAGAGCATCCGCCGCCGACCGCACCATCACCGCGACCGCATAGATCGTCAACGCCACAATCACATTCGTCTCATCGGTCACCCGCGTGCCCAGAACATACGGCAGGATCACGAACAACGGCAGCGACGGAATCGTGAACAGCAGGCTCCCACCCGAGATCGTGATCACCCGCAGCGCGGCATTGCGGTTCGCCAGCCAGCCGAGCGGCACCGCGATCAGCAGCCCCAACACGATCGGGATGACACTCAGCCGAACGTGATTGAGCGTCAGCTCCCAGATGAGGCCGAAATTCGCGATCGTCCACTCCATCAGACGCCCTGCGGGTCGTCGACCAGCAGACCGGCCGGGCGGCCGTCACCATCGACAACGATCGTCGCGCCATCCGGCCGCTCCTCCAGATGCAGCCGCCGCGCATCCCTGTCGGCCCCAATGAACGTGGCCACGAAGTCGTCAGCCGGCGCCGCCAGAATCTCCGCGGGGGTACCCACCTGGGCGATCCGACCGCCCTGCCTCATGATGACCACCTGATCGGCGATCGCAAACGCCTCCGACACATCATGCGTCACAAAGACCGTCGTCTTGCCGAGCTCATCGTGCAGGCGATTCAGCTCCACCTGCAACTCGGCCCGCACAATCGGGTCGACCGCGCCGAAAGGCTCATCCATGAGCAGGATGTTCGGATCACTCGCAAGCGCACGCGCCACCCCCACCCGCTGCTGCTGGCCGCCCGAAAGCTGGCTCGGGTAGCGCTCGGCCAGCTCGCGGTCCAGACCCACCGTGTCGAGCAGGAGCAGAGCATCCGCCCTCGCCTTCGAGCGCTTCACACCATTCAATATGGGCACCGTCGCGATGTTGTCGACAACCCTGCGATGCGGGAGCAGCCCGCCCGCCTGCAGCACATAGCCGATGCTGCGCCGCAGCTTCACACGATCCAGCTCGGCGACATCCACATCATCGATGAGCACCTGACCCGACGTCGGCTCGACCATCCGATTGACCATGCGCAGCAGCGTCGTCTTGCCCGAACCCGACGAACCCACGAACACCGTCGTCATGTGCGACGGCAGCACCAGCGAGAAGTCCTCGACCGCCAGCGTGCCATCGGCGAAGCGTTTGGACACGTTGCGGAACTCGATCATCTGCTGTGCTCATTCCCCGACAACGGCTGCCGAAGCACCCAGTCAAACAAGGTTTTGCGCCACAGCCAAGCCAAACTGCCGACCGCACGGCTATCCGTGCGGTCGGCAGTCACAGTCCCGGGGGCTAGCAGTTGGGGCGGCAACCGCGCTGAGAGAGGGCGTCGACGAGCACGCGACCCAGATCATCCGGCTGGTTCGCCGAATAGGCGGCGCCGCCCGTCGCCGTCGCGATCTGCGTCATCGAATCGATGTCGGCATCCGGCCCGAACCCGATCAGGATGACCGGAACCGGCTTCAGCGGGTCGGCCTCCGCCGCCAACTGCGCGAGCAACGTCTGCAGGTCGATCGTGACCTTGTCATCGTTCTTGCCGTCCGTGAACAACAGCACCGAGTTCACCTTCGACGGGTCGTAACCGTCACGCACCCGCTGCACCGCCGCCAGCACCGTGTCGTAGAGACCCGTATCGCCCCGGATGTACTGCGGCAGCGACTGGATGATGCCCGCGATATGCGCGGTGTGCTCCGGGTTGCCGAGCGGCTCGATCGGAGAGAGATCCTCCCAATCCTGATTGCCGACACGGTTCGTGGAGAACACCCACACACCCATCTCGACCTCGCCCGAGAACTTCTGCATGGCCCCCACCGCGGCACGCTGGAAGACATCGATGCGACGCAACCCGCCACCCGCCGGCTCCAACATGGAACCCGACACGTCGATGACCGCGAGCATGCGCGAGCGCAGATTGAGCACACCCCACGAGCGCAGCAACTCCACCTGCTGCGTACTGTCGGCCGCCGGTGACGTCTCGGCAGGCCACGCGAGCACACCACTGACGGCGAGCTCACCACCGCCTGAACCATCCCGGAACCCCTGAGCAGCGAGCGTGTCACTCGCCGCCCGCACCGCCTCCGCGAAATCCGCGAGATGCTGACCGCGATCGAACGGTTCAACGCTCGGCTCCTGCGTGGCCTTCACAACACCACCCGCGGCATCCAACACCACGAACGGGTAGTGCAGCGACTTCGTGCCATCGCTCGGATACAGCGCCACCAGAGGAGTGGCCGGCTCGGCACCATTGTGGGCGGCCACCTGCCGCTCCGTCGTGACAACAACCGTCGGCGCCGGTGCGCTCGCCGCCGAATCGAACGCGCTCTCCGCCGACTCCGGGATGCTGCGCCCCAGCGCAATCAGGGTGCCCGCCAACTGGCGCGGGTCCTCCTGAGACGCACGCTCACTCAACGCGACCAACGCCGACAGGCTCGCCGCCGAACCCTCCGGGTCGGGCAGCAGAGCAGAGACAGTGCCCGCGATCACCGCAGTCCAGCTCGGCGGCTGCGACGCGAAATCCAACGCCCGAGCCGCAGGCGCGGCCAACACCACCGGCGTACTCGCAACAGGGTCGCCCACCTGCACGGAGGGCGCCGAACGGCCCAACGACGCGGCGGTGCTCTCCATGCGCTGCAGCCACATCTCAGAATCAGGCACCCAGGCATCCGCCCCCGACGCCGCATTCGAGGCGAGCATCGCGGCCGTGTCAGCCGAATCCTGCGAACGCACCTCAGTCACAACACACGACTCAGACGCCACATCGAACTCCGCGGCAACAGCAGTCAACGTGGGCGCAATCGACGGATCGGCAACAACCACAACCGACTCGGCGTTGTCGCGACAACCCGCCCCCTCAGCGAACATGCCACCGAAGCCAGCCTGCGACCAGGCGGCGCCGACACCACCGATCAGCACCAACACGGCGACGGACGCGGTGATGGGCAGCGCAAGACGGCGCGGCGGACGACCGTTCCTGCCAGGCGCAATATGCCGCCGGCGATCACGGGAATAGGGACGGGTATCTCCCACGGGAAAACTCCATTGCTGACGAGCGGCGCCTCGGGTAACGCTGGAGCCGACAACAAGACCTCCCCCATACGGGGGGACCTGCCACAGTGTAGGGCACACAGCAGCAGAACAGAAAGCCCGGGTGGTGCCCGAGAAGCCTCAGCCCTTCGCCGTCTCCCCCGCCAGGCGAGCCAGATCTTCGGAAACAAGCAGGGCCATCCGCTGCTCCCGCTGCCTCTCATAGTCGGCATCCACCACAATGTTGGAGCGGTCGAGAGACTCCTCCACAGCCCGCGCGACATCATGCCAAGCGTCCTCACGCGCATGCTCTATGAGCCCCAGAAGATACTCGTCGTCGCTGCGCCGCTCCCCCAACCGCTTCGCCAACGCCAACGCGACCGCCTCGCGGCGCTTCAGATTGCTCGCATCCGCCGACTGGTAATCATGGGCATGCTCAGCGCTGCCATACATCTGCTGAGCAGCACGCAGCTCGCGGGCCAGACGCTCCGCCGCGAGAGTCGACTCAGCCGAAAGCGACGCCAACACCGAACGCGCATCATCCAGATAGTTCGACGGATCGAACGTCTCAGCCGAAGTGATCGCGCCCACCACGATGTGATTCTTCACACGCATACGGCTCGCATACTCGGCCAGCATGAGACCCTCCTCGACCGCACCCTCAAAACTGAGAGGAGTGCGCTCAGGCAGCATCGAAGCGTCGAACGGTGTCATCGTGACCCGTCGCCGACGACGAAACCATTTCACTGCGCTCTCTCAACTACTCGCCAACACGGATGCCGCAGGGCCACACAAAGCTTACCCGTGGCATCCGACGGGTGCACGGCCCGTGGGCCGCTGCGACTCCTCAGGAGGCGTCGTCAGGAACCCACGCGAGCACGTCGCGAGTCACCGGATGCGCTGCGCAGAAAACGAGGAGAATCTGCCTTTCTCCGCGGCAGCACTCCTCGATCCCGCGTCGATCGCAGAAAAGCTCCTCGTTTTTCGCGGGGCCAGACGCTCAGCCCTTGAGGCGTGCTCCTGCGCCGATCAGCTCGATGCTCTTCGCGATGCGGCGAGCGCGCGTCTCCTCGCGCTTCGCCCCGACGATCCACTGCTGGTATTCGCGCTGATGCGAATACGACATCGCACGGAAAGCATCCGTGACACCCGCCGCGGTGAAGGCGGCGGCGACATCCTCATCGAGTTCGATGAGTCGAGGCTCCTCATCGAGCGCGATCGTCACATGCACGGTGTCACCGGGCTCCTTGCCGATCGACTCCCGGATGCTCGCCAACACCAGAATCAGGTGCGGCCCGCCATAGGTGACCAGCGAGCCGCGATAGGGCACCCCGTCGAATGTGGCGACCACCGGGACCCGACCACCCGTGCCGAACAGCTCGCGCACGTCGTGAGGAAAAGCGACATAGGCGGAAGAGCCACGAGCATCCGACCGCTCGAGGACGGCATCGAACTCGACGACTCCGGGGTTGCTGTAGCGGCTCATGTGACGAGGGTAATCGGAATGCTCAGGCAGACACTGCGCCTGATCAGTCGCCGAGCGACGGATGCAGGTGGTCCGTCGACAGCGCGACCACGGCCTGTTCTGCGCCCGCGAGCAGGCACCGCTCGGTGTCGGCACCCTCCAGCGACGCCTTCAGAAAACCTGCGGCGAAGGCGTCGCCCGCGCCGTTCGTGTCGACCACCGTGCAGGCGACGGCCGGCGCCTGTGCCCGGCGGCCCATCGCATCCAGTGCGATGGCCCCGCGTGCGCCCAGCGTGCACACGGCCAGGCGCGGCCCCTTCGAAATGCACTCCCGCATGAGAGACCACGGGTCGTCCGTCTTGTCGTCGTTCATGAACACCACATCGGCGGCGCGAAGGAACGGCTCATGGAACTCAGCGACCCCGTCATAGTCGTGGAGGTCGGTCCACACCGGGGTGCTCCAACCGTCCGGCTCATCACGGCCGGCGAGGAGCAACGCCCCCAGCTCGCTCAGGTCGACTATCGCAAGGTCGGCCTCGCGAAGGTGGCCGTGCATCCGGGCCACCGCATCCGGTGTCGGAGTCGACGGCGTCGACACGTAGAGGGAGACACGCCCGCCGGCCTCCGTCATGAGGTTGACGTGGCGCTCCGTCTCAGTCGAGTGGTGGCGCACCAGCCGCACGCCACTGTCGCGAAGGGCGCGCTCGATACTCCCGGCGTCACCGTCACTCCCCAGAAGCGCGTGCAGCTCGACGTCGACACCCAGCGTGGCAAGATGCAGCGCCTTGCCCGCCGAGGTACCGCCGACCGTGTGCACCGAGCGTGTCGCGAACTGCATGTGCGGAACCGGCTCCGGCAGGCGATCGAGGTGAATCAGGTGGTTCCACGACGCGGGGCCACACACCGCGACCCTCGAAGAGCTATCGACCATGAGCCAATTGTGGCGGTACGGGCGATATCGTGCTCACACCGGCCCGCACCAGTGGTTGAACCAGACGACAGGGGCCACACGAACATCGTGATGATGAACGCGATCGGCCACGCGGCGAGTCATTCCGTGGACGTGTTCATTGTCGATTCCCAGTTCCGGATGCGCGCGCACAGGAAGACTCGGCGCTGCCGTCCTCGACACGCAGCCTCGCGACTGGCACCGTGACGAGGCGTTTTCGGCGAAATGAGCCCGCAGCGGCGACCTCATTTCGCCGAAAACGCCTCGCGGTTGGGGATGCTGGGGCAAGGCCCGCCTTGGTACGGTGGCGGAGGTCACGAGCACCACGGATGCCGCCGCAGTATGCGAGGACCCTTCCCTTCTGAGGCGTCCCCGGCACATGACGAGCTGGCGCTCTCCGCTCGAACCGTCAACCGTTGCCAGGCACGATCAACGCGGTCGAAGGCTCTCCACGATGACGCGCGCGCCCTGTTCGCCCGCCCGCGTCGGCAGCAGCGCATACACGTGCAGCTGCCCCTCCGCCTCGTGCCATGCCACCGGCACACCGGCATCCTGCGCCTTCTCTCGCAACACGTGGGCATCCGGATTCAGTACGTCGCGCGTGCCCGAGAGGATCGTCAGCGGCCCCAGCCCGGCCATGCTCCCGAACAGCGGGCTGACCGCAGGGTCGTCCAGCTCGTCCTCGCCCCGCCACGCCTGCGCCAGCACCCTCCCGCCGGGCCGACCCAGCCACGGATCGCTGGGCTGCACCGCATCGATCCGCGGGTTGCTCCATGTCAGATCCAGTGCCGGTGACAACAGCGTCGTGGATGCGATGGTCACCCCGTCATCGCGAAGCTTCAGCGCCGCAGAAAGCGCGATCTGGCCGCCGGAGGAGTCGCCAGCCAGCCGCACCTCGCGGCCAGCATCACGTTCGACGCGGGCCAGTTCGGCAACACCGTCGCGCACCTGCCGCGCGGCGCCGAGAGGGAGGAGCGGATGGACGGGCACGACGACGCGCTGGCCCGTCTCACGCGCGATGCGGGCGATCAACCGCCAATGCTGACCGGTGATCTCATTGACCCAACCCCCACCGTGCACATACACGGCGACGGATGCACGTGGCGCAGCGCCGATCGGCTCCACGTCATAGACGGGCCACCCGGACGGGTCGGACATCCTGCGGTCGACACGCACACCATCCAGACGCGCCGGTGGGCTATACGGCACGGGGCGCAGAAAGCGCTCGCGAATGCGTTGGTGGGCTCCCGCCTCAGTCACGAACGGCTGGTTCGCACGTCGGGCTTTGAGTACCACCGGAATGAGCGCTTCAGGCAGATGGATGGGCACAGAGTTCCTTCCGCCTGCTCAACGATGACCTGCGGTCAGGATATCGCCATCGCATCCGGATCAGACTCACCCGTGCACGCCCTCGACAGGCGAGCCTTGGTCATTGAGCCGGTCTCGTCGAGGTCATAGACTCAGCAAATTCTGCCCGCCGGAACAAATGCGTCGCCCGCGCTTCACCACCTGGAGTCCGCCCATGTGCGCCACGCTCAATCTTGCCTACCCCTTCAGGGGGCGGTGGATGACCCAGAACAGTCCCGCAAACCGGGTACCCAGCCACGGAACGGCGCTCTACGGCACATCCCACGCGATTGACTTCGTGCCCGTGAATGACCAGGGTCGCACCGCGCCGTTCACCTTCGCAGCGCTGCTCCGAACCGAACCGGCGTCGAATTTCCCCGGTTTCGGTCGCCCCATTCTGGCTCCGGTGGCGGGCACAATCGTCGCCATCCTCGACTCCGAACCAGACCACGACGCCTTCCGGGGGCTCCCGTCGGTGCGCTACGCCGTGACCCAACGGCAGAGAGCGTCCGAGGGCTGGACGTCGTTGAGCGGCAACCACGTGATGATCGAAACCGACGGCGGGCCAGTGGTCGTGTTGTGCCACCTGCAGCAGGGCAGCATCACCGTCGCTCGAGGACAACGCGTCAAGCAGGCGGATGCGCTGGGCCGTTGCGGCAACTCTGGCAACAGCACAGAACCCCACCTGCACCTGCAGGTCATCGACCGACTGGATGCGCAGAGCGCGCAGGCGGTGCCGTTCACCATCGACGGTGGGCTCCCTCGAAACGGTCAGATCATTAGCGTGGAATGAGCATCCGGTGGGCCTGCTCAGCCGGCTGCTGCGATGCGTTGCACGAAGTCGGCATGACAGGATTGGCGCCATGAGTGTGACGATCGAACAGTGGGAAGCATCGATCGCCGATCTCTGGATGCGTTTCGACTCGTTTGATCGCAATGACGGCGTCACAGCAATGCGCGAACTGACCGAGGTATGCCCTGCCACCGATGGCAGGGCGGCGTTCGAACTCGCCGGCATGTACGACTCAATGGGATTCGAAACCGAGGCCGGCGCAGAGTACGAGCGCTCTCTCGAGCTCGGCCTCGACGAAGCTCGGCATGCGCAGCTCGCCGTCCAGTACGGATCGACACTGCGCAATCTCGGTCGCCTCGAAGAGGCAATCGCTGTGCTGCGAGCCGCCCCGACTCACGAATCGACCGGCTCCGCACCCCGCATCGTGTTGGCCCTGGCCCTCCACAGTGCCGGGCACAAGGACGAAGCCCTACAGGTCGCCATCGAAGCGCAGCTAGAAACGTTGCCCCGCTACCAGCGCTCGATGCGCAACTACGCCGCCGCGCTCACCGAGCCGGCATAGACGCCGCCTACGAATGCTGTGTCGCATCCATGCGTTGGTGCAGGATGCAGGTCACATCGACGCTGTCGATTCTCTCGAGATAGAAAACCAGACGACTTCCGGCTACACGTTGAAACGGAACTCCACCGAGTTACCGAGTTCCGGTGATTTCGGAACCTTAGGTGCTAAGGCTGGCCCATGATCGATCACAGGGAGTCTGACCTGGAGTCTTAGTGTGAGGAGCACCAAGCAGTGGGTAGATCTGTGCGAGGTGGAGAGCCTGAGACCAGGCTAACAGTTGAGCTCGGCGAGGTCATCCACAGGGCTGATCGACGCTGAAGTAGACAGGGTGGGGAGCTCACCCCGACCCTTTGACCAAGGGCGCGCAGCTGGCCTCCCGCTGATGCAGCGCGAAGTGAAGCCGGAGTCGCTATGGCTATGCCATCGAGGCCGTCGTCGCGTGTTGCGATGCGGCGGGCTCGATGGATCTGGTCGCGATATTCATCCCGACTACGAGGCGTCCGAGTGCGTCGCCCGAAAGCTCAGACTCGCGACAGGCTAGTCGCATCTCGGAGTCGAGACACTCGTGCAACCGAGGATCCCGCGGCGCATGGGTCTTCCTTAGTAGCCTGGAGCCATGTTTCGAATGCCGTCCTGGCGCAGTAGACGACGGTCCACCGAGGGCCATCCGCACGGCTTACCCATGTCCGTCAGCCCTCCCGAGCCGAACCCGGACCATGCGTGGAAGACACTCGCGTTGATGAACGAATGGATCCGCCACTCGGACGCGAAGGCCGGTGTGACACTGGCCTTCACTGGAGTGATGGCGACGATGACGTTCAACCTCACAAAGGACTTCACTCATCGGGCTACGGCGTTCGACAGTCTGGTTGTCATCGCGTGTCTCTTGCTCATCATCACGGGCGCTTTGTGTGGATGGACGCTGACACCGCGGGTGAAGGATAAAGATGCAGATCGGGACGCGATCAACAGACTATTCTTCGCCAGCATCGATCGAAATTATCGGGGCAAGCGGCAGGAGTACAGCGAAGTGCTCCACACCCTGACCTCCGACCCTGTCGAGCTGACGAAGGATCTTGCAGATCAGATCCATGTCAATGCGCGCATTGCCACAGTGAAGGCGGCCGCCGCAAAGTGGGCCATCCGGTGCGCACTCGCGGCAGGTGCCGCGATCGCGGCCCTGACCCTCGTTATCGGAACCACGAACAGCTGAGACGCAGATGGACGGCAACTACAGACCATACGACTGGACCGCCAGCTCGGCCCGAATCAAAGCGATCCTGGATCAGCCGGCGGGAGCATACGAGGAGGTGGACGGACTCCCCGACCGGGACAAGCTCACATTCGCGAACGGCTTCTACGGAATGTGCTCGGCAATCTTCATTGACATTCGAGACTCTTCCGGACTGACCTCGAAGCACAAGCGGCCCGTTCTTGCGAAGATCTATCGGTCGTTCATCTCGGAGATGGTCGCAGTCCTGAACTCCGATCTCTACGTGCGCGAAGTGAATATCGTCGGCGACTGCGTGTGGGCCTCCTACAAGACGACCCAGGTCAACCACATCGACGATGTTTTCGCTATCGCGGCGCAGGCCAATACCCTCCTGAAGCTCCTCAACCACCACTACGAGAAGGCGGGGATCACCCAGCTCAGCATCGGCATCGGCGTTGAGTACGGGCGCGTCCTCATGATCAAGGCGGGTTACATCGGCAGCACGATCAACGATGTGGTGTACATGGGGGACGTCGTCAACAGGGCGGCCCATCTGGCGCACCTGGCAGGGCGTGGCTGGGGATCGAGCCCGATCGTCGTCGGCGACGTTTTCTACTCAAATCTCAACGAGAACAACAAGGGCCTACTCCAGCCGAAGTGGACGTCCGGCGTCGGAACTGTGTACCAGGGGAATCCCATCATCCCGCCGATGGACGAGTGGATCAGCGACCTCGGCTGAAGTCAGGCGTTAGACCGACCACCAGAACGTCGACCCGTAGATCTGATAGCCCATGGCGGTGGCACCCAGGTCGGTCCACATGTTCCGCTTCGGGTCGCCCCCGAGTTTCGAGGTCTCGCTCAGCCTGCTGTAGACATCGGCCGTGATGTAGGTCGGGTAACGAGGATCGAGCGCGGCCAGCTTCGCCGCATTGTTTGCCGCGTTCCCGACCCACACCAAGTCGTTACTACCTCGGATGCCTGTTCGAGCGACGAAAAGCTTCGAGGTGTCGATACCAACTCGCTGCTTGAGCACGAAGGTGCTCTTCGGATACTTCTCGGCGATCTTCGCTGCCACGATGTTCTTGGATGCCCAGTTGATCTGCAGCCCGCACTTAGCGGCTTCAGAGTTCTTTGAATCACCGATGAACACGCCCATGACACGGTCCCCGTCGTAGGCAGTAACGGTGCCACCCCTCGACCGAATGATCTTCGCAGCACAGTAGAGGTAGCTCTTATAGATCTCTGCGGCGAACCAGTCTTTGTAACCCTTGACCATCTTCGTCGACGACGCAAGATCCGCGTAGAGGACCGTTGCGTCGAGCTCCACGGCAAGGTTCTTTAGGGGGAGGTCATCGGTGTCGGGCACCTTCTGACCTGCGCGACGCACCCACTGCTCGTCGACGGTCTTCTGGACGTACGCATCCAGTTCATCCTTCAGGCTCATGACGAGACTCCTCTTTGACGCGCGGCTCGTACGATGGCCAACCTAGCCACTGCTTCGAGCGGCGTTCCCACTGACGACTGGCTTCACCCTGTCCTGCACTGCTGTCAGACTTTTGGAGAAGTTATGCCGCGAAGCTGACAAGAATACCGATCTGCCAGGCGCTTTTTGCATACTGACGCGAACTTCGACCGCGTTCCGGCACAGACCAACCTGCGGCAGCCTGAGTGTCACGCGTGGGTGGCGTTGAGCTTCTGCGCCAGCGCTTCGAAGTTGGCCAACGAAACTTCGGAGAGCTTCTCTACACGGGCGGGGTCTCGCAAGAGGACCTCTGCGGGACGCCAATGGTCGAACTTCGGCTCGCCAGAGTTCTCTAAACGCTTCAAGATGCGCTCATGGTGGTTGGACAAGTCCTTGGCATTGAGCTGCTTGCCGAACGCCGCGTTGTAGAGCTCGATGTAGTCATCGGCGGAGAAAAGGTCCTCGATGTCGGCGTGCTTCTGCTCGAGGACAGAACTGACGAGAACGATGCGATCGCTGTCGATCTTGTTCGCATTCATGGCGGCTTCGACCTTCCCGCCGCCTTCTGTCCCGGAGTCCAGCAGCACGGTGACAGACACTTTGCGGCCGAGGAGCGAGACGAACGCCGGCACGTTGGACGATCCACCTGCCGGCAGGATGCGCCACCGCTCGTCCACGCCCTCGCGTCCGAGATCGCGCAACCGACGACTGATCAAGTCCAAGAACGCCAGATCAGATGGCCCCTCGACGAGCAGGTTCCGTTCACCAATAAAGAGGTTCTGCGTCAGGTCGTAGCCGAGGGCTGCCTGGAGCGGGAACGCACTGTCATCCCCGACTTCTAGGGCCTCGGACGTGGTCACGGAGCCGATGTCCTCGCCGCGGTCCTCGACAACGCGAACTCGCTCAATCTGGTCGACCATGAACGGCGAGTGTGTGGTGTAGAGCACCTGGCCTGCGGGCGCGAGCCGCGCGTTGATGAAGCGCAGAAAGTCTCGCTGGGCCTTTGCGTGCAACGTGAGACCCGGCTCATCGAGCAGGATGACGACGTTGCTCTCACGGGTCTCGAACTCGCTGAACGCGGCAAGGAACGAGAAGAACCACCGATAGCCCGACGAGCGGCGCGAGAAGTTGTTGGTGAAATCATGCTTCCGGTCCTCGACACGGAAGTTCAGGTACCGTACGACGCTGTGTTGACCTTGCTGATTAGAGACCGTCTCCGGCTCGGTCATGATCTTGATGCGCAACTCCGGGTTTGTGCTCCAGTACTCCTTCATCTCCCGGGACAGGTCATTGGAGACCGACTCGAGCTCTGCCGTGCTCGACTCGAAGTTCGAGTCAGTCATAGCGTTCACGTCGGTGTTCGCGAGCTTCAGCAGCGCGCGAGCGGTCTGCTTCGGCGAGGCACCCGGACGCTCATCTGACTGCGTCTTCAGCTCAGACACGTCTACCCGGCCCTCGAGGCTCTGGTAGTCGGTGAACAGAAAGAACTTCGGCAGTCTCGACCAGATCGCAGATTGCGCCACCGATCCAGGACTTCCGTCAGCGCCAAGGGAATCAGTGATGCGATCAAGCACGTCGCGGGTGGGAGTGCCAGGAACTTTCTCCGCCGGGCTTGGTTCTTCCTCTGAAGCTTCGGCGGCGGCTGTGGCAGCCGCTGCCGCCTCCTCCTTGACGAGAGCTGTGAGAGCCGCCTTGAGTGACGCGACAGTTTCATGCGTCTCGGTAAGAGCCTCGACATCGCGATGTCCGTCGAGCACATTGCGTATGAAACGCAGTTCATCAACCTCGACGCTCACCCAATGACTGTCGTTGTAGCGTCGACCGACCTGAACTGCCCCGGGTGTAATGACGCCCTCCCCTAGCGCCTCCTCCAACGCTTCAAGGTCCTCCTGGTCCAGCTCAAAGGTCGCATCGATCGGTGAGAGCTCCTGCAGGTCTTCGTTGCGGCTATCGCGGCTACGTCGCCAGCGCGGGTAGTCGTCGAGCTCGACGAACTTGTCGCCGTAGACCGGATTGAGCCGATAGAGGGCGTCGAGCATCGTGGACTTGCCCGACTCATTCATGCCGACCAGGGTGGTGACGTCACCTTCCACCAGCACTTCACCCGAGTCCAGCACGTTCCTATACCGGGACACCCGGAACGACTTCAGCTTCACTATGCGACCTCTTTCTCACGCCTGTGTGAACGCTCCCGAGCCTACTTGGCGGCACCGACACTCGAGCCTGCAACGAGCTCAACTCACGCGTTCTTTCGCCCCGCTCGTTGGTGAAGGGGCGGACGCAGTGTTCATTGTCGGCGTCGCGCAGTGCCGGGGCTCTACGGAAACGCACGGACGTCGGTCGACTCCCGAAGGATGTCGTTGAAAAATCCGGTGTTGCCACATACTTGACGTTCGTCGCTAGGAGACAAGCAACAGAGACTGCGTCTCGATCCCCAGCTGTTTCGCCAAGGCATCGACGGAGTCCAGGGTGAGGTTCCGTTCCCCGCGCTCGATGCCCGCAAGGTAGCGAGGTGTGACACCCAGCTGTTCTGCGAGAACCTCCTGCGTCAGCCCTCGGGAGAGTCGCACCTTCCGCACTTGCGTGCCGAGAGTCGATTTGAGGGAAGTAGCCACACTTCAAGGCTCCCTACAGGAACCGATCCGTTCCAGGTACTTATCGCTTCCTGTTGCGCCGCCAAAGCCGACTAAACTCAACGCACAGAGTGCAACGACCCCAATGGTCCGGATGGTGTGCCGTTGCGCGCGCCGAAGGGCCGGGCACATAGGACGTGCTCCGAGTGCGGCAGTGACTGCCGCTCGACACCAACGTCGGCGCGGCCAGCCTCGGAATGCATATCGTTTTCGTCCGCATAGTGCATGCCGCACAGAGCGCAATCGACCCGTTCGAGGAGGCAAGGAAACAATGATCGGCCCGTTCTTCAGCATCAACGAGAGCAACATCGGCCACGCGGCGATGCGTGCTGCCAGCAGGCCCATCCCCCAGGACGCGCCCGCTGAGATGAAGCTAGGCCTGCGAACAGATGACTCCGGCCACGAAGAGGCCTACATCGAGGTCAGCACCCCTCAAGGCTTCTCTCGCGGCATCCGCATTGGCAAGCCCAGGGTTGTCGAAATCCTTGAGATCCAGGATGACGAGGACTGCCGGACTGCCTGCCAGCGCTACATCGACGACCTTGCACAGCAGGCACGCCAAGCAGTACTCGATGCTCAGGCGCATTCCGAGCACTTCGGCGACTCCAACCTGGATGCAGGCGACGAGCCATACGTCGCAGGCCCTGCCGACTAATCCTCGAGGTCCGACCTCGACACTCCGAGCTGTTCGGCAAGACCCTCCAGCGACAGCCCATACGCAAGACCTGCGCTCCGAGCACCATCTTCAGCGGTTCCGTCACACATCACATCCCAGATCTGGTAGTCATGACTTCCAGGAAGTGATCGCTTCCGATTGCGGTCAGGGTAAGTTGAGCGCGACTCACGCAGCGACCGCATCAGATCTCGAAGGAGAGCGTGACGATGCCCGATTCGCAACCGTTTCCTGAGGACAGCCCGACAGCCCTCCCCCGCGTCCTGCACACACCGCGCAGTAGGGCACTGCTCTCGGAATCGTGGGCCCAAGCAGAGGAGGCAAAGCGGAGGGAATGGGCAGGAATCGACCCCCAACTGACGTACGAAGGCTATGCAGCGGGCGAGCCATGCCGCGCCTGTGGGCGCGCCCTTCTCGGTGAGGCAGACCTGGGGACTGATGAAGAGAGCCTTGCACTGATCGACGCCGACAATGCCGAGTTCCGAGCCGAGCACGCGGCATGCAACATGGGTGTTTGGCGTCTCCAGGACAACAGGGTGGAGCACTGCCACCTGTGTTGCCCGTTCCCGCCGCTTTCGCCAGCTCAGCGCGATGAGCTCCGACAGCTCCTATACCCATCCTCATTGAATATCGACCGCAGCGCCACCTGGCGCGTGGAACTGACCTGCCAGCACGTCGAGACCTTGGCCGGGCACTCCCCTCGCTATGTTGAACCAACCGTCCAATGCACCGAATGCGCTGTCATCCGCGGCGTGGTCAAAGCCGTGCGAATCGATGATCAGGCGAAGGATGGTGACGACAGCAGCGACACCGAAGGTCTCCACCCTGAGTATCAACGACTTACAGATGATCAATGGAGCTGGATCAAGCACATCGTTCACGCAGAAGAGGGTCCTCGCCGCGGGCGGCCACGCGCTGACGTACGTACGATCGTCGACGCGGCTCTCTACAAGATCCGCACTGGCATCACGTGGCGCGAGCTCCCAGCAGAGTTCGGGTCATGGCAGACCGCCTTGCGCAGGCACCGCCAATTGATCGCGAGCTCCCAGTGGGACGAGATCACTCGCACTCTGGCAGAACGAGACCTGCCAGAGTGAACCCCAGCGTTGTTGAGGCAATCGATTAGGATCGAATGCCAACGTCGGCACGCTATGGCGGGTCAATCTACGCCGGGGCTTCGCTAGTTACGGTCGCATCCAGAGCCTCAACATCAGCGATCAGCTCCATCACCGACTGGTAGCGCCGCTCAGGCCGAGAATCGACGCACTTGTGGATGATCTGCTCGATCGGAGTTGCATCGTTCCGCCCCATGTTTTTCCGCCCAGTGAAGATGTACTGCAGTACGAAGCCAGCCGCGAAGATGTCATGGACCGCAGCGAAGTCCTTGAACGAGCCGAGAGCTGGATCGATCTTCGTACCCTTGAGTTCGGTCTCAGTCATTGTGAACTCGGAGCCCTTGAGCTTGGCCAGGCCGAAGTCGGACAGCTTAACCAGCACAGCTGAACCGCCGAAGGTGCGGAGCAGGACGTTTCTGGTGCTCAGATCCCGGTGGAAGTGCCCCTTGGAGTGGATGAAATTAACGCCGTAGAGGAACTGCAGCGCGATTCGCTTGCGGGTGGTCGGGCCGAAGCTTGGCTGGTTGTTGCGTTTCGCGACGTAGTCCTCCAGCGAGGTGTCGCAGTGTTCCATGGTGTACGACCAGTCCGACTCCTTGAAGTTGTAGACCTCAAGGACATACGGGAACTGAAGCTCTTTCATCAGCTCGAACTCCCGGCGGAAGCGCTCCTTCTCCCGATCATCAGCACCGGGTTTGAGCTTCTTCCTCGCCAGGGTCATGCCGTAGTTCGGATCAGTGAACCGATGAACCAAGGCGAATGCACCTTCACCGATGGGCGTCAGCTTCACCATGCGGGAATCGGACACTGGTACGGCTTGGTCACCAAGGCTGAAGACTGGCGAGTAGCTTTCGACCTCGACGGGAGTGAAGCCTTCAGGGATGGGGCTCCCTCCGCTGTCAACGAGCCACGCCGGCGCGTTCTCGATGACCCGCTGGTACTCGGGAGACATGGTCAGCGAGTGACCGGCCTTGTTGAGAATCGTGCGGGCTTCGGTCAAAAGGTCGATGAGACCTAGCAAGCTCCTCGAGTTGTCAGCATTGAAGTGTCCGCTGCTACCGCCACGGGCCTTGTAGTTCATGTGCTTGAACTCGACGTCGAGGCCAGCGTGGATGTAGGCAAAGGCGCGGGGCAGGACCTCCTCCCGGCGGTATAACTCGAGGTAGGTCGAGTCGATGTCTCTCTCATAGAACGTGCGCTCAAAGCGCTCCATCCGCTGCTGCTCCATGGTCTTCACAGCTCGAGGCTATCGACGACCTGCGAAGGAGTCTCCGAGCTGCTCCATATGGCGCATCCCGAGGAGCCGCAGGAGCCGCAGGAGCCGGTGTGACCTGACCACCTATGGCATCTAGCCCCGGTCACGGCTCGCTCTCGCAGTCGCCAGCATCTCCACCAGGCACCCGGAGACACTGGCGACTCAGCCAGTAACTGCGGCCTCCGCTGGTTGCACTCGGAAGCATGGACGGTATGTCAAGAAAGGCTGATGTCCCAAGCACTGAATATTGAGTCGGAGCGATTTTTGAGTCAGCGCTCGGACCGAGGGACCGCCCGTCGAACGACTCGAACCCGATCCAGAACAGGCCCTCCGAGGCCACTTACCATCGACGCTCATGCACCCACGCAAAGAGAATCGTCCCCTGCGGAGCTTCCGCAGGGGACGATCAAAAGAGCAGGCCAGCGCCACAAACGCGTAGCACATGATGGTAAAGCGGAACCTGTTCATCGAGCCCAACCAGAGGCCAAAAATATAAAATCCCTGGTCAGAGGCCCTTTTTAGACATTGAACCTGAACTCGACCACGTCGCCGTCCTGCATCGTGTAGTCCTTGCCTTCGACGCGGGCTTTGCCCTTCGCACGGGCCTCCGCGATTGAGCCGGTCTCGACAAGGTCGTCGAAGCCGATGACCTCCGCCTTGATGAAGCCCTTCTCGAAGTCGGTGTGGATGACGCCGGCCGCCTGCGGCGCCTTCGCGCCCTTCGGGATCGTCCAGGCGCGCGTCTCCTTCGGGCCGGCCGTCAGATACGTCTGCAGGCCGAGCGTGTCGAAGCCGATACGCGCCAGCTGGTCGAGGCCGCTCTCCTCCTGGCCGGTGCTGGCCAGCAGCTCCGCAGCATCCGCCTCATCCAGTTCGATCAGTTCGGACTCGAGCTTCGCATCCAGGAACACCGCCTTCGCCGGGGCGACCAGCGCGGCCAACTCGTCGAGCTTCGCGCTGTCACCGAGGATGCCCTCATCCACGTTGAACACGTAGATGAACGGCTTGGCCGTGAGCAGGCCCAGCTCGCGGATGGGCTCCAGGTCGAGCTTCGCGTCGCTCGACAGCGGCTTGCCCTCATTGAGCAGCGCGACGGCCGCCTTCGCCGTCTCGAGCACGATCGGCTCGGCACGCTTCGTCTTGACCTCTTTCTCGTACCGCTCCAGCGCCTTCTCAAGTGTCTGCAGGTCGGCGAGGATGAGCTCCGTGTTGATGGTCTCCATGTCGCTGGCCGGGTTGACCTTGCCGTCGACGTGCACGACATCCGAATCGCTGAAGCCGCGGATGACCTGGGCGATCGCATCCGCCTCACGAATGTTCGCGAGGAACTTGTTGCCGAGCCCCTCCCCCACACTGGCGCCCTTCACAATGCCGGCGATGTCAACGAACGACACAGGCGCGGGCAGGATGCGCTCACTGCCGAAGATGCCGGCAAGAACCGCGAGGCGCGAATCGGGCAGATTGACGATGCCCACATTCGGCTCGATCGTCGCGAACGGGTAGTTCGCGGCGAGCACCGAGTTCTTGGTCAGAGCATTGAAGAGAGTGGACTTGCCCACATTGGGGAGTCCGACGATTGCAATAGTGAGGGCCACGAGAGTCAAGGGTATCGTGCGCGGTGAAGCCATGAAGATCGCGCCAGCGATCTGCGACCTCAGCGCCGAGAGAGCCTGCGAGCGAGGCAGTCACCTCTCGATCTACTCGAAAACGTAGAGGTGCGAGGTGAGCTCGATCATGCTCTCGGTGGGGGCCGGCGGCGGCCCATCAACGTACAGGTGCACTGTGGGGAACCCCAGACCGGAGACCCCGACCTCCCCGCTGCCGCACCCAGCCAGGGACCCGTCGACGTCACCGCCCTTGACCAAGATCAGGCAGGTGCCATCCGCCGACTGCGCCGCATAGAAGTCGACTCCGTCACGCTCGGCGAGCCAGCGGGTCGAATCCGAGTCGACCTGCACGTCGTCATACCGTGACGGAAGATCGAGCTTGTCTGCGGCACGCTGCTCCCGGTCGAACTCCGAGATCCCCGAGGCTGCGCACCCGGTCAGGAGCACCAGGACGGCCATGGCCACGACTGCAGCAAGCTTGCGCACGGTCTCCACTTTCGACGGTGCCCCACCGTATCGTGACTCCGCGCGATCGCAACAGACCGGCAAGGCTCAGAGGAGGGTCGGATGCCTGTGAGAGCATCGAGGAGTGCCGCTGAACTTCACCGCAATCGACTTCGAGACCGCCAACTCATCAGGGGCATCCGCCTGCTCCGTGGGGCTGGTGAAGGTGCACGACGGCCGCGTCGTCGACAAGCAGTGGTGGTACATCAAACCACCGGCCGGGCACGACACCTTTCTCGAATGGAACACCCGCATCCACGGAATAGTGGCGGCGGATGTCGTGGGCGCGGCCAGCTGGGCCGAACAACTACCCGAGCTGGTCGCGTTCGCAGGCGGCGACCACCTCGTCGCCCACAACGCCGGATTCGACATGGGCGTCATCCGTGCCGCCTGCGAGGCGACGCAACTGGAGACGCCCGCATTCACCTACCTGTGCAGCCTGCAGGTGGCCCGCAAGACCTACAACCTCGACTCGTACCGTCTGCCCGTCGCCGCGATGGCCGCCGGATTCGAGGACTTCAAGCACCACGACGCGCTCGCGGATGCTGAGGCGTGCGCCGCCATAATCGTGCACGCGGCGAAACGGCACGACGCCGAAGACATCCCGCACCTGGCGACCATCGCCGGCACGCGCCTCGGCGCCATCGGGCCGGCGAAGGTCGACCACGCGCCGATGGTGCTCGGCTAGCCGCACGCCCCAGCGGCTGGTCGCTCAACAGGAGATTTCTCGCAACACACCGGGCTTGCCGGCCACCGGGCGGCGTGTCGGAGAAGAACTCCTGCTGAGTTCGAGTGCCGGGCGTCGAATGGCGAGCCCCGGGCATCCGCGAGTCGTCGCCACCGTGCCGACACTGTCGGAGGGCGCTGGCAGACTGGGCGCATGGACGTTCTCTCGCTGCTCATCGGCCTCATCGTCGGCATCCTCCTCGGGGCCGTCGCCGCGCTGCTGATCACCCGCAACCGCCGCAGCGCCCCCGGCGTCGACCCCGCCATGCTCGAGGCCCAGCACCAGCTCGCCCTCGGTGCGTTGCGCGAGCAGGAGCAGGCGGCGCAGGCATCCCTGTCGAGCGAACTGGCATCGGTGAAGGCGACGGCGGATGCGCTGCGCGAGCAGGTGGGCACGCTGCGGCAGCAGCAGACCGAGTCGGCAGAGCGCCACCGCAGCGAGCAGGCCGCCCAGACCGAGCGCGAGCGCGCCGAGAGCAAGGTCCTGCAGGCGCTCACCCCCGTGCAGGAGAGCCTGCGCACCATGCAGCAGAAGGTGACCGAGCTGGAACGCGAGCGATCGACCCAGTACGGCACCATCGCCGAGCAGCTCAAGCAGGCGCAGATGTCCGACGAGCAGCTGCGTGCCACGACCGAATCCCTCGCGAGCGCGCTGCGCTCCAACAGCACACGAGGGGTGTGGGGTGAGACGCAGCTCAAACGCATCGTCGAATCGGCGGGGCTCACCCAGTACGTCGACTTCTTCACTCAGCACAGCGTGGCGACGGATGCCGGTGCCGGGCGCCCCGACATGGTCGTGCGCCTGCCCGGCAACAAGTCGATCGCGATCGACTCGAAGGTGCCGCTGGAACACTACATCGAGGCAAGCCAGATCCCGCTCTCGGCAATCGGTGAGGAGGGTGCGCGCCGCGTGCAGCTCATCGACAGGCATGTGAAGGCGGTGCGCACACACATCGACGCGCTCGCGAAGAAGACCTATTGGGAGGGTCTGGATGCGAGTCCCGAGTTCGTGATCGCGTTCATCCCCAGCGAATCCCTGCTCTCCTCGGCGCTCGAGGCCGACCCGTCGCTCCTCGAGTACGCGTTCGGCAAGCGGGTCGCGCTTGCCTCCCCCGTGAACCTCTGGGCTGTGCTCAAGACGGTCGCGTTCACCTGGCAGCAGCAGGCCGTCTCGGATGAGGCGAAGAAACTGTTCGACCTGGGCAACCAGCTCTACCAGCGGCTCGGCACGCTCGCCGGACACGCCGACAGCATGCGCAAAGCCATCGAGCGCACCGTCGACAGCTACAACAAGTTCGCGAGCTCCCTGGAGACACGGGTGCTCGTCACGGCGCGACAGTTCCCCGGAATCGACGAGACGAAGCTCGACCTCACCGCCGAACCTCAGGCCATCCACACGGCCCCGCAGAAGCTGACGGCGGCCGAACTCACCACACTCGACGAGCCGAACCCAGGCGCTGGCACCGCCGCCGAAGTGGCTGACGCGGCTGACGCGGCTGATGCCGCTGACGCCGCTGACGCCACCGAAGCTGCCGTCACCACAAGCGAGTGAGTTTCCTCGAAACGCTCCTCCGAGCGACCAAGAGCAGCACTCAGCGGCAACTCAGTCTCTGCCCCGCCTCACAGCGGAGACCGGGTGTCAGTCGTCGAGCCACTTCTCCACGAGGTGGTCCGCGATGACGCGGCGGATGGTGCCCGAGTGCGACCGCAGCACGACGCTCTCCGTGCGGATGATGGGCCCCTTGCGGCGCACGCCCGCGACCAGCTCGCCATCCGTCACCCCCGTCGCAACAAAGAAGGTGTTGTCGCCGCGAACCAGATCGTCGGCCTCATACACGTGGTCGAAGCGGAGCCCCGCATCGATGCCCCGCTGGCGCTCCTCATCGGTGCCGGGAACAAGGCGACCCTGGATGAAGCCGCCCAGCGCCTTGATGGCGGCCGCCGTCGCGACACCCTCCGGGCTGCCACCCACGCCCACGCACATGTCGATGCGGCTCTCGTAGCGCGCAGCGTTGATGCCACCGGCCACATCGCCATCCAACATGAGGCGGGTGCCGGCGCCGGCCTCGCGGATCTCGTTGATCAGCTGCTCGTGGCGCGGGCGGTCAAGAACGGCCACCCGCAGGTCTGCGACATCCTTGCCGAGTACCTTCGCGAGGGCGCGCACGTTCTCGCCGATGGGCTTGCGGATGTCGACGACACCACGACCCGCCGCCCCCGTGACCAACTTGTCCATATAGAAGACGGATGACGCATCCAGCATCGTGCCGCGGTCACTGACGGCGATCATCGAGATCGCGTTCTGGCGACCCGCGGCCGTCAGTGAGGTGCCGTCGATGGGGTCGACGGCGATGTCGCAGGCCGGCCCGTGACCGTTGCCGACATGCTCGCCGTTGAAGAGCATGGGCGCCTTGTCCTTCTCGCCCTCGCCGATGACGATGACACCGTCGAAGTCGACGGTGCCGAGGAACTTGCGCATGGCGTCGACCGCCGCACCGTCGGCCTTGTTCTTGTCTCCGTGCCCGATCCACGGGTACGCCCTGATGGCCGCAGCCTCCGTCGCGCGAACCAGCTCCATGGCGAGGTTGCGGTCGGGATGGTTGATCATTGTGCCGGTCTCGGTGCTCACCACAGGTTCCTTCGTTGGAGGGGGAAAAAAGACGGATGCTGCCAGACCACATTCTATCGACGGCCCGACAGCGCAGGGGCCCGGCCATGATCGCTAGACTTCAAGCGATTCCGCACCTCGTTCAAGGAGACGCCATGCCCATCGCAACCCCCGATCAGTACGCCGACATGCTCGCCCGCGCGAAGGCGCAGGGCTTCGCCTATCCGGCCATCAACGTGTCGTCGTCCCAGACGGTGAACGCGGTGCTGCAGGGCCTCGCCGAGGCCGGCTCCGACGGCATCCTGCAGGTCTCGACGGGAGGCGCCGACTATTGGGCCGGCCACTCGATCAAGAACCGCGCATCCGGTGCCCTCGCCTTCGCCGCGTTCGCGCGCGAGGCCGCGAAGAACTACCCCATCACGGTTGCGCTGCACACCGACCACTGCCCGAAGGATGCGCTCGACGGCTTCGTGCTGCCGCTCATCGAGGCGAGTGAGGAGTCGGTGAAGGCCGGCGGCGAGCCCATCTTCCAGTCGCACATGTGGGACGGCTCGGCTGTTCCTCTCGCGGAGAACCTGGAGATCGCGAAGACGCTCCTGCCGCGCATGAAGAACATCAACTCCATTCTGGAGGTCGAGATCGGCGTCGTCGGCGGTGAGGAGGACGGCGTCAGCCACGACATCAACGAGCACCTGTACACGACCCTCGAGGATGCCATCGCCACGGTGGAGGCACTCGGTTTCGGCGAGCAGGGCCGCTACATGGCCGCTCTCACCTTCGGCAACGTGCACGGCGTGTACAAGCCGGGCAACGTCAAGCTGAAGCCCGAGCTGCTGCGCGAGATCCAGGATGGCCTCAGCAAGAAGTACGGCAAGGACGCGCTGCCCCTCGACCTGGTCTTCCACGGCGGATCGGGTTCGAGCGACGAGGAGATCGCGACGGCTGTCGCCAACGGCGTCATCAAGATGAACGTCGACACCGACACCCAGTACGCGTTCAGCCGCTCGATCGCCGACACCGTGCTGAAGAACTACGACGGATTCCTGAAGGTCGACGGCGAGGTCGGCAACAAGAAGATCTACGACCCGCGCTCCTGGGGCAAGAAGGCGGAGACGGCGATGGCCGCCCGCGTCGTCGAGGCTGCCACGCAGCTCGGCTCGGCCGGCAGGTCCGGCAAGTAGGGGTTACTGCTCGGCGGCGGGCAGCTGGAAGCGCATGCTCAGCTGCTCGCCGCCACTCCAGTGCACCCGGTCGACGCTCGCCCTGAGCGTGACGAAGTAGGGCGCCAGCATCATGATGCGCTTGCCCTCCGGCAGCGTCACATCCATACTCAACGCGACCGCGGTGGTGCCGTCGTCGTGACCGCGCAGTTCGATGCGCAACGTCTCCTGCGCGAGCGCCGGCGAGTCGAGGATCGTCGTGATGAGCCCGTGGATGGCGGAGCGCTGCGCCGGGGTCATCGTCGCCGCCATCCGGCCCGGGTCGATCACATGCAGTGATCGTTCCATCGCCATGGTGTCGAGCCAGCTGCGGTTGAGCACGGAGACCAGGTCGGTGCGGATGCTCCGCGCCAGCACGAGGGCACGCTCGCGGTCGCGCCCGGAGACGCGCCCGCCGTCGGCGACGGATTCGAGCAGCCGCACGATCTCCTTGCTGATGACGAGCGGTGAGCCGTGCTCCCGCACCCTGTCTTCGAAGCGTCTGCTCGCATCCGGCTGCTGTTCGTCGTCGAAGGGCAACGCCCGCCACCGCAGCACCCCCGCAGCGATGTACCAGCTGAAGACGGCGCCGGCGATTCCCGCCTGCAGCGGGAGGGCGGCCGCCCCGACGGCGCTGCCGAATGCGGTGTCGTCGACGTGGTCGAAGAAGAGCAGCGCGAGCACCGCGCTGACGGCTGACCCTGCGACGCCGTAGACGACGAGGAGGGCGGCGGAGCTGTACGGAACGAGCGCCACGATGACGCTGCCGATGCCGAGCGGGCCCGCCCAGTCCCGCATCGGCAGTCCTCCTTCGCCGGTCGGAGCAGCGCTGAGGAGCGCCGCAGTCCAGCTGAGGAGTAGCGGCAGGATGCTCTGGCGTACCCCGAGCAGCGGCCGGTGCGGCAGCGACTCCAGAAACACGAGCATGCAGGCGAGCACGACGCACAGCCCGCTGGCGATGATGATGCCCGGGTTGGTGATGCTGGGCCCCGCGCGGAGCAGCACGACGACGATGACGAGCGCGCTGGTGATGGCCAGGATGAGCGGCATCGTGAACCTGAGTATCCAGCTGAGGGGGTCGGCGCGCTGGGGTGAGGTGAAGAGTGCCTTATGCGCGAGCATCCGAACCGTTCTCCGTTGTTCGAGCCTGCGGCGCAGCTGGCGTCTCGGTGCCGACGACGATGACGTCCCCGGCGTCGCCGACGGGCAGCGAGATGACAACGGATGTTCCGGCACCGTGCGCCGACCAGACCGTCACCGAACCGCCGCAGTCCTCGATGCGCCGGATGATGGACATCCGCAGGCCGAGGCGATCGTCGGCGATCTTCTCGAATTCGAAGCCGCGGCCCTCGTCGACGATCATGACGGTGAGGCGGTCGATGGCCTGGTCGATGAAGATCTCGACCGAATCCTCTCCCGAGTGGGCACGCACGTTCTCGAGGGCCGCCCTGATCGCGCCCATGAGCGCTTCGCGCTCCGGCAGGGAGAGCAGCTCGAGGCAGCTGCTGTCGCCCCCGATGTCGATCGTGAGACCGCGCCACTGGAATTCGCTGACGATCTCGTACAGGTCGTTGCGCAGCATGGCGACGACGGCGGTGTGGTGGGAGTGATCGACCCTCGCCCGGCCGACGAGTTCAAGGTTGCGCCTGAGGCGGGCCCGCTCGGCCTCGCCCAGCTGCACGGAGCCGTGCGCCACGAGGGCGAGGTCGCTGAGGATGGTCTCGTGCACGATCACGGCGGCCCGATTGGACTGCCGCCTCTCCTCCTCATGTCGCTCGAATTCGGCTTCGACGGTGTCGTCCTCGGGCAGGATGCGGGCCTCGATGCGGCGCGTGCGCTTCATGATGAGGAGCACACAGCTGAAGCAGATGAATACGACGGTCGCGAGGCTGTTGAAGCGCAGCGGCTGGCCTGAGAGCGCCTCGCCGAGCAGCAGTGTGCCCTGCCCGGTGAGGTAGCCGGCGGCGTTCCAGGCCATCGCACCGAGCTCGCGGCCGGTCGCCGGGCCGATGAGGCAGAGGGCAACCACGATCCCCCCTGCTGCGTAGCTGTCGACGTCAAGCCCGGCTGCGGCGACGGAGTGGGCGTGCACGAGCATGGCGGATGCCCCGACGGTCAGGAACAGCACACCGGTGAGCGTGCTGGGGGCGCGGATGAGCACCCAGAGCGCGGCAAGAACAGCGGCGATCGCAAGAAGCGGCAGGGCGAGCTCGGCACCGCGCCCCGCATCCACCATGCGACTGATGGTGAGCGCGGCAAGGATGACGAGGGCGGTCGCGGCGAGGGCCCACCCGGCGCGAATGGTGGCGTCGAGTCTCATCTGGGCCGCGACTCGCCGCGGCGGCACACGAAGCCGCATGCTGTCAGGCTACGGGCGTAAGCCGACCTCCGAAAGGTCCCTAATCAGGGGGTGAGCCGAGGGTGAGCGATGGGGTGAGACCCCTGTCTTCATCAGCCCTGTACCGCCACCTGCGAATCCACATAGGCCATGAACGTCGGGTCGGCGAGGATGGCGATCGTGAACACCACCGCGACGACGATGAAGGCCACAGCCGCGCCAACGAGCGGAACCCACCAGGCCAACCGGCCGCGCTTCATCCGCTGGAGCGAGCCCCACGCGGTGGCCGCCCAGATCACGAGCTGCGACACGATCGCGACAACACCCATCGTGCCCGCAAGCCCGGCCGCGCCGTACTGACCGACGCCCATCTGGTCGTAGGCGAGCTGAAGGGTGTTCGCGAGCGAGAGGAAGCCGGGGATGCCCCACAGCACGTTGAGCAGGCCCAGCGAGAGCAGCACGATCGTGACGATGCGGTCGGCCTTGCGCGGGGCGGGCTGCTGCCCGGACTCCGCACGCGGCGCGGCGGCGGATGCCGGGGCGGAGGCGGGCCAGGCCGGCACCGACCAGGCGGGCACCGAGTCTCGCGACCCATCCGGCGTCACGCGCGACCCCGTGGCATCCGGAATCACGGCACTCGGCTCGCCTGCGGCCGGGGCCGCGAAACCGCGAGCCTTCGCCTGCTCCTCCGGTGTTGCACGCTCGCCGTAGGCGGGACGGCCGGCGCTGTCGCGGTAGCCGGGACGAGGCACGCTGTCGCCGGTGGCGGTCTCATCCATGCTGTTCTCCCCCGCGGTTCCGCTCACAACGTCTTCCTTTTCGATCTCTTCGTCGGGCTGCGCGCTCTATTGGGTCTGCCAGTCGAGCTTGCGGGTGCGGCCTCCGAGGCCGCGGCTGTCCTGGTTGCCGTTGAGGTCGCGGCGCAGTTCCTTGGGCAGCGAGAACATGAGGTCCTCTTCTGCCGTGACGACCTGCTTGACGTCGCCGTAGCCGGCGTCGGCGAGGTCGTCGATGACCTGCTGCACGAGAACCTCGGGAACGGAGGCGCCCGAGGTGACGCCGACGGTGGAGGCTCCGTCGAGCCATTCCTGGCGGATCTCGCTCGCGTAGTCGACCCGGTAGGCGGCCTTGGCACCGTATTCGAGCGCGACCTCGACGAGGCGCACGCTGTTGGAACTGTTGGCGGATCCGACGACGATGACGAGGTCGGCGCCTTCTGCGATCTTGCGCACGGCGACCTGGCGGTTCTGGGTGGCGTAGCAGATGTCGTCGCTGGGCGGATCCTGCAGATGCGGGAAGCGTTCGCGCAGCCGGCGCACCGTCTCCATGGTCTCGTCGACGCTCAGTGTGGTCTGCGACAGCCAGACGAGCCGCTCCGTCTCGGGCACGTCGATCGTGTCGACGTCGTCGGGGCTGTTGACGAGGGTTGTGCGCTCGGGCGCGTGGCCCATGGTGCCTTCGACCTCCTCGTGGCCTTCGTGACCGATGAGCAGGATGTGGAAGTCGTCGCGCGAGAAGCGGGTCGCCTCGCGGTGCACCTTGGTGACGAGGGGGCAGGTGGCGTCGATGGCCTGCAGGTCGCGGTCGGCGGCGCCCTGCACGACGGCGGGCGAGACTCCGTGAGCGCTGAAGACGAGGTGTGATCCGCGGGGTACTTCGCCGACCTCGTCGACGAAGATGGCGCCCTTCTTCTCGAGCGTGGACACGACGTGGACGTTGTGCACGATCTGTTTGCGCACGTAGACGGGCGAGCCGTAGCGTTCGAGCGCCTTCTCGACGGCGACGACGGCCCGGTCGACGCCGGCGCAGTAGCCGCGGGGGGCGGCGAGCAGCACTCTCTTGTCGCCTGCGACGGGTTCGTCGCGCAGGCGTTCGCGCCGCTCGGGTACGGGCGGCACGGCGAGGAGGTGCAGACTGCCGTTCGAGATTGTGCTCACGCCTTCGATTGTAGGCCGTGCATGTCACGACAGTCTGGGTGAGTGGCCCGGCGAGCGCGGGCGCCTGCCCGCCTGTGGACAGTCGAGCGGCCGTGTCGTCGGCATCCCGTAGCCTGTGGGGATGACGACTCCGGATGCCTCTCCCACAGTCGATACCCCGTGGCCTGTGAGCGTGCTCTCCGGCAAGATCAAGGGCTGGATCGACCGCCTCGGCACCGCCTGGGTTGAGGGCGAGGTGACGCAGTGGGGCGTCTCCGGTGGCAATGTGTACGGCAAGCTCAAGGACCTCGACGTCGATGCCACTCTCGGTTTCACCATCTGGTCGTCGGTGCGGTCGAAGCTTCCGGATGATCTGAAGCAGGGCGACAGGGTCGTCGCGTTGGTCAAGCCCAACTACTGGGTCAAGGGTGGCACGCTGAGCATGCAGGTGCTCGAGATGCGGCATGTGGGGCTCGGTGATCTGCTCGAGCGGCTTGAGCGGCTGCGGCAGAAGCTCCGCGCTGAGGGGCTGTTCGATCCGAGCCGCAAGCGCCCGCTGCCGTTCCTGCCGGGTGTGGTCGGCCTGGTCACGGGCCGCGACTCGGATGCGGAGAAGGATGTTCTGCGCAACGCGCAGTTACGTTGGCCTGCCGTCGAGTTTCGGGTCGCCCATGCGGCAGTGCAGGGTGACCGCGCGGTCTCTGAGGTGATCGCCGCCATCCAGCGTCTCGATGCCGACCCTGAGGTCGAGGTGATCATCGTCGCGCGCGGCGGCGGCGACTTCCAGAACCTCCTCGTGTTCAGTGACGAGGCGCTCGTGCGGGCCGCGGCATCCGCCACAACCCCTCTGGTGAGCGCCATCGGGCATGAGAATGACCGTCCGCTGCTTGACGATGTCGCCGATCTGCGGGCGTCGACGCCGACGGATGCCGCGAAGCGTGTTGTTCCGGATGTCGCGGAGGAGCTCAGTAGGGTGCAGCAGGCCCGCGCCCGCATCGGAATGAGGCTGACCTCTCTCATCAGGGGTGAGGTCGACCGCCTGGAGCAGTTCCGTTCGCGCCCCGTGCTCATGTCGGCCGACTGGATCGTGGATTCCCGCGCGGACGAGCTCTCGCGCTACACAAGCCGCAGCCACGAGCTGCTCGAGCTGCGCATCGAGCGTTCGCGTTCCTCCGTCGGCGAGCTGCGTTCGCAGTTGCGCGCCCTCTCCCCGCAGGCAACTCTCGATCGGGGTTACGCGATTGCGCAGCTCGCTGAAGGCGGCGTGCTGAGAGCTGCGACGGATGCCCCGGCCGGCACGAGACTGCTGCTCACGCTCGCCGATGGCTCGCTCGGCGCGACCGTCGATGCGGGCGCTGCCGGAGCATCCGGAGCCGGCCCCAAGAAAGCCAGAAGATAGGATCGACACGTGACGAATTCCCCCTCCCCCGCCGCCTCGGAGCAGCCTGACGTGGCAGAACTCAGCTACGAGCAGGCACGCGACGAACTGGTGCGTGTGGTCTCCGAGCTCGAGCAGGGCTCTTCGACGCTCGAGCAGTCGCTGGCGCTGTGGGAGCGTGGCGAGGCGCTCGCGAAGCGCTGCGAGGAGTGGCTTGTCGGGGCGAAGGCTCGCCTCGATGCGGCCCGCGCCTCATCGACGGCCACCGAGTAACGGCATGGCGCGCCAGGTCCACCCCGGTAAAACCGCCGACGGAGTCCCCGTCGTCGCAGAGCTCGGTCGACCCGAGACGGCCCAGGAGACCGCCGACCGCAAGGCCGCGTCGTCGCGGACGCACCGCGAGAACCAGACCTCCCTCAACCTGATCGCAGCGCTGCTCGTCTCGCTCGCGGTCGTCGCTGTCATCGTCGTCATGGTCGTGCGCCCCGATCCTGAGCCGCGCGAGCCTGTCGACTACGACACGATCGCCTCTCAGTTGCAGCCCGGCTTTGAGACCACGATCGTCAGCCCCACGCTTCCGCCCGGCTGGGAGGCGAACTCGGCCCGCACCGAGAAGGGTGCCGACGGCGTCGCATCCTGGTACATCGGTTTTGTGACGCCCGGCAGCGAGTTCGTCGCCATGACGCAGGGCATCGATGCGAACCCGACCTGGCTCGCCGCGCAGCTCGACGGCGCACGTATGACCGGCAGTGAGACCGTCGATGGTGTGCGCTGGGATGTCTACGACCAGCGCGGAGCAGAAGACGTCGGCAACCTTGAATACGTGATGACCGCGACATTCCCGGGCGAGGCAACGGGCAGCACGCCGGAGGAGAGCACAATGGTGTTGTACGGATCCGCCTCACCCGAGCAGTTCCGCACGCTCGCCGCCGCCGTCGCCGCCGAGCTGCCCACACCTTCCGGCTAGCCCTGCGCTCTCCGGACCGTCACGCCAACAACAGACAACGAGGAGACCCGACCATGGGCGAAAGCGACGCGCGCACACCTGCCAAGGCGTGGGAGGAGATGGTGCGGGGCAATGAGCGCTTCGTGGCCGGAACCCCGCGGCATCCGAGGCAGGATGTTGACCGACGTGCCGAGCTCGGCAGCGATCAGTTCCCGCATGCGGCGCTCTTCGGTTGCAGCGACTCGCGCCTCGCCGCCGAGATCATCTTCGACAAGGGCCTCGGTGACCTGTTCGTCGTGCGCAACGCCGGCCAGGTGATCAGCGACTCCGTTGTCGGAACGCTCGAATACGCGGTCGCCATCCTTCACGTTCCGCTCATCGTGGTGCTCGGCCACGACGAGTGCGGAGCGGTCGCCGCGGCCATCGACTCCCAGGAGGCACGGCCGCCGCTGCTGCCCCCGCACATCCACTCCCTGATCGAGAAGATCGTGCCCGCGGTGCTGCGCGTGCGGCGCAGCCTCGGCAGGGAAGAGCGCCCGGATGCCACGGAGGTCGGCCGCGAACACCTGCGCGACACCGTGCGCGAACTGCTCGAGGCATCCGAGTTGATCAGTGACGCCGTCGCCGCGGGTACGCTGGCTATTGTGGGCGCCAACTACCGCCTGCTCGAGGGCACGGCGATGCAGGACATCACCGTCGGCGCCGTCTAGGCGCGTACCCCACCCGCACGAACGCCCCGTCAGACAAGAGAAAGTGATTCCAGCGCCGTGAGCACGTCATCTGAGTTCCGTATCGAGCACGACACCATGGGAGAGGTCCGGGTTCCCGTGAACGCCCTGTACGGCGCGCAGACGCAGCGGGCCGTGGAGAACTTCCCGATCTCAGGCAAAGGCCTTGAGTCGAGCCAGATCGCGGCGCTCGCCCGCATCAAGAAGTCTGCGGCGATCGCCAACCGCGAGCTCGGCGTGCTCGATGCCGCCATCGCCGACGCTATCGTCGCCGCAGCCGACGAGGTCGTCACGGGGCAGCACGACGAGCACTTCCCTGTCGACACCTACCAGACAGGTTCGGGCACATCCTCGAACATGAACATGAACGAGGTGCTTGCGACCCTCGCGACGCGTCACCTCGGCTCGGCCGTGCACCCCAACGACCACGTCAACGCCTCGCAGTCGTCGAATGATGTGTTCCCCACCTCGGTGCATGTCGCCGTCACGCAGGCCCTCATCGAGGACCTCGTGCCCGCGCTCGACCACCTGGCGCTCGCCTTCGAGGAGAAGGCCGTGCTGTGGAAGGATGCCGTCAAGTCGGGCCGCACCCACCTCATGGATGCGACGCCCGTCACCCTCGGCCAGGAGTTCGGTGGCTACGCCCGCCAGATGCGCCTCGGCATCGAGCGCGTGCAGGCCGCCCTCCCCCGTGTGGCCGAGGTGCCGCTCGGCGGCACGGCCGTCGGCACCGGCATCAACACCCCTGCAGGCTTCCCGCAGAAGGTCATCGCGCTGCTTGCCGCCGAGACCGGGCTGCCCATCGTCGAGGCGAAGGACCACTTCGAGGCGCAGGCCAACCGCGACGGCCTTGTCGAGGCATCCGGCGCCCTGCGCACCATCGCCGTCTCGCTCACCAAGATCAACAACGACCTGCGCTGGATGGGCTCCGGCCCCAACACGGGCCTCGGAGAACTGCACATCCCCGACCTCCAGCCCGGCTCGTCGATCATGCCGGGCAAGGTCAACCCCGTCGTACCGGAGGCCGTTCTCATGGTCGCCGCGCGTGTCATCGGCAACGACGCCACCGTGGCCTGGGCCGGAGCATCCGGCTCGTTCGAGCTGAACGTCGCCATCCCCGTCATGGGCACCGCCGTTCTCGAGTCGATCCGCCTGCTCTCGAACGCGAGCCGCGTGCTCGCCGACAAGACGGTGAGCGGGCTGGAGGCGAACCTCGAGCGCGCCGCAGCCTTCGCCGGTATGTCTCCGTCGATCGTCACGCCCCTGAACAAGGTCATCGGCTACGAGGCTGCAGCCAAGATCGCCAAGCACGCCGTCGCCAAGGGCGTGACTGTGCGCGAGGCCGTCATCGACCTCGGCTACGTCGAGCGCGGCGAGATCAGCCTCGAGCTGCTCGACGAGAAGCTCGACCTGCTCTCGATGACGGTTCCGCCGACCGCCTGAGCGGCACGACGAGGCGCTATTCGGCCGGCGGCACCTCGAGAATCGGGGTGCCGTCGAGCATCTGCACCTGCCTGTCACCGAGCGGCGCAGAGAGGTTCAATGGCAGCAGCAGCGACGGCCCCACAATCGAGCCGCCCGCGCAGAAGGCGTTGTCGGCGGTGGCCCCGCCGAGCTGGCCGGGCAGGCCACTCACGACGCCGATCTGCACCGCAGTCTCCGTCTCGATGACCGTCGCCTGCATGGGCACGCACTGCGTCTTCGGCCGGAGATTGATGACCAGCTCGGCACTGTCGAGCGCCGCGAACCCGGTGCCCGGCGTCGAGCCGATGTAGCCACGATCAGGCGGCCCCGGCGGCTGATACACACTGAGGAATGCCAGATACCGCGGGGTGTGGGCCGTGCTGTCGACCGCCTGATAGGCCAGGATCGGCTCCGCCGCGAACGACGGATCGGTCTCGCCGCTCGGGTTCACCACCCGATCGACGATGAGCGGGGCCGGGGCGCTCCCCCACATCGCCTGCAGCGCGGTCGGCTTGGGTTCGGGCTGCGGCAGCGACTGCACGTAGTCGACGGCGAGAAAGACGCCGACCGCGGCGAAGGAGGCCAGGCCGATGGCCGAGACCACCCGCTGCAGCCCATAGCTGACAGGCCCGGGCTCGGACGCCTGTGGGTTGCGTCGCGACCACGACGCCATCACCCGCCACAGCGAGCGGGGCCAGAACAGCCCCCACACGAAGAGGAGCGCGAGCAGGGCCGCGATGAAGAACACGAAGGTCACATAACGACCCTAAGCCGTGCCGGAGTCACCCGGTGACGGCATTGCGGCCAGACGTGCGGTGAGCGGAGCCGCGGTGGGCAGAGCCTCGACACCGATGGCGCGGACTCCGGACCCCGCCGACGCCGCCGACCACGGACATCCGCCCACCCGACCCTGCTCAGGCCAGCTCGTTTGACTCCAGCATCTCGGTGACAAGTGCGGCGATCGCGCTGCGCTCCGACTTGGTGAGCGTGATGTGCCCGAAGAGCGACTGCCCCTTCAACGCCTCGATGACGGATGCTACGCCGTCGTGGCGCCCCACCCTCAGGTTGTCGCGCTGGGCGACGTCATGCGTGAGTACGACCCGCGAGTTCTGCCCGATGCGGCTCAGCACCGTCAGCAGCACATTGCGTTCGAGCGACTGTGCCTCGTCGACGATCACGAAGGCATCATGCAGCGAACGACCCCGGATGTGCGTGAGCGGCAGAACCTCCAGCAGGCCGCGCTCGAGCACCTCATCGAGCACATTCTGCGACACGACCGAACCCAGGGTGTCGAACACGGCTTGCGCCCACGGGTTCATCTTCTCGCCGGAATCGCCGGGCAGGAAGCCGAGATCCTGGCCGCCCACCGCATACAGCGGGCGGAAGACCATGATCTTGCGGTGCTGCTGGCGCTCGAGCACCGCCTCGAGGCCCGCACAGAGCGCGAGCGCCGACTTGCCGGTGCCCGCGCGGCCGCCGAGCGAGATGATGCCCATCTCCGGGTCGAGCAGCATGTCGATGGCGAGGCGCTGCTCGGCCGAATGCCCGTGCAGGCCGAAGATGTCGCGGTCGCCGCGCACGAGCCGCATCTGGCCGCGCTCGGAGACACGAGCGAGCGCGGAGCCGCGGTCGGAGTGCACGACGAGGCCCGTGTTGATGGGCATGTCGGCGACCAGCCGACTGCTGAGCGACTCGTCCTCATACAGCTTCGCCATCTGCTCGGAGCCAAGGTCTATCTCGGCCATTCCCGACCATCCGGAATCCACCGCCATCTCGGCGCGGTACTCGTCGGCGGCGAGGCCGACGGATGCCGCCTTCACCCGGAGAGGCAGATCCTTCGAGACGACCGTTACGTTGAGCCCCTCCGCGGCGAGGTTCATGGCCACCGCCAGGATGCGCGAATCGTTGTCGCCGAGCTTCAGGCCCGACGGCAGCGCATCCATGCTGGAATGGTTCAGCTCCACCCGGAGCGAGCCGCCATCGCCGACCTCGATCGGAAAGTCGAGGCGCTCATGCTTCACGCGAAGCTCATCGAGATTGCGCAGCGCCTGCCGGGCGAAATAGCCGATCTCAGGGTCGTGCCGCTTCGCCTCCAACTCGGCGATGACCACCACCGGCAGCACAACCGAATGTTCGGCGAACCGGAAGATCGCCCGCGGGTCCGACAACAGAACAGAAGTGTCGAGCACATAGGTGCGCTCAGCCTGCCGCTGCGCCCCCGCGACGGCCGCCGTGGGCGCCTGCCTCGGGGTCGACCGCTTCTCGGTCGGCTGCTGGGCGATGGACGAAGTTGCCTGGGCCACGTGCGCTCCATTCCCGGGCTCTGGGAACCCGGATCCTGTCAGCAAAACGGCCACTGCCCGATCTCCCGGGCGATGCTCGAAACGAACTTACGTGGCCGTCTCGATCAGGCGCCATACCTGATGACACTGACGCTACGTCCGTCGCGGCGCCGCAGCCGCACCGACACGCCCCGCGCCCCGTTACGGGAAGGTGAACAGTGCGGGAAGATGAACGGATGCCTCAGGGGCGAGTCAGGCTCGCGTCAGGCGCGCGTCGCGCTCGCGAAGCCCAGCAGCGCCGACCGGAGAAGCTCGAAGGTCTCCTCGCTCGTCGACACATGAACGCTGATGCGGATGCTGCCGTCGCGCTGCGAGACCGTGATTCCGTGGTTGTACAGGGCCGCCGACAGAACCGTGAACTGATCGGGGGCGGGCGTCAACACGATGATGCCGGCCCGCTCCGCCTCACTGCGCGGGGATGTCACAGGGATGCCGAACTCGTCGACGAGCGCGAGCACGCGATCCACATTGGCTGAGATCGCCGCCTGTACCCGGTCGATTCCGGCGAGCGAGATCGCCTCCATCGCCGCACCCATCCGAGCCTGGGCTATCGGATTCGGGTGGGTGATGCGGAACGCGCCCGCGCCGGCCACAGCATCCGCAACATCCTCGCCCTCCTGCACATCCGGCCCCGCCATCCAGCCAGACAGCATCGGCACCAGGCGCTCGGCGGCACGATCGCTCAGCGCCAGGATGCCCGTGCCCATACCGGCGCGCACCCACTTCTGGCCACCGCTCGCCACAACATCCGCAAGCTCCCACGGGGCGTCGACGACGCCGAAACCCTGCACCGCATCCACGATCAGCAGCCTGTCGCCGATGACCTGCCGGATGCCGTCAAGATCGGCGAGATAACCGGTGCGGTAGTCGACCAGGCTGACCGCGACAGCCGTGACCTCCGGGGTGAGCTGCTCGCGCAGCGTGCCCGGCGTGACCCTGTTGTGCTCCGCCTCCAGCCAGACGGGTGAGAGCAGGCCGAGGGCCTGCTGGGCGCGCACAACCGCGTAGCGCAGGCTCGGGAACTCGGCCGGCGAGAGCGCCACCTGACCGGTGAGGCCGAACATGGCGTGCATGAGCCCCGTGCTCGTATCCGGCTGGAACACGATCTGCTCCGGCGCGAAACCCGTCAGGACCGATGCCGCCTCGCGCACGCGGACATCCTGCCCCAGCAGCTGGTCGAGGCTGCCGAAGCGGGCCCGCCTGAGGAACTCGGCGTGCATCCGCTCCTCCTCGACAACGGCAAGGCCGAGAGGGCCGAGCCGTGCAAAATCCAGGTAGCCGGGCTCCTCGTCGAACTGCGCCGCGAACTCCTCGACCGTGCCGGCGCGCGCTTCGCTCACGAACCGAACCGCCGGTTGCGGGTCGCGTAGTCACGCAGCGCGCGCAGGAAGTCCACCTCGCGCAGATCCGGCCCGAGCGCCTCAACGAAATAGAACTCGCTGTGCGCGCTCTGCCACAGCATGAAATCACTCAGCCGCTGCTCACCCGACGTGCGGATGACCAGATCCGGGTCAGGCTGCCCGCCCGTGTACAGGTGGTTGCCGATCAACTCGGGGGTGAGGATCTCAGCGAGCGTGTCGATCGTGCCGCCGCTCGCGATGTGATCCCTGACGACGCTGCGCATCGCATCCGCAATCTCCCGCCGACCGCCATAGCCGACCGCCAGATTGATGTGCAGACCCTTGTTGCCCTCCGTGCGCGTCTCCGCCGCATGCAGCGCGTGCACGAGCGGCTCAGGCAGGCCATCCGCCGAACCCACATGCTGCACCCGCCAGTCGCGGTAGTGCGAAAGGTCCTCCGCCAGGTCGGCGATGATCTCGAAAAGACCATCAAGCTCCTCGGATGCGCGACCAGACAGATTGTCGGTCGACAGCAGGTAGAGGGTCGCCACCTGGATGTCGAGGTCATCACACCACACCAGGAACTCGCGGAACTTGGCCGCGCCAGCCCGATGCCCGTAGGCGGCGGCGCCAAGGGAACGCTGCCGCGCCCAACGGCGGTTGCCGTCGAGGATCATCGCCACATGCTTCGGCAACTCCTGCGTGCTGAGCCAGCGCCGGATGCGGTTCTGGTAGAGACCGTAGAGAATGCCTCGCCCGATCGGTACGTCCCGTTTCTGCACGGGTCTACGCTAGCCCACGGCACGGCGGGCGGATCGACTTTCAGCCCACCGATTTCGGTGCCGCGATCCGGATGCTCCGTCCGTCACAGGGTGCGCCGATGTCGCACCCCTAGAATTTTCTGCATGACGACACCGGCGCAGCCCGAGCGCGACACCACAGCATCCGTCGACCGCGAACCGGGCGCAGAACTGCCGAACATCCCCCTGCTCGACGACGAACTCGAACGCCACCCGGTCGCCGCCGACGTGAAGCCGAGCTGGCGCGGATGGATACACGCCGCAACCTTCCCCGTGGCGATCGTGCTCGGGATCATCCTCATCGTGCTCGCCGACGGCACCGCCGCCAAATGGTCATCCGCCGTGTTCATGGCCTCATCACTCATGCTGTTCGGCGTCTCAGCCCTCTACCACCGCTTCAACTGGCGCGAGAAGACCAAGCGCATGCTCAAGCGCTTCGACCACGCCAACATCTTCCTGCTCATCGCAGGCTCATACACGCCCATCACCGTGCTCGCGCTTCCACCCGAGAAATCATGGATGCTGCTGGCACTCGTCTGGGGCGGCGCACTGCTCGGCATCGGCTTCAGGGTGTTCTGGGTGGGCGCACCCCGCTGGCTGTACGTGCCGCTGTACGTGCTGCTCGGATGGGCGGCCGTCATGTTCATCGTCGACTTCTTCACCGCGAACGCCGCCATGATGACGCTCATCGTCATCGGCGGGCTCTGCTACACGATCGGCGCCGTCGCCTACGGAACCAAGCGGCCGAACCCGTTCCCCGGGCACTTCGGCTTCCACGAGATCTTCCACGCGCTCACACTCGCGGCGTTCCTGTGCCACTGGGTAGCGATCCTGCTCATCGCGGCGAACCCGGTGTACGGGGGCTGAGCTCCCGCCCCTGCTCTCTGCTCTCAGCGCCTGCTCGCGCTCCCGCTTCTGCTCTCTGCTTTCTGCTCTCAGCTCTCTGCTCTCTGCTCTCTGCTCTCTGCTCTCTGCTCTCTGCTCTCACTCAACAGGAGATCTTCGCCGCCACGCCGCACCCGCAGCCGCATCAGCGGCGCGTCGCGCAGAATCTCCTGCCGAAGCATCCGGCGGCGCGGACCGCGAGCTTAGGAGATGGAGGTGGGGTTGGCGGATGCTTCAGGAGCGGATGCTTCAGGAGCTTAGGGGGTGAGGTCGGCCGGGTCGGTGGGGTCGGCAGGTGCTTAGGGGGTGGGGTCGGCCGGGTCGGTGGGGTTGGTGGGTGCCTCGGGAGCGGGTGCCTCGGTCTCAGCGGTGCCCTGCTCGCCGACTTCGCGCTCTGCCGCGAGCCGCTCGCGGATCTCGGTGCGGTAGCGCGTGCGGCGCACCCTGCGGTTCATGTCGATGAGCAGCAGGACCGTGACTGCGGCGATGAGGAATGTCGCGAAGAAGCCGACCACTCCCGGGGTCACCGAGTCGAGGTCGAAACCCTCGTCCTTGTCTGCGAGCCGCACGACGGCATCGATGACGAACGGGGCCGCCGCGAATGGGGCGATGACTGCAGGGCTCACGCCTGGGCCTCCTGAGCTGATTCTGTGACGACTCCGGCGAAGAGGTCGCTCTCCGGCAGCGTCGACTCGACGAGCGAACGCACAAGTTCGTAGTCTTCATACGGCCACGCCTGCTGCTGCAGCTCGATCGGCCAGAAGAAGAAACTGCTGTCGGGCGGCACCTGGCTCGCGTGCGCCCGCAGGGCGTCGTCGCGCACCGCGAAGAACTCGCCACAGGGCACATGCGTCGTCGACGTGTCTGGCCGCTCACCCATCCAGCCGCGCATCCGCTCGATCTCTTCGAGCAGCGGCGAGTCGGCGTCGGCGGCGACCAGCGCATCCGCGAGCGCACCGATGCGGCTCGAGTTGAAGCCCCTGTCGTAGTAGACCTTCGACACCTGCCAGGCCTCGCCCGCCTCCGGATAGCGCGAAGGGTCGGCCGCAGCGTCGACCGCGAACATCGACACCTCGTGCGTCCTGATGTGATCAGGATGCGGGTAGCCGCCGTTCTCGTCGTAGGTCACGAGCACCTGCGGCCGGAACTCGCGGATGAGCTTCACGAGCGGGGCGGCCGAATGCTCGAGCGGGATGACGGCGAAGCAGTTCGCGGGCAGCGGCTCACCCTCGGGCGGCAGGCCGGAGTCGGTGTAACCGAGCCAGCGGTGCTGCACGCCCAGCACCTGCTGCGCGCGCGCCATCTCGTAGCGGCGGTGGCCGGCCATGTCGCGATCGGCCATGGCGCGCGGGTCGAGGCCCGGCCACAGCACGTCGCCGCGCTCGCCCCCCGTGCAGCTGACGACCATGACCTCGGCGCCCTGCGCCAGGTAGAAGGCAGAGGTGGCTGCGCCCTTGCTCGACTCGTCGTCGGGATGGGCGTGCACCGCAAGTAAGCGCCGGGTCACCGTGCTCCTTCAATTCGAATAGCCTTGTACCCAAGCGTAAGGGGAACAGGTGACAGACGCGGACCAGCCGGGCCGGAACCACAACACTGCCACTCCGACAGGAGAGCAGACGGCGGATGCCCCCTCCCGCGCCGAACTCGACGCCCGCACCGAAATAGAGGCGCGATACGGTCGCACCCCCGCCCGCGCGGCACGCACCCGGCTGGTGGCCTGGATCGTGGGCCTCGGCTTCGTCGCCGTCTTCGCCGCCTGGGTCGTCTGGGTCGCCTTCGACGGCACGAGTGCAACGATCGATGCCCGCGACATCGGTCACAGCATCATCGACGACAGCACCGTCACGGTGTCGTTCGAGGTGTCGATGGCGGCTGGCACCAGGGCCGAATGTGCCCTGCAGGTGCAGAACGAACAGCACGCCATCGTCGGCTGGAAGATCGTCGACATCCCCGCATCCGAGAAGTACACGCAGAGCATGACAGAGACGGTGCGCAGCACCGAGCTGGGCGTAACAGGCTTGCTCTATCGCTGCTGGCCCGCCTAAAATGGTGTATTCGATCCAGAGATCGGCCTGACGGGCCGGTCTCATTCGTTTATACGACTCCTGCCACGGTCCGCCGAGAGGGAGACGTATACAGCCATGGACCGTTCCTTCCCACCCAGCACCCCTCCGGGGATCGCCACGGCCGGGAGGCGGACGGTTCCCTTTTTTTAGGAGTACATCGTGTCCGGGCAGATCACCGAAACCTGGTTGACCCAAGAGGCATTCGACCGCCGCGCCGCCGAGCTGGCACAGCTCGAGGGTGAGGGCCGTTCCGAGATCGCGAAGCGCATCGAGGCGGCACGCGAAGAGGGCGACCTCAAGGAGAACGGCGGCTACCATGCCGCCAAGGAGGAGCAGGGCAAGATCGAGGCGCGCATCCGCGTGCTCACCGAGCTGCTGCGCCACGCGAAGGTGGGCGAGCCCGCAGAAGACGGCGTCATCGCATCCGGAACCGTCGTCACCGCCCAGGTCATGGGCGACGAGGAGGTGTTCCTGCTCGGCAGCCGCGAGATCGTCGACGAGGACGCCGCCGACGACCTCGACGTCTACAGCGAGGGCAGCCCGCTCGGCGAGGCCATCCTGGGTCTCAGGGCCGGCGACAAGACCAGCTACATCGCGCCCAACGGCCGCGAGATCACGGTGAAGATCGACAAGGTCGAGACCTACCGCCCGTAGCTCCCACACCACAGCGTTCAGCGGGTCGGGGATTCCCGGCCCGCTGAACGCTTTAAGCGGTGAGCCTAGAAGTCGATGCGCGGGTCGTAGTCTGCCTCGCGCAGACGCTCCAGAACCCGCTGCACATGCTCGGGCCCGCGCGTCTCCACGCTCAGCTCGATACCGACCTGACCCATGAGCGCGTTGCGGCCGTGCCGCGTGTGCAGCACCTCCACGACGTTGGCGTTCGCCTCGCTGATGAGCTCGGCGATGCGCGCAAGCTGGCCGGGGCGGTCGGGCAGCATGAGCCTGATCTTGAGATAGCGGTCGGATGCGACGAGGCCGCGAGAGATGATGCGCTCCATGACCTGCGGGTCGATGTTGCCGCCGCTCAGGATCGCGACCGTCACGCCGGTGCCGACGACCTGCCCGGTGAGGATCGCGGCGACCGCGGCCGCGCCGGCCGGCTCCACCACAAGCTTGGCCCTCTCGAGCAGCACCAGAAGCGCCCGCGCGATGTCGTCATCCGTCACCACGACGACCTCGTCGACGACCTCGCGGATGATCTCGAAGTTGAGCAGGCCCGGCTTGGCGACGGCGATACCGTCGGCGATCGTCGGCTCGACCACCACGGGGGTCGGCTCGCCCAGGCGCAGCGACTCCGGGTAGGGGGCCGCACCGGATGCCTGCACGCCGATGACCCGGATGCGCCGCCCCATGGTGGCCAGCTTCTGGGTGAGAGCACTCGCGACGCCCGCAGCGAGGCCTCCCCCGCCGATCGGGACGATGACGGTCTCCACATCGGGAACCTGATCGAGGATCTCCAGGCCCAACGTTCCCTGGCCGGCCACGACATCCGCATGGTCGAAGGGAGGGATGAGCACGGCACCCGTCGTCTCGGCGTAGTCGGCAGCGGCCCGCAGCGGCTCCTCGACGGTGTGACCGCGCAGGATGACCTCCGCACCGTAGTTGCGCGTCGCCTGCAGCTTGGGCAGGGCCACGCCGACGGGCATGAAGATGGTCGCCTTGATGCCGAGCTCGCGCGCCGCGAAGGCCACACCCTGCGCGTGGTTGCCGGCGGAGGCGGCGACGACACCGCGGGCACGCTCCTCCTCGCTCAGCTGAGACAGGCGGTTGTAGGCACCACGGATCTTGTAGGAGCCTGTGCGCTGCAGTGACTCACATTTGAGGTGCACGGGGCCGCCGACGAGGTCGCTGAGATAGCGCGAACTCTCCATCGGCGTGAGCTGAGCGACCCTGTCGACGCGCCCACGCGCCGCCTCGAAATCGGCCAGCGTGGGGCCGGGCACAGGACGCCCGGGGGCGACGGCCGCGGCCTCAGTCATCGAACACGCTCTCCGAGGCGGGCGACGATGCGGCAGGTGAGGAGCCGCGCCGCGCCTTGACGATCGCGGGAAGCCCGGGAGAAGCATCCGCACGCCATCTGCCCCGCGCGATGTAGGAGATCATCGTGTTGAGTGTCGCGACCACGGGCACCGCGAACAGCGCCCCGGGGATGCCCGCCAGGTAGCCGCCCCCGGCGACCGCGAAGACGACGGCCAGCGGATGAACCTTCACGGCGTTGCCCATGATGAGCGGCTGCAGGATGTGGCTCTCGACCTGCTGCACGAGAAGCACGATGGCGAGCATGATGATCGCGATCACGACGTCTTTGAAGACGAGCGCGACGAAGACGGCGAGGGCGCCCGTGAGCACCGCTCCGACGATCGGCACGAAGGAGCCGAGGAACACGGCGACCGCGATCGGGATGACGAGGGGAAGCTGCAGGATGGCCGCGCCCAGGCCGATGCCGACGGCATCGATCGCCGCCACGAAGATCTGCACCTTCACGAACTCGGTCAGGGTGCCCCAGCCGGCCCTGCCGGAACCGTCGACGGCGGCGCGGGCGCGGCGCGGGAAGATGCGCACGATCCAGGCCCAGATGCCCTTGCCGTCGATGAGGATGATGATGCTGGCGAAGATCACCAGGAACAGCCCGGCGATCAAGTGCCCTGCGGAGGAGCCGATCGACGCCGCCCCGCTGATCCAGACCGCGCTGTCACGCTGCACGGTCTCCCACAGCTGCATGCCGTACTGGCTGATCTGCGCGTCGGTGAGATGCAGCGGCGAGTCGAGCAGGAACTGCTTGAACTCGTCCCATGCCTCAAGCGACTGCGCCTGCAGCTCGGGAAGCCCCGCGCGCACCTGCCAGATGATGAGCCAGACGAGCCCCGTGATGACCGCGATCGTGGCGACCAGAGCGGTGACGATCGCCAACCACTTGGGCCAGCCGTGCCGCTGCAGGAAGTGGGAGAACGGCACCAGCAGCGCGCTCACCAGGATGGAGACCATGAGCGGGATGACGATGACCCGCAGCTCCATGATCAGGAAGATCAGAAGGGCGACGACGCCGGCGATGACGAGGATGCGCCACGACCAGGCCCCGGCGATTCGCATGCCGGGGGGAACAGCCTCCTCGATGCGAGCGCGTTCGATGGCGGATGATGTGGGCTTGCTCCTGCCGAATATCACCGACTCAGTCTAAATGCGCATCCCTGGGCGTTCGTACTATATGCCGAAGGTGGAATCCTTGTGCTCTCTCGCCCGAGATCAGGCGGCGGATGCGGCCACCGGCCTGCCCAGGAAGCGCACGCGCACGGCATCGCCGGGCTGCGGCACGATGTCGACGCCGTGCTGGGCCGACAGCAGCGAGCCGTCTGCGAGGCGCAGCTGCGTGCGACGCAGAGAGCCGAGGAAGCTGCTGGCGACGACCGTGGCCGGCTCGCCCGAAGCATCCTCCCCGATGCCGCTCTGCTCGATGAGCACGTCCTCCGGACGGATGTACGCCGTGACCGGCCCGTCGGGCAGCGGCTCACCCAGCTGTTCGAACCACTGGCCGTGCGCCGTGACCCGCCCCGACTCGGCGCGCGCCGCGACCCGGTTGCTCAGCCCCACGAACTCGGCCACGAATGACGAAGCCGGGGTCGTGTAGAGCTGCTCCGGCGTGCCGATCTGCTCGATGTCGCCCTCGCGCATCACGGCGACCCGGTCGGCGACGGCGAGCGCCTCCTCCTGGTCGTGGGTGACGAAGAGGGTTGTGATGCCCAGCTCACCCTGGATTCGCTTGATCTCGTCGCGCAGCTGCACCCGCACCTTCGCATCCAGCGCCGAGAGCGGCTCGTCGAGCAGCAGCACGCGCGGCTTCGTCACGAGGGCACGGGCCAGCGCCACGCGCTGCTGCTGCCCTCCGGAGAGCTGGTGCGCGTACCGGGAGCCGAGGTGCCCGAGCCCGACGAGGGCGAGCGATTCGTGCGCCCTCTCGAGGCGTTCTGCGGCGGCGACCCTGCGCATCCGGAGCCCGAATTCGATGTTCTCGACGACCGTCAGATGTGGGAACAGCGAATACGACTGGAACACCATGCCGATGTCGCGCCTGTTCGTGGGCAGGCCCGCCACGTCGACGCCGTCGAGCAGGATGCTGCCCGAGGTGAGGCTCTCGAGGCCGGCGACACTGCGCAGCGCCGTGGTCTTGCCGCAGCCGGACGGGCCCAGCAGGGCGACGAACTCGCCCGGTTCGAGCGTGAGGTTCACGCCCGCGAGCGCGCGATGCCCCGAATAGTCCTTGACGACGTCGCGGAGTTCCACACGGGTTCCCTGCGAGACGAGCGTGGGCGCCTCCGCGGGTGAGGATGCTGGCATGGTCATGGGTCCTTCCTGGCGCGGCGCGAGGCTCCCCCGCGACCGATGGCGAAGAGCAGCACGAACGCGAAGGCGAGCGCGAGCAGGGCGAAGATCGTGGCGACGTAGGCGTCGGTGCGCGACACCTGCACGAGCGCCGTCTGCAGGTTGAGACGGTTCAGCAGCGACGCGATCGTGAACTCGCCGAGCACGACGGCGACCGAGATGACGGATGCCGACAGGATGCCGCGACGGATGTTCGGCACGATGACGCGCACGAGAACGGTTCCCCAGCCGGCGCCGAGCGAGCGGGCCGCCTCGCTGAGCGTCGTGACGTCGACGGCGCCCAGATTGGACTGCACCGCCCGGTACGCATAGGGCAGCACGGTGATGCCGTAGGCGAAGGCGAGAGTCCAGGCAGAGCTGCCGAACACGCGCGACACGACCGCATAGACGGGCGCGAGGCCCACCACCAGCACGATCGCCGGCACCGTGATCGGCACGAGGCACAGCAGCTCGAGCGGGCGCACCAGCTTGGGGAAGCGCAGCGTGACGAGCACCATCGTCGGCACGAGCAGCAGCACGACGATGCCCACCGTCACGAGCGCAAGGACGAGCGAGTTCAGGATGCCCGTGAACAGCACGCGATACCTGCGCTCGTTCTCGGGGTCGATCACGTCGAGCCAATGGCGCAGATCGTAGCCGCCGTCGAGCCCCGCGCGGAGCGTGAACTCGAGCATGGCCACGATCGGGATCGCGAAGACCAGCCCGACGACGACGAGGATGATCGTGCGGGTCAGTCGGGATGGAGCCGCCGACACCGGCCGGCCGCTCACCGCTGCCACCGCTCGGTGCGTCGCTGCAACAGCGAATAGCCGACCATGACCACGATCATCACGATGATCATGCCGAGCGCGAGCGCACCGGCCATGTTCTCGCGCCCCAGCACCGTCTCGCTGATGAGCGCACCGCGGATCTGCAACGGCACGATCTGCGAACCCTGGCTGATGAGGGCGGCCGCCGTGGCGTAGGAGGAGAACGCGTTCGCGAACAACAGCAGCAGGCTGCCGAAGAAGGAGGGGGCCAGGATGGGGGCGGCGATGCGCGCCCAGAAACTGAACCGGGTGCCGCCGAGCGTGGCTGTGGCCTCCGCCCACTGCGGCTTGAGGCCCTCCATCGCCGGCATGAACGTGATCACCATGAGCGGCACCTGAAAGTAGATGTACACCGGCAGGAGGCCCGGAACCTGGTACAGCCAGACGCCGTTCTCGAAGATATCGATACCGAAGGCATCCATCAGCCACCGCGTGACGAGGCCCTGCGTGCCGATCGCCGCGATGAAGGCGAAGGCGAGCATGACGCCGCCGAACTGGGCCAGCACACCGCTCAGTCCATCGACGACGGTGCGAAGCAGGCCATCGGGTCGGGCCGCCAACAGCGCGTAACAGACGAGGGCACCCACGACGGCGCCGATGATGGCAGTCACCGCCGACACCCAGAACGAGCTCACGAAGGTGTCAAGGATGACCGGGCTGCCCAGCGCAATGATGTTGTCGAGGGTGAAGAGACCCTCCCCATCGAAGAAGCCCGTCGCCAGGGCCAACACGGTGGGGATGGCAAGGAAGAGCAGAACGTACACCGCGAACGGGGCGAGCCCGAGAAGGGCCCACCCCGAACGCCGTGCCGGAGCAGCAGTCGTCATGAACGGATGCCGTCGCCGCAGACTGTCAGTTGACCGCCGCAGCCCACTTCTCGGCGAGGAGAGCCGAAGCCGCCTCCGTCTGCGCGCCCGTGAACTGCACCATGTCGGCAGGAGCCTCACCGACAGCCTTCAGCGCCTTCTCATCGACGGTTCCGACCTCGACCATGGCCGCAAGGCGGACCGGGTAGGCGCCGGCGGCGAGGTACAGGTTCTGCGCCTCATCCGAGAAGATGAACTCCTGCCACAGGCGGGCGGCCGCCGGGTGCGGGGCATCCTTGTTGATGGCCTGGTTGTAGTAGCTGCCGACGGCGACGCCGGGGAGCACGGTGACCTTCCAGTCGCGCTGGCCCTTGTTGGCCTCCGCCTCGGCGAGGTTGTTGTAGCTCCAGTCGAAGACGACAGGCGTCTCGCCGGAGGCGATCGTCGCCGGGGTCGGGTCGAGCGGCAGGAAGTTGCCGGCCGCGTTCAGCTCGGCGAAGAAATCGATGCCGGACTGGATGTCATCCGCCGAGCCGCCGTTCTGCAGCGCGACCAGGTTGACGGCCGCCGCAGCTGCACCAGCCTGGGTGGGGTCGCCGTTGATCGCGACCTTGCCCTTGTACTCGGCGCCCAGCAGGTCATCGATGCTCGTCGGAGCCGAGACGGCACCCGCGTCATAGCCGATCGACATGAGGCCCGTGTAGTCGTAGACCCAGAGACCCGTCGACTCCTTGTAATCGGCCGGGATGTCATCCCACGTCTCGACCTGGTACGGCGCGAAGTGGTCGAGGCTGTCGAGGGCGACAGCGCTGCCGAGGTCGAACACGTCAGGGGCAGTGTCCTGGCCCTTGAGGTTCTCGGCGGCCTGGATCTCCTCGGCGCTCGAGACATCCGGGTCGGCCGAGTTCACGGTGATGCCGTACTTCTTCTCGAACGCGGCAATGATCTTGCCGTAGTTGGCCCAGTTCTCGGGAAGCGCGATGACGTTGAGCTCACCCTCCGCCTTCGCCGCCTCGATGAGGGCGTCGAGGCCCCCGAGGTCAGCCGCGCTGGTGGCGGCGGCAGCATCCGAGGCGTTCGCCTCAGTGCTTGCGCAACCGCTGAGCGTGATGGCGGCCGCCGAGATCAGGGCGACAGTCGCAAGACCCTTCTTGAATGTGCGTGACGTGTTCACAGGACTCCTCTATGGGCGTCGCCGGCCGCTCGCGCTGTGTGCGAACAGTGGGTAACCGGGTGGGCCTCCGCCGAGGCTAGAACTCGCCTCTGTACTGGTGGCGGCACCCCGGTGAACGGAAGGTGAACTCGATGCGCCCGTATCGATGCGGATGCCGGGGGCACGGATGTCGGCGGCGCTCAGTAGTCTCGAACAGTGGCAACGACCCCCTCCGCCCCCGGGCACCACCCCGTCCGCACCCTGAGCAGCGCGCAGGCCAGACGCATCGCACTTGCCGCGCAGGGCTTCGACAGACCCGCTCCCGCCTCTGTCGGAAGCAGGCAGCTGCGCTCACTCATCGGGCGACTCGGCCTACTGCAACTCGACTCCGTCAACGTCTTCGAACGCAGCCACTACCTGCCCGCCTTCGCCAGGCTCGGACCCTACGACAAGACCCAACTCGACCGGCTCACCTTCAGCCGACGCAGCGACCACATCGAATACTGGGCGCACGAGGCCGCTGTCATCCCGATCGAGAGCTGGCCGCTCATGCGCTGGCGCATGCAGCGCTACCGCGACGACGCCATGCGACGAGACGACCACTGGGCGCACACGAACGGCCCCATGATGGAGTGGCTTCGCGCCGAACTCGCCGACAAGGGCCCCCTGCCCGCCAGTGCCATAGAACACGACGCCAACAAGCGCAGCGGGCCATGGTGGGGATGGTCCGACGTCAAACGCGGCCTCGAGACCATGTTCCGCTGGGGCGAACTCGTCACAGCAGGGCGCACACGCTTCGAACGCAGCTACGCCCTGCCCGAGCAGATACTCGCACCCGACATCCTCCGTCGCGAGGTGACAGAAGCAGAAGCGCACCGGCAACTCATCGAACAATCCGCCCGCGCCCACGGGGTCGGAACCGCGAGCGACCTCGCCGACTACTACCGCCTCAAGGCGAACGACGCCCTGCCCGCCATCCGCAGCCTCGTCGACGAAGGCGTGCTCGTGCCCGTCACCGTCGAAAGCTGGCAGCGCGGCAACCGGGCCGTTCCCGCCTGGATGCACCGCGACGCCCGCCTGCCCCGCCGCATCGAGACGACGGCGCTGCTGTCCCCCTTCGACCCCGTCGTCTGGGAACGGGCACGAGCAGAACGCCTCTTCGACTTCCACTACAGGATCGAGATCTACACGCCGGCACCCCAGCGGGTGTACGGCTACTACAGCCTTCCTCTGCTCATCGACGACGACATCGTCGGAAGAGTGGACCTCAAAAGCGACCGACAGAACCGCGTACTGCGCGTGCAATCAGCCTGGGCCGAACCGGGAGCGCCAGAAGAGGCCGCCGCCCGGCTCGCACCACTGCTCGAACGCACCGCCCAGTGGCAGGGGCTCGAACGTGTCGAAGTCATGCGGCGCGGCACGCTCGCCGAGGCCGTCGCGTCAGAGCTGGGGCTGCAGGCGCAGACGCCGACGCCGACGCCGACGCCGACGGGGTGAGGTTACTCGCGGACGAGGTTTCGAGACGCTCGTTCCTCGCTCCTCAACCAGCGAAATCACCCGCGGGTTGAGGGACCGAGGAACGAGGTCGTCTCGAAACCCAGGCCGATCGCAGCAGGTTTCGAGACGGCACTTCGTGCCCCTCAACCCACCGGGTTTCGAGACGCTCGTTCCTCGCTCCTCAACCAGCGGGTGGCGTCAGGGGGTGCGCTTGCGCGGCTTCTGGTTCTCCGCGCTGACCATCCAGGCGTACTGCTCGAGCTGCTCGATGATCGCATGAAGGATGTCCGCACTCGTCGGGTCGGCCTCATCGACATCGTCATGCACGCGACGGCAGGTCGCAGCAGCAGCCTCCAGCCGCTCCGTCACCAGGTTCGTCACCGTCGAGGTGTCGACCTGGTCATCCGGGAACTTCGGCAGCGTCGTCGTCTTGGTGACCGTCTCAGAACGGCCATCCGGCAGGGCGTGGAGGGCGCGCATCCGCTCGGCCACCGTGTCGGACGAGCTGCGGGCGACCGCGATGATCTCGTCGAGCTGCAGATGCATGTCCCTGAAGTTCTTGCCGACCACATTCCAGTGCGCCTGCTTGCCCTGGATGCCCAGCTCGATCAGATCGACCAGCACGGCCTGCAGGCTGTCGGACAGTTTCTTCGATGCCTTCATCGTGATTCTCTCCCTCCGCGTCGCGGCGGTGTGCCGCAGCGCATGCACACACCACGCTAGCCGCGTGCTGCGGAGGAATCACTCAGCGGGCTCCCAGCCACGAGGCTTCAGCCAGAAGCGAAACCGCTAGAAGCTCGTGCCGATCCTGCCGAGGCGGGCGATGCGCTCCTCCAGCGGCGGATGCGTCGAGAAGAGGCGGCTCATGGCGCTCGGCTTGGCCGGGTTACTGATCCACAGGTGCGCCATCGACGTGTTCTGTCGCTTCATGGGGCGGCCGTACTCGCCCAGCTTCTGCAGGGCGCTCGCGAGCGCATCCGGGTGCCGCGTCGTCATCGCACCCGTCGCATCCGCCAGATATTCGCGCTCACGCGACACCGCGGCCTGCACGAGCGAGGCCGCGAGCGGCGCGATGATCATCGCCGCGAGCCCCAGGATGAGCATGATCGGGTTGCCGCCGTTGTTGTTGTTGCGGTTGCCGCCGCCGAAGAACGACATACGCAGCAGGATGTCAGCGATGAAGCCGATCGCGACGACCAGGCCGAACACGATCGTCGAGACGCGGATGTCGTAGTTCTTGACGTGACCCAACTCGTGCGCCATCACGCCCTCAAGTTCGGCGTTGTCCATGATCGCGAGCAGGCCCGTCGTCGCCGCCACGATCGCATGGTCGGGGTCGCGGCCCGTCGCGAAGGCGTTCGGCGCGGGGTCGTCGATGATGTACACCTTCGGCATCGGCATGCCGTTCGTGATCGCCAGATTCTCGACCGTGCGGTACAGCCTCGGGTCATCCGCCTTCGTGATCTGCCGCCCGCCGGCGAGTGCGACCGCCTGGCTGCTCGCAGCGAAGTACTGGATCGCCACGTAGATGAGCGAGCCCACTATCGTGCCGATGAAGATGCCCCAGCTGCCGCCGCCCCAGATGTAGCTCGCCACGAAGCCGAGACCCGCGATGATGATCAGGAACAGCAGGATGATGAAGACTGTGTTTCGTTTGTTCTTCGCTATCGCCCTGTACATGTGACCCCGCTACTGCTGCGAGATCAGAACTGGACGCGCGGCGGCTCGGCGATGGCCGCCGAGTCGGAGACCTCGAAGAACTCGCGCTCACTGAAGCCGAGCCCGCGCACGAAGAGCGTGTTCGGGAAGATCTTGATCTTCGTGTTCAGCTCGCGCACGCCACCGTTGTAGAAGCGACGGCTGGCCTGGATCTTGTCTTCGGTGTCGACAAGCTCGCCCTGCAACTGCAGGTAGTTCTGGCTCGCCTGAAGCTGCGGGTACGCCTCGGCGACCGCGAAGATGCTCTTGAGCGCCGACTGCATGTGGTTCTCGGCGACAGCCGCCTCGGCCGGGCTGCCCGCGCTGAGCGACTCTGCGCGCGCCTTCGTGACCGCCTCGAACACGCCCTTCTCATGGGCCGCATAGCCCTTCACCGTCTCGATGAGGTTCGGGATGAGGTCGGCACGCCGCTTGAGCTGCACCGTGATGTCGCTCCACGCCTCGTCGACGCGCACATTCAGCGTCACAAGACCGTTGTAGGTGGACCACAGGTAGATACCGACGATCACGGCCAGCAGGACGATGATGCCGATGACGATCAGGAATTCCATCTGTTGCTCCTCATGTGCTGTGCTCCCCCGCGCCGCGTCGCTTGACCGGGTGAGGCGCGGACAGTGCTGCTGCACCGGGAACAACTATAGCCAAGGCTGCTGAGGAGTCGATGGGAATCGGATGCGGGGTGGCCGTGCGAAAGCCGAGAGCGATAGTGCGCAATCACCCCGAAAGGCGAATACTTCATCACATGACGAACACGTCACCGGGCACCGCGGAGACGGCGACCATCGACATCCGCGGCCTCCGTGTGAAACGCGGCCACTCCGAGGTGCTGCACGGCGTCGACGTGCTCGTGCCGCGCGGGCGGCTCGTCGGCCTGCTCGGGCCCAGCGGCAGCGGCAAGACCACCCTCATGCGCAGCATCATGGGTGTACAGCTCGGCGTGACCGGAACCATCGACGTTCTCGGTCTGCCCGCCGGCAGTGCCGCTCTGCGCCGCCGCGTCGGCTACGTCACCCAATCACCCAGCCAATACGACGACATCACCGTGCGCCAGAACCTCGCCTACTTCGCGTCCGTCGTCGGAGCACCGCGCGGCGACGTCGACAGGGTGCTCGACGCCGTCGAACTGCGCCCCCAGGCCAGACAGCTCACCGGATCACTCTCCGGCGGCCAACGCAGCCGCGTCTCACTCGCCGCCGCCCTCCTCGGCGCACCAGAACTGCTCGTGCTCGACGAACCCACCGTCGGCCTCGACCCCGTGCTCCGCGTGCAACTGTGGGGCCTGTTCCACACCCTCGCCCGCGACGGCGTCACCGTGCTCGTCTCCAGCCACGTCATGGACGAGGCCACCCGCTGCGACCGCCTCCTGCTGCTGCGCGAAGGAGAAGTGCTCACCGACGACACCCCCGACGGGCTGCTCGCGGCCACAGGGGCAGAAGACGCCGAGGAGGCCTTCCTCAAGCTCATCGCCGCGGCGGACGAGCAGCAAGCGCCCGGCCATGCCAGCCATGGGCATCCGCAGCATCGCGCGAAGGAGGCGCCATGAGCATCCGGCTGACCCTCGCCACCACAGGCCGCGTGCTCGCACAGCTTCGACACGACCCGCGCAGCATCATGCTGCTGATGCTCATGCCGAGCGTGCTCATCGGGCTGCTCGCCTGGGTCTTCGACGACACCCCCGTGTTCGACACGATCGGGCCGGCACTCATCGCGCTGTTCCCCTTCATCCTCATGTTCGTGATCACCAGCATCACCACGCTGCGCGAACGCCGCTCCGGCACGCTCGAACGCCTGCTGACCCTGCCCATGGGCAAACTCGACTTCATCCTCGGCTACGCGATCGCCTTCAGCCTCGTCGCCGTCGTGCAGGCCGCCGTCACAGTCTCCTTCGCCGTCTGGGTGTGCGGGCTGCAGATAGAAGGATCGCTCTGGATGCTTCTGGCCATCGCCGTCGTCGACGCCATCCTGGGAACGACCCTCGGCCTTCTGGCGAGCGCATTCGCCCGCACCGAATTCCAGGTCGTGCAGTTCATGCCGGCATTCGTGTTTCCGCAGATCCTGCTCGGAGGGGTGCTGCTGCCGCGCGACCAGATGCCCGACGTGCTGCACGCCATAAGCGACTGGCTTCCGCTCTCACACGCGATCGACGCGCTCAACGCCGTCGCGCGCGACGACCACGACGCCGAATACATCGGCATGAAACTGCTCATCATCGGCGCGTTCTGCGTCGGCGCCATCGCGCTCGGGGCGGCGACACTGCGGCGGCGCACGCCATAAGGGTGAGTGGGGTTGCACGCGGGTTGGGTTTCGAGACGGCGCTGGCGCGCCTCCTCAACCAGCAAGTGGCCCCGCGGGCAGCGATTCAGGGGCCGAGGACGCGGCCGAGATAGGGGTTGCCGAAGACCCGCTCGGGGTCGAGCCTGTCCCGCACGGCCGTGAAATCTGCGAAACGCGGGTACAGGGCAGACAACTCCGGAGCATCCCGGTAATGCAGCTTGCCCCAGTGCGGCCGCCCGTCGTGGGCGCGCATGATCTGCTCGACCGCGCGGAAGTACTCGCTGTGATCCTCACGGAAATACCTGTGCACGGCGATGTAGCCGCTCTCCCGCCCGTACGCCGTCGACAGCCAGTTCTCGTCGGCCGCCGCAACCCGCACCTCGATGGGGAAGGAAATCCTCCACCCGCGCGTGCGGATGAGCGCACGGATCTGCCGCAGCGCCTCGGGCACGGCGGCCCTCGGCAGCGCGTACTCCATCTCGCGGAACCGCACCGAGCGCTCGGTCACGAAGACATCCGGCGACCAGTCGGTGAAACTCCTGTCGCCCGTGAGGCGAGCGGCAACGCTGTTGATGCCGGGCACCGCGGCGGGTGCCATGCGTCCGAGGCCGCAGGTGAGCGCGAAGACACCGTTCGCCATCACAGAATCATCGACCCAGCGACGGATGCGACCCAGCGGCTTTGGCGAGGCATCCGATGGCAGTCTCGTGTTCGTCTTCGTGAGCGCCGTCGTCGTGTGCGGAAACCAGTAGAACTCGAAATGGTCGACCGCACTCGCGCGCTGCTCGAAGGTGTCGACGACGGCGTCGAACGGTTCCGGCTTCTCCACCGCCTGCAACAGGAAGGCGGGAACGCACTGGATCGTCACATCGACGATGACGCCCAGCGCGCCCAGCCCGAGCCGGGCGGCCGGCAGCAGCTCGGCGTTCTCGTACTCGCTGACGGTGAGCACCGAGCCGTCGGCCGTGACGAGCGTGAGGGCGACGATCTGGGTGGCGAGCCCGCCGAACGTGGCCCCCGTTCCGTGGGTGCCCGTGGAGGTCGCGCCGGCGATCGTCTGCCGGTCGATGTCTCCCATGTTCTCGAGCGCCAGGCCGAGGGGCCGCAGCAGTGCCGGCAGCTCGTGCAGGTGGGTACCGGCCCCCAGACGTACCCTCCCGGTGCTCGCATCGGCCTCGATGATCCCCGACAGCGCGGAGAGCTCGAGCTGCACGCCCGGAGCCACCGCGATCGCCGTGAAACTGTGCCCCGCGCCGATCGCCTTCACGGGCAGCCCCCGCTCGCGCGCAAAGGCGACAGCGGAGACGACCTCGTCGACACTGCGCGGGCTCCCGGTGAACTGCGGGCGCACCGACACGGCACGGCTCCAGTTGGCCCACGGCCTGCCCGGGGTGAGACCCCCAGTACGCGACCGATCGCCCTGCACCGCATCATCCTGTCGCTGCGTCACAGGAAAGCCTTCCCCTCGCCCCGATAGGTCGGGGCCTCCCCCACCACCGCGCGGCCGTCGACAATCGCGAAACCGTTCAGGTGCTCGCTCAGCTCACCCGCCTTCGTGTGCCTCAGCCACACCCGGTCACCCGTGCGCAGCCGGGCCGCCGCCGCGCCCGTGAGCGGTGTCTGGACCTCTCCTGCCATCTCGCGCGGAATCATCCGCAGCCCCTCGGGCCACACCGGCAGGGGCAGACGATCGGATGCCGCGGGGCCGGATGCGACCCAGCCGCCACCCAGCAGGGTCGCCTTGCCGGCATCCGGTCTGCGCACGACAGAGAGGGCGAACGCGGCCGCCGGCGCCGGGCTGAAGTGCCGATAGTGGTCGAAGAGGTGCGGGCCGAACAGCCCGCTACCGGCCGCTATCTCAGTGACGCTCGACTCAGCCGATGTCGACTCGAGCGAGCCGGTGCCGCCGCCGTTCACGAACTCCAGCTCAGCGACCTGTCGCACCGCCTGCACGGCGCGTGCACGGCGCTCCGCCAGTTCAGCGGCTGAGCGGCCCTGGATCCAGCGCACCGCAATACCGCGCAGGGCATTCGCAGGCGCGTTGACGAGACCAGCGATCTGCCCCTCGTAGGCCATCATCCCGACGAGCGCAAAGCCCGGCCTGGCCGCAATCGTCTCGGCGAGCGCCCGGGCGTCATCAACAGAGTGCACGGGTGAGCGCCACGTGCCGATGTGGCCGAGCAGCCGCGAATTCCAGGAGGCGTCGAGTTCGAGGCACACCCGCACCGTCTCCCGGCGGGACGGCGGCAGCACGGCGTCGACAAGGTCGAGGTGTTCGATCGAGTCGACCATGATCGTCACCCGTGAGGCGAGTTCGGCGCTCGTGGCGAGGGCTCGCAGCGCATCCCGGTCGACACTCGGATAACCGACAACGACGTCATTCACGGACTCGGCCAGCCACAGCGCCTCCGGCAGCGTATAGGCGAGCACACCCCCGAAACCGGGGCGGGCAAGCACCGCGTCGATCACCGAACGCACCCGGATCGACTTACTGGCGACCCGGATGCGTGTTCCGGCCGCCCGTTGCGCCATCGAGTCCGCGTTGAAGGCGAGCGCCTGCAGGGAGATCGCGCCGAGCGGCGTCTCCAGCGCACGCGTCGCCTCCGTGAGTGACTCCCAGTACTCGGGGCCTCCCGGTCTGGCCGTCACAACACCCGGCGCTGGCAGCACAATCGACATCAACGAACCCCTTTCACGAACAGAACAGCGAGCGCCCCCAGCAGCCCCGCGGCCGCCGCCAGCAGGAAGAGACCCTGAAACCCGGCCAGCCACGCCACAACCCACGCGCCCAGAAGAGGAGAGATCGCCTGCGGAACAGCCCAGGCAATGTTCATGATGCCCAAGTCCTTACCGCGGCTCTGGGCATCCGGAAGCACCTGCGTGGCGAGCGCCTGATCAACCGACAGGAACGTGCCGTAGCCGAGGCCCAGAATCGCGGCCGCGACCATCGCCACGGACAGTTCCGGGATGAGCGCGAGCATGAGTGCTGCGATCGCCTGCAGCGCCCCCGCGATGAAGACGAACAGCCGGCGCCGCCCCACCCGGTCACTGAGCCGCCCGAACACGAGCGAGGCGACGATCACGAACACCATGTAGACGAGCGTGAGCACGATGAGGCTGCCCTCCGCCTCGACGATGCCCAGACCGAGCCCGAAGGCCAGGAAGTACAGCAGCATGGAGGTGCCCAGCGCGTTGCCCACATTGATGAGCACCCGGCTGAGGAGGGTCCAGCCGAAATCGGGAAAGAGGGTCGGGCTGATCCAGAAGCCCTGCACGAGGCCGCGCAGGGTCAGCGGCGGACGGTCGGCCGCCGGCAGCACCTCGTCGCCCACACGCAGCAGGAACGGCAGCACGAGCAGCACGAGCAGTGCCGACATGACGGCGTAACCGACGAACTGGCCCACGAAGAGCTCCGTCACGAGGATGAGGCCCAGGATCGTGCCGACCGCCTGCGGCGCCGAGATCCAGCCCGAGACGAAACCACGCTGGCCGACCGGAACCTGGTCGGAGATGGTGGCTGTCAGGGCAGCCGTCAGCATGCAGAAGCCGACCAGGGCGAGCGACCAGAACACCCCGATGCCGATCATCGACTCCTGCGCACCGAGCAGCAGAAGCGACCCCGAGAAGAGGAGCGCCCCCGCCGCGACCCAGGGCCGCCGCCGCCCGAAGCGCGACACGGTGCGATCGGAGAGCGCCCCCGTCACCGGATACGCGACAACAGCGCAGAGACCGGCGATGCCGGAGACGATCCCGAACGCGACAACATTGTCGATCCAGCTGCTCGCCCCCAGCTGCGCCTCGATCTGCACGGGCAGCAGCAACTGGATCGGCGTCAACTGCGCCATCCACACGCCCAGCCAGGCGGTCGCGAACAGCGCGATCCATGCCCCCGTCACCGCCTTCGTCGGCTCGGCGAAGGGAGACGGAGTCGCGAGCCCCTCCGTCGCGTCGCCTGCGGCTTCGATACCATCCGGGTCTGCTCTATCGATCGACGATGTCATGCGGCGGGAACCTCTCCTGGGATGCGGATGCCGGCGCCCCGGCAGGTAATCCTGCGGGATCGAGCGGATGGGCGAAAGCGGCGATCATGTCGGCTGCGGCGTCGATCATGCGGGACGCGGCTTCAGCATCGCGATCGGCGAGCCACGACAGGCTGAAGCCATCGACGAAGGCGACCGCGAGCCGGGCGAGCTCGTCGAGTGGCAGGGCCCACCGCACGGCAGCGCGCTCGGCGGCGAGAGCCAGGAGCCGTCCGGCGAAGGCGCGGTAGCTCTCGTATTGGCTCGCCGCGAGTCTCTCCATGCCGGGCGTACGCAGCGCGTAGTGGAAGAGCTCGAAGACGGCCTGCTCATGGCCGGGCCGGGCACTCAGGTGCGAGAAATACCCCTCGAGTCCGGCACGGACCAGATCGCGGATACCCGGGGTCGCGTCGCCCTCGGCCGGCGCCTCCCGCATGGCGGCGAAGGCGTGCTCGTCCTCTTCGGCGATGACATGCGCGATGACGGCGCTGATGAGCTCGTCGCGCGAACGGAAGGCGTAGTGGAAGCTGGCCAGGGCCATGCCCGCCTCGCTCACGATCGCACGCGTCGTGGCCCCGCTCACGCCGCCGCGATCGATGACGCGCAGGGCGGCGAGCACGAGCGCCTCACGCCGCTCGTCAACCGAGAATCGCGCCACAGAGAAGCCCCTTCGCCTCGCCCCGCCTCGTCGCGGGAGAACCGCCGGAAGCCAGAAGTGGGTCATCCGTCCCAGACGATTGACTAACGATCCACCGCGGCGAGCAGGATGTCAAGAGGTACGCCGACACCCCGTCACGTCCATCGCCTTCCCAGCAGCGTGACGTATATTGACAGCAGACCAAGCTGTCCACCCGTCCCCGCCGAACCGCACCGCACGGCTGGCCCGAGAAGAGTGACTGTGCCCCCTGCCCCCGCGCAACAGCCCCCTGCCCGCCAGGGCAGGCGGCGTGACAGCGCGACCGGGCGCACCCAGTGGGCGGGCGTACTCGGCGTGGCGGCTGCCCTCATGGTGCTCGCGCTGGCCTCCCCCACGACACCCGCCGCGGCATCCGCATCGATCGCCGTCATCGCGCCCGACGACGAGCTGCAGTCCCCCAGCGCCACCCCACCGCCATCCTTCGCCCCGCCTGCCGTGGCCCCGCCCGCCCTCACACCATCGAACACAGCGGAACTCATCACCTCGCCCGCCGACGGCACCTTCATCGGGCGCAACACCGTCACCGTGTCCGGCTCCGCGAGCGAGAAGGGCAGCACCATTCGGGTGAGCCTCGGCGACGCCACCTGCGAGGTGAAGGCGAACGAAATGCCGAGCCCCTCCCCGTCTCCGTCGCCGAGCCCGAGTCCGAGCCCGGTCTACGCCTGGTCCTGCGACCTGGCCGGGATGCCCAACGGGGCAGGCCAACAGATCACCGCCATCGAAACCCTCGCCGACGGCAGCTCCCTCACCGACACGACCACCGTGCACGTGCTCGGCCCCCCGAGCATCGACGGGCACAGCCCCACCATCAGCGTCATGTCGGGAACCGGCCAGCCGCAGGCACGACTCACCGTCACCCTCAGCGGAAGCACCGCAAGCTGCATCACCACGGTGATCGCCAGCGGCTACTGGTCGTGCGACCCGCGGATGCCCGACGGCAGCATGCCCGCATCCCGCAGCTACCGGGTCAGCGCCACACAGAACCACCCCGCCATCGGTGCCGCCGCCGACCGCTCGGATGCCGCGGGGCGCCAGATCGAGATCGACAATGTGCAGCCAGGCCCGCCGACGATCACCGTACCCGCCGGCGACTACGGCCTCGTGCCGTCGCCCACCACATTCTCGGGCAGTTCCGCGGAACCGGCCGGCGTGGTCAGCGTGTACATCGACGACGCACCCGTGCCCTCCTGCGAGGCCACCATCTCGGCCGGGGCCTGGGCATGCGTCGGCGGCGCGGACCTCCCCCGCGGCGCCCACTGGGTCCAGGCCCGCCAGCAGGACGTCGCCGGCAACATCGGCGGATTCTCCGAACAGCGGCGCTTCTTCGTCGGAACATTTGTAGCCGTTCCGCCCGCGACAGTGCCGCCCGTCGCCGGCGCGCCCAGTTCGACGCCCACCCCGACCCCCACCCCGACGCCCTCGCAGAACGCCGTGACGCCCGCACCCAGCACGCCCGACGCGAGCTCCTCCCCACCGCCCCTGTTCCCTCGCGCCGACGGCACCGCCCCCAGCCTCGAGGAGGCGCTCACCAACTGGGGCAGCAGCACCGGCTTCGGCGCCGCACTCCCCACGCTCGCCGAGAGCATCGAACGCGGCAACTGGGCGCGCGCACCGATGCTCGCGCTCGGAGCGATCCTGCTCATCGGGCTGCCGCTGCGACTGCTCGCCTCGAGCCTGCGCGGGCGCATCCGCTCGCCCTTCGGCCAACTCACCGGCCGCAACCGCGCCGAGCCGACACCGGAGCAGGAACACACAGCCGGCCCCAACCCCTGGCTCGCCGGCCTCGTGCCACTCGCCGCTGCCACCGCATTCATCGCCATCTCGGGCGGCATCAGCGGGGAGGTCCGCTACCTGCGCCTCACCTTCGCCGTCGGGGTCGCCCTCGCCGTGCTCAACCTCGTCGGCGTCGCCCTCATCGCGCGGCTCGGCTACCGATGGCAGGGCGTCGACGGGCGCCTCCGCTTCATTCCCCTCCTGCTCGTCGCCGCGGCCGTCACAGGCCTGCTCTCCCGCATGACCGGCCTCGTGCCGCCCATCGTGACAGGCGTGCTCATCGGCGTGCGCTTCGCCCACGACACCCCCGTGCGCAAACGCGCTCTCGTGAACCTGCTGCAAGCCGTCGCCGTGCTGCTGCTCGGCGTGGCCGCCTGGATCGGGCACGGGATGCTCGGGCCGGTGCTCGGATTCTGGCCGTCCCTGCTCAGCGAGACACTCGCCACCGCCTGCCTCGCCGGCATCGGCTCGGCCTTCATCATGATGCTGCCGCTCGGGCCGCTGCCGGGCCGCATCATCCTCGAGTGGTCACCGTGGGCATGGTTCGGCATCGCCCTCGTCGGTGCGACCGTCGGCTTCGGAATCCTGCTCGGCGGGGCGAGCGCCCACTTCCCGCTCGCCGCGACCGTGCTCATCGCGATCGGCTTCGCGGCCGCCTGCGTCGCCATCTGGGCGTGGCTGCGATTCGTGCGGCCGGTCGAGTCGGCACTGCGCTGAGGCCGTTCACTGTCAGCCGGCGGAGGAGTGCCCCCCGGGTTGCACAGAACGAAGGTGCCCCTACAGGGACTCGAACCCTGACTCTGACGATTTTAAGTCGTCTGCCTCTGCCAATTGGGCTATAGGGGCGATGCGGTGCCATCCGGAACCGCGAAAGACAACTCTATCGACGCAGAAGCGACACCCGTTCGGAAGACCGCGAATACGGCGCGGCTAACGGATGCGGGCCCCGGTCGAAACCGGGGCCCGCATCTGAATACAGTCAGTGACTACTGGGAGGCGGTCGTCGCCTCGCTCTGAGCAGGCTCAGCAGCGGCCTTCTCCGTAGTCTTGGCAGCAGGCGCCTTGGCAGTGCCCGTCTTGGCTGCGGTCGACTTGGCAGCGCCCGTCTTGGCAGTGCCGGTCTTGACTGCGGTCGACTTCGGAGCCGTCGACTTGGCAGCAGCCTTCGGTGCAGCCTTCGCTGCGGACTTCGCCTCGGTACCCGCAGCAGCCGGAGCCGCCGGAGCCTGGCGCGGCGTCGTCTTGGGGCGGGCCGCGTACTGCTCGAACACCGCGCGCGGCTCGTTGCGCGCCTCGATGCCGACAATGTCACGACCGGTGATGGCCTGCACGAACCAGCCCGCGAAGACGCGGATCTTGCGCTCCCACATCGGCATCGCGAGACCGTGGTAGCCGCGGTGCATGCCCCAGGCGACGAAGCCCTTGACGGCGATGCGGCCGGCCTGGAACACGCCAGTGCCGAGACCGATGCCGGCAACAGCGCCCGCGTTCTTGTGGAAGTAGTCCCTCGGCTCATCACCGCGGAGGCTGCCGACCAGGTTCTTGGCGAGAAGCTTGCCCTGGCGGACCGCGTGCTGCGCGTTCGGCACGCAGAAGCCTGCCACGCCGCCGCCGCTCAGATCGGGAACCGCGCTGACATCGCCGGCGCCCCAGGCATCCGCGACGACATCGCCGTCTTCGGTGCGGGCCCGCAGGTCGGCGCCGAGGCGCAGACGGCCACGCTCCTCGATCGGAAGGTCGGTGTTGCGCAGCACGGGGTGCGCCATGACGCCCGCCGTCCAGATGATCGTGTCGCTCTCGAAGACGAGGCCGGTCGACGTCTCGATCTTGCCATCGACAGCCGAGCTGAGCTGCGTGTCGAGGTGGATCTGCGCGCCGCGCTGCGCAAGGTTCTTGATGACCCACTGGCTCGTCTTGAGCGAGACCTCGGGCATGATGCGGCCCATGGCCTCGATGAGGTGGAAGTGCACATCCTCGAAGCCGAGCTGCGGGTAGTGCTTGAGCAGCGAGCTCGCGAGGCTGCGCAACTCACCGAAGACCTCGATGCCGGCGAAGCCGCCACCGACAACCGTGAAGGTGAGCAGACGGTCGCGCTCCGGGCCGGCCGGCAACGCGGAGGCACGCTCGAAGTTGGCGGTGACCCGGTCGCGGATCGCAGTCGCCTCCTCGATGGTCTTGAGACCGTAGGCGTTCTCGGCGATGCCCGGGATGGGGAAGGTGCGGGTGATCGCGCCAGCAGTGACCACGACGATGTCGTACTCGAACTGCCACGGCTCGCCCAGCTCCGGCGTGATCGTCGCCGTCTTCGTGGCGTGATCGATGGCCGTCACGCGAGCCGAGATGACCTCGGTCGACTTCAGGTGCTTGCGGATCGACACAACCGCATGGCGCGGCTCCACGGAACCCGCCGCCACCTCAGGGAGGAACGGCTGGTACGTCATGTAAGGCAGAGGGTCGACCACTGTGACCTCGGCTTCACCCCGCCTGAGATGCTTCTCGAGCTTCAGAGCAGTGTAGAAACCGGCATAGCCGCCGCCGACGATAAGGATTTTTGGCACGACCTTCATGTTAGTACCTTCTCCGGTTCCTCCCGAACTGACGTAACGCGGCAAACCCCACAGCGGCCACTGCGCCGCCGAACAGCACGAAGACGAGAAGAGGGATGCCGAACTCGCGCAGATCCGACACCGTCGGCAGCACCGTGCCGAGCGGACTCGCCACCTGCGTCACCGGCTCCGCAATGGGCGTCGGAGTCGGAAGCGCGGGCGTCGGGGTCGGCAGCGGCGGCGCATCCGCCCTGCGATACACGCGGATCCAATCGCTCAACTGCTTCGCCGGGTCATCGTCGACCCCCGGCACGGACGCCGAAACGGCGAGCGCCGCATTGATGCGCCCGTGCCCGTAGATGGGGCTCTGCGCCGACGCGCCCACCTGCGTGGCCGTCTCCGTGATTCGGTTGATGACATTGCCCGCATCCAGATTCGGATACGCCGAACGCACAAGTGCGACCAGGCCGGCGACGATCGGCGTCGCCCCGCTGGTGCCGCCCCAGGTCGAATACCCGCCAGACGGCGTCGCCCCCACAAGCTCCTCGCTGGGAGCGGCCACCGAGATGGTGATGCCCTGCGAGGACGCGTCGAAACTGGCGCCGCCCTGCCGGTCGACGCCGGCGACCGTGAGCACGCCGGGCATCGTCGCGGGCGCACCCACCTGCGTTGTACCGCTGCCCCGGTTACCCGCCGCCGCAACGATCACCACATCGTTCTGCATGGCGTACAGGAAGGCGTCGTCCCAACTCTCGGGCCACTCGAGCGTGTTGCGGGTGAGCGACATGTTGATCACATCCGCCCCATTGTCGACCGCCCAGGTCACCGCCTCGGCGATCTGATCATCCGAGCTGATCGTGCCCACACCGAAGCCGACAGAGATCGACAGCAGCCGCGCCTCCGGCGCCACCCCCATCACGCCGTCCTCGCCATTCTCACCGTGACCGCGACCGGCCAGCAGCGACGCCACCATCGTGCCGTGCTCCCTGCTCGAGGCACCCACCGGGGTCTGGCCATTCGACGCACCGACACCCGAGACATCCGTGCCCCCGACGACAGCGCCGAGCAGATCAGGATGCGTACCGTCGACACCCGTGTCGATGACGGCGACCGTGACACCGGCGCCGCGACTCTTCGCCCACGCCTCCGTCACACCGTACTGCTGCAGCCAGTACTCGCGGTCGCGGATGCTGTCAGCCGCAGCCGGAGACGCCACCAGGAGCGTGGCCAGCACGGCGAACAGCACCGAGATGGCCGCAGCTGTCACAGCACGCGGAACGCGAGTCATTCGTTCGGGACCGCGTCTCCGGATGCCTCGGCACCGGTCGAACCTTCATGGCCCGAATCCGAATAGCCCGAATCTGAATAGTCGGGGCACTCACACACTGTGGGCGACCAGGCGGCGCGCTCCAGAGCGAGATCGCCGATCGGATTCACGCCAGGACCTGCCGCAAGCGAATGGCCGACCAGCGCATGCAGGCACTTGACGCGCGTGGGCATGCCGCCCGCCGAGACGCCGTGGATCTCGGGCACATGCTCGATGCCCTCCCTGTCGGCCAGATATGCCTCATGGGCGGCGCTGTAGGCATCCGCCGTCTCCCCCTCGAGAAGGGCAGCCAGCTCGACCATCACGCCGTTCGCCTCCAGCGTGGACACAGCAGCGGTCGCCGCAGGGTGGCTCAGGTAGTAGAGCGTGGGGAACGGCGTGCCATCGGCCAGCCGCGGACTCGTCGACACGACGGTCGGCGCACCGCAGACACAGCGCGCGGCGATGCCGATCACGTCACGGGCGGGGCGACCCAACTGGAGCGAGACGATGCGAACATCCTCAGCCGTGGGCGGATCAAAAGGAGGGGTCGTCATTGTGAACCTTGCTGTGGAGCGGTCTGAAATTCGGGGGCGACGATCTCATCGGGGGCGGCATCCGTCAACCCGGCCGTCAACACGGATGACAGCAGCGTCGTCACCCAGTCGACCTCGGTCGTCTGCAGCCGGTCACTGATCGGAACGCCATTCGCCGCCGTCGCCGCCGTCGCGCCGTCATCGATCACGAGATAGCTGAACTCGCCCGGCTTCACATAGTAGAGACGCTCGCGGGCCTGCGCCTCGACATAGCTGGGGTCATCCCACCGCGCCACATCCTGCTTGAGCGAGTCGACCTCATCCTGCTGCGTCGCCACCTCGGCCGCCAGCGCGGCGCGCTCCTGCTGCTGCTCCACATACACGCGCAGCGACGGCGCCAACACGACGACGAACAGCACCAGCATTCCGAGAGTCAACATCGTGAAACCAGAGAAGCGGATGCCGCGCAGCCAGTTCGCCGGAGCACCCTGCGCGGGCAGCGTCACAGGGACGCGCTTCACACGGGGAGATCTGGGCATGCCAAAAGCCTAACCGCGGCAGGCTGGGCGGACGGCCAGCGAAATGCGCGAAGGCCGTGGCGGACCACCGCGCGGGCGTCTTGTCGTGTGGCCGGCGGCCGAGTTGCCCACTTCGGCCCTCTTTTCGCCCAAATCAGGGGCCGAAGTGGGCAACTCACAGGCATCCGGGGCAGTGGGTAAGCGCCGCCGGATACGACGAAACCCTCGCCGCGCAGAGGCGACGAGGGTTTCGGTACGGCTTTGGCCGGATGCTACGCCGTGAAGCGCGGGAAGGCGCTGCGGCCCGCGTAGACGGCGGCGTCGCCCAGCTCCTCCTCGATGCGGAGCAGCTGGTTGTACTTGGCGACCCGCTCCGAACGTGCCGGTGCGCCCGTCTTGATCTGGCCGCTGTCGGTCGCGACGGCGAGATCGGCGATCGTCGTGTCCTCGGTCTCGCCCGAACGGTGCGAGAGAACAGCGGTGTAGCCGCTCCGCTGCGCCAGCGACACGGCGTCGAGGGTCTCCGTGAGCGTGCCGATCTGGTTCACCTTGACGAGGATCGAGTTGGCCGTGCCGAGCTCGATGCCCTTCGCGAGACGCGCCGGGTTGGTGACGAACAGGTCGTCGCCGACGATCTGCGTCTTCGAACCCAGCTCGGAGGTGAGCTGAGCCCAGCCCTCCCAGTCGTCCTCCGCCAGCGGGTCCTCGATGGTGACGAGCGGGTACGCGGCGACAAGCTCCGCGTAGTAGGCGCCCAGGTCGCCCGCCGTGATCTGCTTGCCCTCGAAGTTGTATTTGCCGTTCTCGAAGAACTCGGTCGCGGCGACATCGAGGCCGAGCGCGATGTCCTTGCCGGGCGTGAAGCCCGCCTTGGTGATGGCCTCGATGAGCAGGTCGAGCGCGTCGCGGTTGCTGTCGAGGTTCGGCGCGAAGCCGCCCTCGTCGCCGAGGCCCGTGCTCAGGCCCTTGCCGTGCAGGATGCTCTTGAGCGCGTGGTAGGTCTCGACGCCCCAGCGCAGACCCTCGCTGAAGGTGTCGGCGCCGACGGGCAGGATCATGAACTCCTGGATGTCGACATTGCTGTCTGCGTGCGAGCCGCCGTTGATGACGTTCAGCATCGGCACCGGAAGGGTGTGCGCGTTGGGGCCGCCCAGGTAGCGGAACAGCGGCAGGTCAGCCGAATCTGCGGCGGCCTTCGCCACGGCGAGGCTCACACCGAGGATCGCGTTCGCGCCCAGCTTCTTCTTGTTGTCGGTGCCGTCGAGCTCGATGAGCGCAGCATCCACCAGGCGCTGGTCGGTCGCGTCGAAGCCCTCGAGCTCCGGGCCGATGACGTCGAGAACAGCGTCGACGGCCTTCAGCACGCCCTTGCCCAGGTAGCGCTCCTTGTCGCCATCGCGCAGCTCATACGCCTCGAATGCACCCGTCGATGCACCGGACGGAACGGCGGCACGCGAAACGGTGCCATCTTCGAGCAGAACCTCGACCTCAACGGTCGGGTTGCCCCGGGAGTCCAGAATTTCGCGGGCGCCAACGGCCTCGATCAACGACACGGGAGATCTCCTTCGAGAAATGGTTGTGGGGTGGATGGCCACTGCCTGCAACACGGCGGCGTGGCTGCTGCCAATACTACTCACCCACTCACTCGCCGAGCGTGATCGCCTCCGCCTCCACCTCCGGGCTCTCCGGGCCCGCCGAGTCGATCCGCGCCACCACGGGGGCGAACACCGCGATCAGCACGGCCGCCACGACGACGGATGCGGCGCCGAACACGAACGGAGCCCCCGGCGTCGACACCGCGGCGATCGATGCGGCGATCGGAGGCGCGCACGCCCCGCCCAGAAAGCGGATGCCCGAATAGGCGGACGAGGCGACCGACCGCGGCAGATCGCTCGCCTCCATGACGCTCTCCGTGAGCACGGTGTTGAGCACGCCCAGCACGAGCCCGCCGCCGATCACGCAGGCGATCAGTGCGGCCTGCTGCTGCACGAGGAACGCGGCCGCCACCAGAATCGCGGCCAGAAGGAGGAAGGCGCCCAGCAGAATTCTGGTGCGGCGCATCCGGGCAGTGAGGATCGGCGCCAGCCACACACTCGTCACCGCCACCGCCAGACCCCAGCCGAAGAACACGAGGCCGATGCCCATCGCGTCGAGGCCCAGGGGGAATGGCGTGTAGGCGAGCAGCACGAAGAATCCGACGTTGTAGAACAACGCAACGGCGCCGAGCACCAGGATCTGCGGCACCCGCAGGGCACGGAACGCGGCAGTGAACGGAACATGCACCGGCCGCTGCGCCGGCTTCTCCAGCAGCACCAGGATCGCCACGAACGCGCCCGCCATGAGCACCGCGGTGCCGAAGAACGGGCCACGCCAGCTGATCGAGCCGAGCAGCCCGCCCAGCAGCGGCCCCGTCGCGAGCCCCACGCCCAGCGCGGCCTCGTACAGCACGATCGCGGCCGAGCTGCCACCGCTGGCCGCCCCCACGATCGCGGCGAGCGCCGTCGAGATGAACAGCGCGTTGCCGAGCCCCCAGCCGGCGCGGAAGCCGATGACCTGGCCCACATCGCCTGCGAGGCCCGCGAGCGCCGCGAACACGACGATCACCGCGAGGCCCGCCAGAAGGGTCGTGCGCACGCCGATGCGCGACGACAGCCAGCTCGTGAACAGCATCGCCGCACCCGTGATCACCAGGTAGCTGGTGAACAGCAGAGACGTCTCCGTCGGTGACGCCTCCAGGCTCTCGGCGATCGCCGGGAGGATCGGGTCGACGAGCCCGATTCCCATGAAGGCGATCGTCGCCGCGACCGCGACGGCCCAGACCGACTTCGGCTGCTTCAGGATGGAGGGGGACGCGGCTGTGCTCACGCGGGCGGCTTTCTGTTTGAGATTTTGGCTGAAGGAATGGGAGCTGCGGGAGATCGCGGCCGTCAGCCCGATCGTGCGGAATCGCCGCGTTCAGCGAGGATGCGGGCGGCACGCTCCAGCGCGGCCCGGTCGGCCGGATCGAGCCCCTCGAAGTACGGCCCGATCGCGGCGCCGATGCGGGCAAGCCTCTCGCTGCGGGCGACACGCCCCGCATCCGTGATCGAGATGACGGATGCCCTGGCATCAAGCGGGTCGGTGACGCGTTCGACCCACGCGCCCTCCTCGAGGGCGGTGACGACCTTGGTCATGCCGGGCTGGCTGACACGGCAGAGGGACGCGAGCTCCCCCACCCGCAGCGGGCCGTTCTCGATGAGCGTGCTCAGCGCGCTGTAGGCGAGGGCGGATGTCGTCTCACCGGTCGCGCGGGCTGCCACACGGGACAGGCGGTAGGCAGCGCCGACGAGCTCGCCGAGGGTTTCGCGGATGTCGTTGCTCACCGAGATAACATAACATGGTTATATAAATTGGTTATGCATCTGCGGTCTGGTCTCGAGACTGTCGCCGTGGACGGCGACACCTCGACCAGCGAGTTACTCGTAGACGGCGACACCTCGACCAGCGGGCTACCCGTCGACCAGCGGGTTACCCGCACGCGGCAGATCGTTACGCGAGGGGGCGCAGCTGCGGCTCCGTCGTGGCCGCGTCGACGAACGCGAAACGCGAGAAGCCGTCCGCCGCGAGCCGCTCCAGCGTCGCCTTCGTGTTCTTCGGGCGCCGCTCCAGCCGCACCCTGTGCCCCTGCGCGACGAGCGCGGACTTGAGCTCGACAAGCCTGGCTGCGGGAACGTCCGCATCATGCAGAAGCGCCACAGCATCCGCCGACTCGTCGTCGCCCAGCTCGACCAGATCGACGAGCCGCTCGAAGCCGAGCGAGAAACCGCAGGCCGGGACATCCGCCCCCAGGAATCGGCCGATCATGCCGTCATAGCGGCCGCCGCCGCCCAGCGAATAGCCGAGCGAAGGATGCGCGACCTCGAAGATGGTGCCCGTGTAGTAGCCCATGCCGCGCACGAGCGTCGGGTCGAAGACGAGCTCCGCCGAGGGCACTGCGGCGCGCAGATCGAGCAGCGCCCGGTAGGCGTCCGTGTCGAGCCAGGCGGGGGCATCCGCCAGCAGATCCCAGCCGCCGACCTCGAGCGCCGCAGCAAGGCCGTCGGTCGCGATGCCCGACTCGGCCAGCTCCGCGGCGACGCCATCGGCACCGATCTTGTCGAGCTTGTCGATCGTGATGAGCGCGCGCTCGTGCAGCTCGGTCGGCACATTCCAGTGATTCAGCAGCCCCACCAGGATGCGGCGGTCATTGATACGGATCGTGCAGCCGACGAGCCCCAGGGCATCCAGCGCCGCCGACGTCGCCGTGATCAGCTCGACCTCGGCGAGCGGGCCCGCCTCACCGATCACATCGATGTCGCACTGCACGAACTGCCGGAAGCGGCCCTTCTGCGGGCGCTCCGCACGCCACACCGGCGCGATCTGGATGGCACGGAACACGGGCGGCAGCGCACCGCGGTGCGTCGCATAGAAACGCGCAAGCGGCACCGTCAGGTCGAATCGCAGCCCCAGATCGGCCAGATCGAGAGCATCCGTCGCCGCCGCGAAGTCATCACGCGTGAGACCCCGCTTCAGGATGCCGAAGGCGAGCTTCTCATTGTCGCCACCCAGGCCCGCATGCAGCCGGGAGCTGTCCTCCACGACGGGCGTCTCGATCTCATCGAAACCATGCGAGCGATAGACGCCGCGGATGACCGACAGCACCCGCTCACGGCGAGCCTTGTCGGCAGGAAGGAAATCGCGCATACCGCGGGGAGGATTGACAGGAGAAGCCATCCCCCTATTCTGGCAGGCCGGCCGGCCCGGCACGGCTGCTCGAGGTCAGGCGTGGGCGAGCAGGCGCTCGAGACGCTCCCGGCGCACCTCGATCGAGCGGTGGAATGCCGCCGTCGCACGCTCGACATCCTCATTCACGACGAGGTCATACTGCAGGCCGAAGAAAGTGTCGACGGCGAGACGCGCCTCCACCGTGGCCTCCTCCTGGCTTAGCCCGAGATCGACAAGCGCCTCGCACCCCATCTCATACCAGCGCGTGTACAGCGTGCGCGTGAACTCGTGAGCCTCACGGTCGTGCGCCTCCAGCAGGGCGGCCTCGAACTCGAGGCACTGCAGACGGATGTTGCGGGGCTGAACCGACCACTCCCACGACTTGATCTGCCCCAGAAGGTAGGAGTCGATCGTCGTCGGCGACTGCATCAGCTCATCCTCGACATCCTCCGCCCGCATCGAGATCGCCGAAACGATGTCGCTCACCAGCTCGGCGCGCGTGCCGAAATGGTAGACGAGCGTGAACGTGCTCACCTCGAGCGCCTTCGCGAGAGTACGGAACGACAGGCTCGACAAAGGCTTGTCAAGCAGATAGTCGAGGATCTGCTCGATCAGCGCGGGCTTGCGCTCCAGGTCAGGCTGCCGAGTCACGACGCCAGCATACAGCTTTCGGCTAACGATCGTTATTCTGAATCGAACTTAGCTCCCCGCCACATAACGCAGCGCCGCATGCCGCGGTGCAGGATGCGCCGAAACTAGACCGCGCCGCCCGCCGCCTGAGGGGCATTCGCGTCATGGCCGCCATCGCCGATCGACTCGCGCACGAGATAGTTCTCGACGTCGAACAGGTTCTCGGCGCGCTCGACGATCGTCAGCAGAGTGGACATCGACGCCACCTCCTCGACCTGCTCCTTCAGGAACCACAACATGAACTGCTCACCCAGAGCATCCGTCTCAGAGCGCGCCGCGGCGAAGAGCGCCTCGATCTGCTCCGTGACGCGCTTCTCCTGCGCGAGGGCCAGCACGATCGGCTCGCGCTCGTCGGCGAACTCGCTCTGCACAGTCGGCACGCCCGGGATGACGACGCCGAGGTCGCGGTCGAGGCGGTACTGCACGAGCATCATGGCGTGATTGCGCTCCTCGAGAGACTGCGCATAGAAGTGCTTGGCCAACTGGGGAAGATCGCGATTGTCGTACCAGACGGCGATGGCGATGTACTGCTGGGCCGCCTCGAACTCGTGGCCGATCTGCTCGGCGAGCAATGTGTCGAACGATGCCTGTGTCATACAGGAGAAGCTACTCTGCGGGGCGACGAAGCGCACCCAAGGATAGGCACGCATAAAGCGAGGCGAGCCTTGCCAACGGCCGCGGAGCATCCGGAACAATCAATACATAACGACTGTTGTGCTAACGAGTGTTATTGTGTACTGTGATTGACGACGCAAACGACGTCGCCCGCCGATCACAAGCATGACGGCCTGGGCCCACAGTTTTGCGCAGCGAGAGGCAACGGGTGCCTCTCACCTCAAAAAACATGGCCGCCGATCGGGTAAGTCGACGGCCAGTGTCCGGAGCCTCGTGTTGCGCTGTGAAATTTCCAGCGAAACGCTGCCCGGGCTGGGTGCCCTCTCCGTTCGGGTCGGGGAGGGCACCGCCTCACTCCTCTGAGATCTCCGAGCCCTCAGCCTCCCGGATCTCACCCTGCAGGCTCCTGAGCGTCGACCGCAGCGCACGCTCCGAATCGAGACCGCGCGCCTTCGCCGAAGAGACGATCGCCAACAGCAGGCCGCCCAGCTCCTCCTCCGTCTCCAACGGGACGCCGCCCACGGCATCCGCGTCGAGCACGCCCACCTTCTGCGCCCGCCCCAACAGCTTGTCGGCAAGCGCCAGCGCCGGCATCCCCTGCGGGATGCCATCGAGCACGCTCGTGCGGTGAGGCTTCTCGAGCCTCTTGAACTCATCCCAATTGGCCACCACGTCGTCAGCCGACGTGATGCCGAGCGCGGCCCGCGCCTCCTCATCGCCGAAGACATGCGGATGGCGGCCCACCATCTTGCGCGTCATATGCGCCGCGACATCCTCGAGCGTGAACTCCTCGCCCGGCGTGTGCGCCGCGATATCGGCATGGAACACCACCTGGTAGAGCACATCGCCGAGCTCCTCGATGAGCTCCTCGCGCGAACCCGACTCGATCGCATCGATCAGCTCATACGTCTCCTCGACCAGATACTGCACCAGCGACTCATGGGTCTGCTCGGCATCCCACGCGCATCCGCCCGGTGCACGCAGACGGGCCAGCACCGCAACCAACTCGTCGAACCTCGGATGCTCACCCCGCAGTGGCGTATCGGTCACGAACCGCAGCTGCGCAAGTTCAGGGCTGTCAGGCTGTTCGCTCATGGCACCATCCTGTCACCCCCAGCCGACGGCGCCGGCTTGGGAGAATGGAACATGCTCTCGCCCAGCCAGCCGCTCTCCCCCGCCGTGCTGGTCGTCGTGCTCGTCGCGCTGCTGCTCGGGCTCATACTGCGCACGCTGCGCAAGGACCGCCGCGAATACGGGCGCTTCAAGCGCCTCCGCAGCACGGCCCGCCGGCAGAAGTTCTTCGCCAAATGGCTGCGCGAATCGTTCCTCCTGTTCGGCGGCGCCTCGCTCGTGATCCTCGCACTCGCCTGGCAGTACGTGCCGCTCATGCTCGGCGACATCGAACGGCTGCCCGCCATGCAGTGGCTGCGTCAGCTCATGGTCGACGGCGCCGGCGTGACCACCGCCATCATCTGGGGCGGCGGTGCCATCCTGCTGCTCGGCCCGGCGATCGCCATCTGGGCTGCGCGCCACAGCGACGAGGTGCCGTCCATCGGCGACATCGCCGCACTGCTGCCGCGCAACCGACAGGAACTCGGCTGGGGCGCAGCGATGTCGGTCAACGCGGGCATCGTCGAGGAACTCATGTTCCGACTCGCACTGCCCACCCTCGTCTACGCCGTGTCAGGGAATGCCGTCATCGCCGTCGTCGGCAGCGTTCTCCTGTTCGGGCTGCTGCACCTCTACCAGGGGGTGCCCGGCATCGTCGGCTCCATCGCGATAGGCGCCCTGCTCATGGCGCTGTTCCTCGTGAGCGGCAGCATCCTGCTCGCCATCGTCGCGCACGCGCTCATCGACCTGCGCTCGCTCGTGCTCATCCCCGTGGTCGTGTACGAGGTGCACAAGCCGAAGGGGCAGCGACGGGCGGCCCTCGCACAAGCCACCGGGACGGCGCCCACGGCAACGCCTGCCGGCACCTCCCCCGATCCTCGACGCTGAGTTGCCCACTTCTGCCCCTTTTTTCGCCCCGGGAGGGGCGAAAGTGGGCAACTCGCGGGATGGCCGGCGAGCGAACCCCGACACGAGCCACCTCTACCTCAGGGGGCCGGCGTCTCCTCCACCGGCGCGACAGGGTCAGGCAGCAGGGCGTCGAACAGCGACGCCACCCACTCGACGAGGCCGTCATCACTGAGCGGCTCGCCGCCGACCTTCGGCAGAGGCACAACCACGGCGCCGTTCTGCGGGAAATACCGACCACCCGGGTACATGCGCTGCAGGCGCACCTGACGTGAATCCGGCAACTCCAGCGGGGCCACGCGCAGGTTCGGCCCCATCACCACGACCTCGCTCAGGCCCGCCGCCTGCGCGCGCCTCCTCAGGCGCGACACGGCGATGAGCTGCGCGACCGCCGCAGGAGGCTCGCCGTAGCGGTCGACCAACTCCTCGCGCACGCTGTCGATCGCATCCGGAGTGGCAGCAGGCGACGCCGCGGTCGACAGCTTCTGGTACGCCTCCAACCGCAGCCGCTCGCTCTCGACATACTCCTCAGGAATGCGCGCATCCACCGGCAGCTCGAGACGCAGCTCGGCCTGCCCCGACGTGTCCTCGCCACGGAACGTCGACACCGCCTCGCCGATCATCCGCAGATACAGATCGAAACCCACCCCCGCGATATGACCCGACTGTTCGCCGCCCAGCAGGTTGCCGGCGCCGCGGATCTCCAGATCCTTCAACGCGACCTGCATGCCCGCACCCAGCTCGTTGTTCGCCGCGATCGTCGCCAAGCGGTCATGGGCGACCTCGCCGAGCGGCTTCTCGCCGTCGTACAGGAAGTAGGCGTACGCGCGCTCCCGGCCACGCCCCACCCGGCCTCGCAACTGGTGCAGCTGGCTGAGGCCGTACTTGTCGGCGCGGTCGATGATGAGCGTGTTCGCATTCGTCACATCCAGACCGGTCTCGATGATCGTCGTCGACACGAGCACATCGAAGCGGCGCTCCCAGAAGTCCACCATCACCTGCTCCAACACAGACTCGGGCAGCTGCCCGTGCGCAACCGCGATGCGGGCCTCCGGCACCAGCTCCGCCAGCTGCGCCGCCACCCGGTTGATGCTCGAAACCCGGTTGTGCACGAAGAACACCTGGCCCTCGCGCAGCAGCTCACGCCGGATCGCCGCCGCCACCTGCCTGTCGTTGTACGGGCCGACGAACGTGAGAATCGGATGCCTGTCCTCCGGCGGCGTCGCCAGCGTCGACATCTCGCGGATGCCCGTCACCGCCATCTCCAGTGTGCGCGGGATGGGCGTCGCACTCATCGCCAGGATGTCGACATTCGTCTTCAACTTCTTGAGCGCATCCTTGTGCTCGACACCGAAGCGCTGCTCCTCATCGATGATGACGAGCCCCAGATCCTTGAAGGAGACGCTCTTCGACAGCAGCCGGTGAGTTCCGATGACGACATCGACGGTGCCATCGGTGAGGCCCTCAAGGATCTCCTTCGACTCCTTCTCCGTGTTGAAGCGACTCAGCCCGCGCAGGTGCACCGGGAACCCGGCGAAACGCTCCGCGAAGGTCTCCAGATGCTGCTTCACCAGGAGCGTCGTCGGCACCAGCATGACCACCTGCTTGCCATCCTGCACCGCCTTGAACGCGGCCCGCACCGCCACCTCGGTCTTGCCGTAGCCGACATCGCCCGACACGAGACGGTCCATGGGGACCTCACGCTCCATGTCGGCCTTCACCTCGTCGATCGTGGTGAGCTGATCCGGGGTCTCCGCGAAAGGGAACGCCTCCTCGAACTCGCGCTGCCACGGGCTGTCAGGGCTGAAGGCGTGCCCGCGGCTCGCCATGCGCGCCGAATACAGCTTCACCAGCTCCACCGCGATGTCGCGCACCGCCTTGCGCGCGCGACCCTTCGCCGCCGACCAATCGCTGCCGCCCATCTTGCTGAGCGCCGGCGCCTCGCCGCCCACATACCGCGACACGAGGTCGAGCTGGTCGGTCGGCACATACAGTTTGTCGCCCGGGTAGCCGCGCTTCGACGGCGCGTACTCGATCAGCAGGAACTCGCGCGTCGTCTTCACCGCGTTGCGCCCACCACTCGACACCTCGCGGTTGACCAGCTCCAGAAAACGGCCGATGCCGTGCGTCTGATGCACCACGAAGTCGCCCGCCTTCAACTGCAGAGGGTCGACCACATTACGGCGCCGCGTCGCCAACTTCTTCACCTGCCGCGACTCGTAGCCGACCGCGCGGCCGAAGAACTCGGCCTCACTGAGCACCGCCAGCCGAGCATCCGGAACCTCGAAGCCGTGCTCGACGGATGCGGTGAGAAGGTACGCGACGCCGCTGTCGAGATCTGCGGGCAACTCCTCGACCACACGCGCCGCGAGGCCGTGCTCGCCGAGCGCCTCCGCCGCCCTCTCCACGAGGCCGTGACCCTGCGCGACAACTGCAAGCGACCATCCGGAGCGCAGCAGCTCGCCGACATGCGCGATCGCCCCCTCGGCCTGACCGGTGAAACTGGGCACCGCATCCGCGTCGATGCGCACATAGTCGCCAGCCTCGGCGACAAGATCTTCCACAGAAACGGGCTCGGATGCGCCGCTGTCGAACGAGCTGAGGGTCCACCAGGAGCGGGCGCCGGCCGCATCGCGCAGCCCCTGCAGGCTGAGGAAGTCACCCGCATCCAGATCGATGGGGGCCTCCGCGCCGGCCGTCGCCGCATTCCAGGCAGCAGACAGGAACTCGCGATTCGTCTCGATCAGCGACACCGCGCGGGTCGCCACACGCTCCGGCGACAGCACGGCGATCGCCGCATCCGCAGGCAGATAGTGGGTCAACGGCACCAGGCGGTCGACGAGCGCCGGCGCGAGCGACTCCATGCCATCGACCGGGATGCCATCGGCGATCTTCGCCAGCATCGTGCTCAGGCTCGGGAACTCATGCTGCATCTCGCGGGCACGCTGCCGCACCGGCTCACTCAGCAGCAGCTCCCGGCACGGCGGCAGGCTCACGGATGCGACGGGCGCGTCAAGCGAACGCTGATCGGCCACCGAGAACTGCCGCAACTGCTCCGCCTCATCGCCGAAGAACTCGACGCGAACCGGATGCTCCGCAGCAGGAGGGAAGACATCCAGAATTCCGCCGCGCACCGCGAACTCGCCGCGACGCGTCACCATGTCGACACGCGAATAGGCCAGATCGACGAGCCGGCCCTGCAACCCCGCGAGGTCATAACCGCGGCCGCCCGCCATGATCTCGATCGCCTCGAAACTCGTCAGATTGTCGGCCACCGGCTGCAGCGCAGCACGCACACTCGCCACCACGACAAGCGGTGCCACATCAGGCTCGGTGGCCGCACGCCTCGACCAGGCGGCGACCCGCTGCAGCGCATCGATGCGCTTGCCCACCGTCTCCGTGCTCGGGCTCAGCCGCTCATGCGGCAGCGTCTCCCACGCAGGGAACTCGATGATCTCGGCACGCGGCGCAACACTCGCCAACGCCTGCCGCAGCGACTCCGACTCGCGGCCGGTCGCCACAACCGCCAACAGAGAAGCCGGGCCGTCGCGACGGGCCAACAGCCCCGCAAGCAGCGGAGCCCGGAGCCCCTCCACAAGCGAGAAGTCGGCATCGCGCGAGGCGAAGCGGAGTGCATCCTCGAACGTCTGGGCGCGCGAAAGCGCCGGAATCAATCCCTCGAGTATCACCGAGCAAGTCTAAACGCGGCCACCGACAGCGCAGTCGCGGGGTTGATCGCGGGCGGCTTCGAGACGATCGCCGCAGACGGCGACCCCTCAGCCCGCAGAGCTACTCGGCGGGGTTGCGCGGCAGCGGCTTCGAGACGATCGCCGCAGACGGCGACCCCTCAGCCCGCAGAGCTACTCGCTCAGGCGGGACCGTGGAAGCGCTGCTGCGCGGCAGTGAGACCCTCGCGAGCCAACAGCTCGACCGCATCCGCGGCATCCGTCAGCAGATTCGGGAGCACCTCACGCTCGGCCGACGCGAAATCGCGCAAGACGAAATCGGCGGCCGGCTGGCGACCCGGAGGGCGGCCGATGCCGACCCTCACCCGCAGAAAATCGGGGGTGCCGATGGCGGAGATGATGTCACGAAGGCCGTTGTGCCCACCGTGACCGCCCCCACGCTTCAACCGCACCGAGTCGAAGGGGATATCGAGCTCGTCGTGCACCACGATGAGTTGCTCGGCAGGGATCTTGAAGAACCGCACCAACCCCGCGACAGGGCCACCGGAGAGGTTCATGAAACTGTTCGGCTTCGCCAACACCAGGCGTGGGCCCTCGATGCCGGTGCGCCCCTCGGCCACCATGGCGTTCGCCTTGTGGGACCGGAACGAAGCGGATGCGCGATCCGCCAACTCGGCCAGAACCATCTGACCGACATTGTGTCGATTGCTCGCGTAGTCGGGCCCGGGGTTGCCGAGCCCGACTACGAGCCACTGATTGGTATCCAGCGGAACTCTCTTCGAGAAGAGGGAGAGGAAGTCGACTATTCCGCAGCCTCCGCAGCGGGGGCAGCCGCAGCAGCAGGCGCCTCGGTCTCCTCAGGCTCAGGAGCGACCGTCGGAACAACAACGCTGACAACGAGAGTCTCGGGATCAGAGACGAGAAGGACACCCTCGGGCAGCTCGATCTGCGACGCGTACAGGTGAGTGATGGCCTCAAGGCCCTCAACACTGACAGACAGGTTCTCGGGGATGCTGATCGCGGGAGCCTCGACGAGGAGCGAGTGCGCCTCCTGCTCGAGCGCGGTGCCGGGGGCGGCCTCACCGGTGACGTGAACAGAAACGTCAACCTGGACCTTCTCACCCTTGCGGATGACAACGAGGTCGATGTGCTCGATGATCTGACGCACCGGGTCCTTCTGGACATCCTTGACAAGAGCGAGCTGCGACTTGCCGGCGATGTCGAGCTCAAGCATGGCGTTCGCCTTGCGGAGCAGAAGAGACGTCTCGTGGCCCGGCAGCGCAAGGTGCTGCGGGTCGGTGCCGTGGCCGTACAGCACAGCCGGGATCTTGCCCGTGGCGCGGAGGCGACGAGCGAAGCCCTTGCCGAAGTTCTCGCGAACCTCAGCGACGATGTTGTTCGACGGCTCGGTGGTGCTCGCTACGGACGGTCGCCCTGCGCGGCTGGTCTTCTCACCCATGGTGTTGTCTCCCTTTGCAGCGCAACGGCTGCGGTCAAATGATTGTCAACTCGAACGCATCGGCAGTTCAAACAGCAACTGCAGCGTGAGGAAAGCCCGAAGCCTGCTCGCCGCGTCGATAACGGATGCCATAGGAGCATCCCTCGCCGAAGTTCAGAACAAGAGTCTACCGTAAGGATCATGAAGGTTCTCATCCCCACCAGTGTCGCCCTCAGCCTCAGCCCCATCAACGACGTCGAGTACATCGAGTACGACCCGGTGAAGCTCATCCCCGCAGAACACGACGACGCCGACGTGCTCGTCTCGTGGGCCAACCCGAGTGCCGTACTCGAAGACGCGGCAACCCGACTGACCCGGCTGCGGCTCGTGCAGACCCTCTCCGCCGGAGTCGACCAGGCGCTTGCCGCGGGATTCGACGCAATGCTGCCCATCGCATCCGGAACAGGCCTGCACGACAGGCCCGTCGCCGAACACGCCCTCGCCCTCGTGCTCGCCGCCGCACGGCGGCTGCACGTGACATTCCGCGCGCAGCTCGACCACCGTTGGGCCGCCGAAGTGGGCGGCGTGCAGCCCGAACCGAGCCCCGGCCTCTTCAGCACACTGCGCGGCGCGCGAGTGCTCGTGTGGGGCTTCGGCGGGATCGCCCGCGAACTCACCCCGCACCTCGTCTCCCTCGGTGCGACCGTGACCGGGGTGGCCACCAGCGCCCGCACCACCGACGGCCACCGTGTGATCGCCACCGAAGACGTGGCATCCGAACTACCGACAACGGATGTTCTGATCAACATCCTGCCGGCGACGGATGCGACGCAGAACATCGTCGACGCGGCCGTGCTCGCGCAGCTGCCCGCGCACGCCTGGCTCGTGAACGTGGGCCGCGGGGCGACCGTCGACGAAGGAGCACTACTCGACGCCATCCGCGCCGGGCGGCTCGGAGGAGCCGCACTCGACGTGACCGCGCAGGAGCCGCTGCCCGCCGACTCGCCACTCTGGGACGAAACGAACATCATCATCACGCCGCACGCCGCCGGCGGGCGACCGCTCGGTGCGGAACAGCTCATCGAACACAATGTGCGGGTGCTGCTCGACGGTGGAGAGCTGCGCAACCGGGTGCGGTGAGGTGTGCGCGGGGCTCGGTCTCGAGACTGTCGCCGTAGACGGCGACACCTCGACCAGCGAGGTGCCTCGCGGCGACACCTCGACCAGCGGCGTTACGGGCGGATGCGGGCCACCGCGTCGGCCACGACGTCGGCCACGGGCGGTGCGATGTCGACGACGATGCCGGGCTCGTCCGGCTGCAGCTGCTCCAGCGTCGCCAACTGCGAGTCGAGCAGGCTCGCCGGCATGAAATGCCCGCTGCGACCCGTCGTACGGTGCGAGAGCACCTCGCGGTCACCGCTGAGGTGAACGAAATGCAGGGCCGGGGCCTCCGCCCTGATCGCATCCCGGTAGACGCGTTTCAGCGCCGAGCATGCCATGACGAGGCCCGTTTCCGCTGACGCCGCACGCGCGAGCTCGCCGCCCACGCGGGCAAGCCACGGCCAGCGGTCGTCGTCGTCGAGCGGTGTTCCGGATGCCATCTTGGCGACATTCGAGGCAGGGTGCAGCGAGTCGGCGTCGACGAAGGGCACTCCGAGTTCGTCGGCGATGAGCGCCCCGATCGTGGTCTTGCCGGAGCCGGAGACTCCGAGAACCACGATCAGGGGCGCATCCGCCGCCATCTCTGACTCGGTCACCAGTCGTGGACGGTGCCGTCGGCGAGCCGGTTGTAGGGCAGGTAGGCCTGCTCGTACGGGTACTTGCCGGCTTCGTCGACGTTGAGCTCGACGCCGATGCCGGGCTTGTCGCCGGGGTGCAGCAGCCCGTTGTTCCAGGTGTACGACTGCTCGAAGACGGCGTTCGTCTTCTCGCCGTGCTTCATGTACTCCTGGATTCCGAAGTTGTGGATGGCCATGCCGAGGTGCATGGCTGCGGCCATTCCGACGGGCGAGATGTCGGTCGGCCCGTGCATGCCCGACTTGATCTGGTACTGGCCGGCGAAGTCGAGGATCTTCTTGAGGTGCGAGATTCCGCCGGTGTGCGTGACCGCGCTGCGAACGTAGTCGATGAGCTGCTCGCGGATGATCTGCTGGTAGTCGTAGACGGTGTTGAAGATCTCGCCGATCGCCAGCGGCGTTGTGGTGTGCTGGCGCACGAGCCGCAGCGCCTCCTGGTTCTCGGCGGGGGTGCAGTCCTCCAGCCAGAACAGGTCGTAGGGTTCGAGCGACTTACCCAGCTTGGCGGCCTGAATGGGCGTCATCCGGTGGTGGCCGTCGTGCAGCAGCGGAACCTCGGGGCCGAACTCGTTGCGCACCGCCTCGAAGACGGTGGGCACGTGGCGCAGGTAGGCGCGCGTGTCCCAGTCCTCCTCGGCCGGGAACGCGCCGCGCTGCGCGGGCTCGTAGTCGTAGCGCTTGCCCTCGTTGCCCGGCAGCGGCTCGTTGGCGGCGATGCCGTAGATGGCGCGCAGGCCGGGCACGCCCGTCTGGATGCGGATGGCCTGGTAGCCCTGCTCCTGGTAGTCGCGCACGCTGTCGAACAGCTCGGGCATGGACTTGCCGGATGCGTGGCCGTAGGCGAGCAGGCCGGTGCGGGATGCGCCGCCCAGCAGCTGGTAGAGCGGCATGCCGGCGGCCTTCGCCTTGATGTCCCACAGGGCGACGTCGACGGCGGCGATCGCGGCCATGGTGACGGGGCCGCGACGCCAGTAGGCGCTGCGGTACAGGAACTGCCAGGTGTCTTCGATGCGGTGCGCGTCGCGGCCGAGCAGCAGCGGCACGACATGCTCGCTGAGGTAGCTGACGACAGCCATCTCGCGGCCGTTCAGGGTGGCGTCGCCGAGGCCCGTGATGCCGTCATCCGTCGTCAGCTTGAGGGTGACGAAGTTGCGGTCGGGGCTGGTGACGATGACTTCAGCGCGTTCAATCTTCATTGTGTGTTCCTTTGCTGACGGGTGGGGTTCTCAGGATGCGATGCGGCTGACGAAGTCGCGGGCCCGGGCGCGCAACGCATCGAGGTCTCCCCCGGATGCGGCGTCGCCGATGAGCGGGCCGCCGACGCCGACAGCGAAGGCGCCCACGGCGAGGTACTGTTCTGCGGCTGCGGCGTCGACGCCGCCGACGGGCAGGAACGGGATCTGCGGGAACGGCTCGCGCAGCGCCTTCAGATAGCCGGGGCCTCCCTGCGCCGCGGGGAACAGCTTGACGGCCGTGGCCCCCTGCCGCATGGCGGCGAGCGCCTCGGAGGGCGTGAAGACGCCCGCGATGATGGGCACGCCCCGGGCGACCGCGAAGGGCACGCTCTCGGCGAGCGCGGGCGTCAGCAGGAAGGATGCTCCGGCGGCCACCGACTCCGTCACGTCGCCCTCCGTGAGGACGGTTCCGGCGCCGATGTGGGCGCGACCGTCTGCCGCCAGCGCGGAGATCACGCGCAGAGCATCCGGGGTCGTCAGCGAGACCTCGATGTAGCGCACGCCCTCATCGATGAGCGCCAGGCCTGTCGCCACGGCGTCGTCGGCATTGCTGCCGCGGATGATCGCGAGGAGGCGCGCAGCACGCAGCCCGCCAATGAAGTCGCCAGAGGAGTCGCCCATACCCATCACCATTCAGCCAGGGAGCCGTCGTCGTGCCGCCAGATCGGCGACCGCCATTCGTGCCCGATCTTGTCGGCCGCGCGTACGGCGACCTCGTCGATCTCGATTCCGAGACCCGGCCCCGTCAGACGCTCGATGGAGCCGTTGACAAACTTCAGCGGCTCCTTGTCGAGCACGTAGTCGAGAACCTCAGCGCCCTGGTTGTAGTGGATGCCGATGCTCTGCTCCTGGATGAGATAGTTCGGAGTCGCGAAACCCACCTGCAGGCAGGCGGCCAGCGCGAGCGGGCCGAGCGGGCAGTGCGGTGCGAGCTGCACGTCGTAGGCCTCGGCGAGGGATGCGATGCGCCGCACCTCGCTGATTCCTCCGGCGTGCGACAGGTCGGGCTGGGCGATCGCGATGCCCGCCGCGAGCACCGGCAGGAACTCCTGCCGGCTGTACAGCCTCTCGCCTGTCGCGACCGGGGTGGTGGTCGCGTCGACGAGCGCCCCGATCATGTGCGAGTTCTCGGGCACGACCGGCTCCTCCAGGAAGAAGGGGTGGAAGGGCTCGAGCAACGGAGCGATACGCCGGGCGGTCGCGATCGTGAAGCGACCGTGGAAGTCGACGGCGACGTCACGGTCAGGGCCGAGAACATCGCGGGCAGCGGCGACCCTCTTGACGACGGCGTCCAGCTCGGCGACGGAGCCGTTGCGGCTCATCCGGCCGCTCGCATTCATCTTGACAGCGGTGAGCCCCACATCGAGCTGGGCCTGAATGCTGTCGGCGATCTCGGACGGGTCGTCGCCGCCGACCCAGCCGTAGGCCCGGATGCGATCGCGAACGGCCCCACCGAGCAGCTGGTGCACGGGAACCCCGAGGTGGCGACCGGCGATGTCCCACAGCGCCTGGTCGATGCCGGAGACGGCGCTCGCCAGAACGGCACCGCCCCGGTAGAAGCCGGACTTGCTCAGAACCTGCCAGTGGTCCTCGATCGTGAGCGGGTCGCGCCCCACGAGGTACTCGGCGAACTGCTCGACGGCCGTTCGCACTGTGGCCGAATGGCCCTCAAGAGAGGCCTCACCCCAGCCGACGACGCCCTCATCGGTTTCGATGCGAACGAACAGCCAGCGGGGCGCGACCATGAAGGTCTCAACGCGGTCGATCAGCACAGCGGATCAGCCCTTCGTCGCGCCGGCGGTGAGGCCGGACACGATGTACTTCTGCGTGAACAGGGCGATGACCATGATGGGCACGGTCACGACGACGGCGGCCGCCATGAGGCCGCCCCAGTCGATGCTCGCGTACGACACGAAGTTGAATATCGCCACCGGGAGCGTCTTCGTGTTGGCACCCGAGAGAACGAGCGCGAACATGAAGTTGTTCCACGAGAAGATGATCGACAGGATGCCCGCCGTCGCGATACCCGGCGTCGACAGCGGCAGCGTGATGCGCAGGAACGCGCCGATGGGCGTGAGCCCGTCGACCTGCGCCGACTCCTCGAGATCCTCCGGAAGCGAGTCGAAGAACGACATCATGATGTACACGATGAGCGGCAGCGCCACGAACATGTGCGACAGGATCAGCACGCTGTAGTCGCCCACCATGCGCAGATTCGCGAAGATGAAGTACCACGGCACGAGCAGGCTGACGCCCGGGATGATGCGCGCCAGCAGCACGACCGCCGCCGACTTGCCCATCGAGAAGCGGCTCATCACGTAGGCGGCCGGAACCCCCACCAGCAGGGAGAGCGCCGTCGAGGCGAACGCGATCCAGGCACTGTTGAAGATGAACTGGAAGTAGTTGTCGCGGCCCAGCACATTGGCGAAGTTGTCGAAGGTGGGCGTGAACACGAGCGTCTTGGCGACATCGTAGATGTCGACGTTCGTCTTGAACGACGACAGCAGCATCCAGGCCAGCGGCAGGATGAAGACGAGAACGATCAGGACGAGCGCGGCCGCGCGGAACCAGCTGTATGCACGCGAGCGCAGCGGCTTGCGCCGGCGGGTCGGACGCGGGGCGGGAAGGGTCGCGGAGGGTGACAGTGTCGTGGTCATTTGGACGCCTTCTCCTTTCTTCTGAACGTGATGGCCCACATGATCGCGATGATCAGCAGGAAGAAGATGATGAGAACGGCGGATGCGACACCGTAGTCGTTGTAGTCGAAGCTGAGCCCGTAGGCGTAGACGTTGAGCGTCTCCACCTCGTGGAACGAGCCGCCGCCCTTGCCCTTCGTCGCGTACAGGATGTCGAAGGTCTTGAGGGCGTCGATGCTGCGGAGCAGGATGGCGACGATGACGGTCGACCGCATGAGCGGCAGCGTCACGAACCAGAAGCGCTGCCACGAGTTGGCGCCGTCGATGCGGGCCGCCTCGTCGGGCTCGTCCGAGAGGGAGGTGAGGCCGGCCAGGAGGATGAGCACGACCATCGGCGTCCACTGCCAGATGTCGACGAACATGAGCGTCGGCAGCGCCGTCAGCTCACCGGAGAGCCACGGCTGCGCGGGGATGCCGAAGAACGCGAGCATCTGGTTGGCGAAGCCGATGTTGGGGTCGAAGATGAGCTTCCACATCATGCCGACCGCGACGGGGGTCGCCACGAGGGGAAGCAGGATGGCGACGCGCACCCAGCGCTCACCGCGGAACGGCCGCCACAGGAGCAGGGCGATGGCCATGCCCAGCACGAGCTCGACGATGAGCACGCCGCCCGTGAACAGGAAGGTGCGCCAGACTGCTGGCCAGAAGCGGTCGAAGTCGGCGAAGACCTCGGCGTAGTTGTCGAAGCCGATGAAGTCGTGCTCTGACCGCACCGAACCCTCGGAGTTGGTGAGGCTCAGGTAGATCGTCCAGACGAGCGGGATGGCGATGAGCAGGCCGACGATGATCATCGCCGGCGAGGCGAACAGCCACTTGCGGTGGCGATTGGCCCAGTCAGAGAACGTCTTCTGGGGCGATGTGCGGATGCTGGTCGTCGCAGTCATCGTTCACCTCCTTGTGAGTGTGGGGGCCCGCGGGCGGCAAGGCCGGTGCGGGGAGGGGCAGGTACTGGGGCGAGACAGGCTGGCCCGTCTCGAAGACTGTGCGCCCGCGGCGGCCGGAGCGCAACCCCTCGGGGTCGGCTCCGGCCGTCGCAGGCTGGGTGGTGCTGTTACTGCGTGTGGTGCTGAACTACTTGTTCTCGTCGTCCAGGAGCGCCTGGAATGCCTTGTTCGCGGCATCCGCGGCGGCATCCGAATCTCCGCCGGTGATGGCGACGACGATGGGCTCGCCGACGATCTCACGGGCCTCAGGAACCTTGATGACGAGCGGGCGGTCGTGACCGATACCGTTCTTCGTGCTGATGGCGATCGCCTCGGCGAGGTCGGCCGGGTAGGTCGAGATGCCCTCAGGGTCATCCCACACCGAGGTGCGGGCTCCGGGGACGCCGGCCTTCTGGATCTCGAGCGTCATGTCCTGGCTGGTGGCCCACTCGATGAACTTCCACGCGTTGTCCTGGTTGCCCGATGCCTCGTTCACGCCGAGCGCCCACGAGGGAACGTTGTACGCCTTCGAACCGTCAGGGCCGGCCGGGATCGGCGCGAAGCCGACCGTGTCGGAGACCTTCGAGTTGGCCGGGTCGGTCGCGTTCTTGTAGAGGCTGTCGGCCTCCGTGTAGAACGCCGCGCCACCCTGCGTGAAGATGGCCATCGCCTCAGACCAGCTCATGTCAGTGCTGACATTGTCGGGTCCGAAGTCGTGGATCAGCTTGCCGTAGGTGGCGTACGCTTCCTTGGCCTCAGGGGTGTTGACGCTGGCCTTGCCGTCCTTGTCGATGAAGTCACCGCCGTAGCTGAACAGGAAGCTCGAGAACTGGGTCACCGCAGCGGACTTGCCGGTGCGGGCGACGAAGCCGGCAACACCCGGGTTCTCGTTCTTGATCTGCTCTGCCGCCGCGAGGAGGTCATCCATCGTCTTGGGCACCTCGAGGCCGGCAGCCTCCAGCAGGTCCTTGCGGTAGTAGAGCACCTCCTGCTCGGTGATGATCGGCACACCGACGACATTGCCGTCGTAGGTGGTCGAGTTGACGGGGCCCTCCTGGTAGTCGGCCCAGTCCCAGTCGGCGTTCTCGGAGACGCGGTCGCTCAGGTCGGCCATGTAGCCGTTCTTCGCGAAGAGCTTGCCCTCCTGGAGCGGGCGGTACATCATGACGTCGATCTCGTCGCTACCCGCGTTGAGCTTCACGTTGTACTGGTCGGAGAGCTGGTCTTCGCCGAACTGCGCGACCTCGACCTTGATGCCGGATTCCTTCTCGAACTCCGGGATCTTCTCCTTGATGATGTCGGTCCACACGTGGTTCACGAGCGTCACGCGGAGGGTCTCAGAGCCCCCGCCACCTCCGTCGCCCGAGCTGCAGGCCGCGAGGCCGCTTCCCAGGAGCAGGGCTGCTGTCGCAATCCCGGTGATTCGGATTACAGATCGCTTCATTACGACTTCCTCTGTGTCTTGGTGATGATGCGCTCCTCTGCGCACCAAGGTTTCGCAGTCAGGGATGGCTACGTCACCTCATTGGAGGCAACATAACAAATAAAGTCATACTTATTCAACACGTATGCGAAAACGATATGATTTATCCGTGAGCAATGATGCCAAAGAGATGACCGCCGATGCCGGCGACGAACTCTCCTCCCGCCTGATGGGCCTCCACGCGCATGTCCTCGACCGTCTCGGTCTGGCGCTGTGTTCCGGCGAACTGTCTGCGGGGTCGATCATGCGCATCGACGAACTCGAGCAGCGCTACGACGTGTCGCGCTCCGTCGTGCGCGAAGCCCTGCGCGTGCTCGCCTCCATGGGGATGATCTCCTCGCGGCGCCGGGTGGGAGTGAAGGTGCTCCCCCAGTCCGAATGGAATCTCTACGACCCGCAGCTGATCCGCTGGCGCCTCGCATCCCCCGGCCGCATCGCGCAGCTGCGCTCGCTCACCGAACTGCGCACCGCGGTCGAACCAGAGGCCGCACGGCTTGCCGCCATCCGCGCCCCCCTCACCGGGGCGAGCGAACTCATGGGCCTCGCCGGCAAACTGTGGGCGGCAGGGCAGGAGGGCGACCGCGAGCGTTTTCTCGAACTCGATGTCGAATTCCACCGGCTCGTGCTCACCAACTCGGGCAACGAGATGTTCGGCAAACTGCACACCCTCGTCGAAGAGGTGCTCGTGGGCCGCACCCATTACGGCCTCATGCCCACGCATCCGCACGTCGAGGCGCTGCAGTTCCATGTCGACGTGGCCAGCGCCATCCAGCGCGGCAACCCGGACGACGCCCAGGCCTCGATGCTGCGGATCATGCAGCGCACCTTCCTCGAGATGAGCTCCATCTGGGAGGGCGGAGAGGCAGATGCCGTCTCCGGCACCGCAGGCCCCCTCATCAGGGGCGGGCCGAAGGAGACGGCCTAGCGCTGTCGGGTTTGTCACCGCCACCCGCTGCCAGCGGGTTGCCATGCATGAGGTCAGTGCCGAGTCGGTACCAGCGTGAGTCGTTACCACAGCAGGGTGGCTGCGGTGGCCGCGCCAAGCTCTGCACGCTCATTCTTGTCTCCGTAGGGGGCTAGGATGAATGTAACCGGTTTCATTCCCGGTCTCCATTATTCGCCCTGCAGCGCGGAAGGTCAAGATGGCAACAACCATCCGGCAGATCGCCTCCGCCGCCGGCGTCTCCGTCGCCACCGCATCCCGCGCCCTCAACGGCGCCCCCTCCGTCGTCGACCGGACCCGCGAACGGGTGCTCGCCGCGGCAGCCCTGCTCGACTACACCCCCAGCCGGCTCGGCCGCAGCCTCGCGACCGGCTCCACCGGCAACGTCGGCGTCATCCTGCCCGACGTCACCAACCCCTTCTACACCTCCTTCCTGGCGGAACTCGAGTCGGTGCTCGGCGCCCACGACCGCGGCATCCTCGTCGGCGACAGCCACGAGAGCAGCGAGCAGGAGCGTGCGCTCATCCGCCGCATGTCCGGCCAGGTCGACGCACTCGTGCTCGCCTCCAGCCGGCTGCCCGACGCCGACATCGTCGCGGCGGCCGCCCGCCTGCCCGTCGTGCTCGCCAACCGCCTGCTCGACGGCGACGCGGGCGACCGGCTCGAACTCCCCGAGCGTCTCGCGCAGATCACGCTCGACATCGAACCCGCATTCGCCGAGGCGGTGCGCCACCTGCACGCGCTCGGGCACCGCTCCGTCGCCTACCTCGACGGGCCGCCGCAGTCATGGTCGGGCCGGCAGAAGATGCGCAGCCTCGAACGCGCCTGCAGAGAGCTGCGGATGCCCCTGGCCGTCGCCGCAACCGCGACACCCGATTTCGTGGGCGGCAGACGCGCGCTGGCCTCGATCGACCTGACGCACACGACCGCGATCATCGCCTTCAACGACGAGATCGCGCTCGGGCTGCTCTCGGCGCTGCGCGACGCCGGCGTCGAGGTGCCGGCGCGAATGAGCGTGATCGGATGCGACGACTCGCTTCCCGAGGGCCTCGCCTGGCCGTCGCTGACCACCGTCGACAGCTCCGCACGCACGCTCGGGGCGCTGACGGCCGCCGCCATCGTCGAGCCGAAACCCCACCACACCGCGACGGTGCCCACCCGGCTGGTCGTGCGCGACTCGACCGCCGAGGCATCCGTACTCTCGTAGAAGAACGAAGAAAGAAGGACCATGACCGAGACACCGACCACCACGGCGGGCCCGACCCGCGCCACGCCGTCGACGCTGCTGCGCGAGAGCCGCGTGATCGCGGTGCTGCGCGCGAACGAGCCCCGCGACTACGACGCCGTCGTCGACGTTCTCGTCGAGAACGGCGTGCGCTCGATCGAACTGACGCTGACCACCCCCGGCACGATCGAGCACCTGCCGTCGCTGCTCGCCAGGGTCGCCGGCGCGGCCGAGATCGGCATCGGCACTGTGACCTCCACCGGCCAGGCGGCGCGCGCCATCGACGCCGGAGCCCAGTACCTGGTCACCCCCATCGTGCGGGAGGACGTCATCGCGGCAGCCGTCGCGGCCGGGGTCCCCGTGTTCCCGGGCGGCCTCACCCCCGGCGAGCTGTTCAGCGCGTGGGAGGCGGGGGCGACCGCGGTGAAGGTGTTCCCGGCCGAAACCGTCGGCCCGCAGTTCGGCGGGCACCTGCGCGGGCCGTTCCCCGACATCCAGTTCGTACCCTCCGGCGGGGTCGGCCTGGCCGACATCCCCGCGTGGCTGAAGGCCGGCGCACTCGCCGTCAGCCTCGGAGGACCGCTCGTCGGCGATGCGCTCAAGGGCGGGTCACTGGATGCTCTGGCACGGCGCGCGCAGGAAGCCGTCGCAATCGCGGGGTCGGCACGATGAGCGGCGTCGTCACCATCGGCGAGACCATGGCCCTCCTCGGAGCCCCGAACGTCGGGCCACTGCAGCACGAGCACAGCCTCGACCTCAGCCACGGCGGGGCCGAAAGCAATGTCGCCGTCGCGCTCGCCCGACTCGGAACCGAAGTCACCTGGATCGGCAAGGTCGGCGCCGACCCGCTCGGCGAACTCATCGTGCGCGAACTGCGCGCGGAGGGCGTGCGCGTCGAGGCGGTGCGCGACTCGGAGGCACCCACCTCGCTCATGATCAAAGAGCACCGCACCGGTTCGGGCACGCAGGTCTACTACTACCGCCGCGGCAACGCCGGCGGGCGGCTGCGCAGCGACGAGATCGACCTCGCGCTCGTGCGCGGCGCGACCCTGCTGCACGTGACAGGGATCTCACCGGCGCTCTCGGAGACCATGCGGCAGACGATCTTCGACGCCGTCACCGCCGCATCCGAAGCCGGTGTGCCCATCTCGATGGACCTCAACTACCGCAGCAAACTCTGGACGCGCGAAGAGGCCGCCGCGGAGTATGCGCGGCTGCTCCCCCACATCGACATCGTGTTCGCCGGCGACGACGAAGCCGCGATCGTGGTCGGCGAGGCGGATGACCCGCTCGAGCTGGCGCACAGGCTCATCGCGGCCGGTGCGAAGCATGCCGTGATCAAGCTGGGCGAGCACGGGGCCGTCGCCGTCATCGACGGGGCCGAACACCGGCGCGACGCCGTACCGGTGAACCCCGTCGACACGGTCGGGGCCGGCGACGCCTTCGTGGGCGCATTCCTGGCGGAACGACTGAACGGTGAGGATGTCGCCACCTGCCTGACGACGGCCGTCACCGCCGGCGCGCTCGCCTGCCTGGTGCGCGGCGACTGGCAGGGCAGCCCGCGCCGCAGCGAACTCGGGCTGCTCGGAGGAGGCGACCCCGTCTCGCGGTGAGGCGATCGCGGGGGCAGGTCTCGAGACCGCCTCGTCCCTCGGCACCTCGACCAGCGGTTAAGTCAGACCGCGCAGCGGTTCAACTGGTCAGTGCGCGCGGGGCGACCACGGCCAGCACCTGGTCTACTACTGCGGTGATGGGCGCGGCGATGTCGACGATGATGCCCCGCTCATCCGGCGCCAACTGTTCGAGCGTGTCGTACTGCGACTGCAGCAGGGCGGGCGGCATGTATTCGTGCTGCCGTGCGCTGATGCGCGCCGCGACGAGTTCCATCGTCCCTTCCGGGTCCACCGTGAACAGCTCGGGCACGAAGCCGCGCAGCAGGTCGCGGTAGCGCCGCGACGCCTGCCCGCCGCCATCGCCGCCGGCTGCGACATGTTCCTGTTCTTCCGCAACACCGACGAAGACTTCGACTACATGCTCGACGGCTACCGCAACGGCGTCATCACCGAGGAGCGCCTGCAGGAGGCACTCGAGCGCATCCGGCTGTACGGCATCAGCGGTGAGTCCGACTTCACCGGCACCGACCCGAACGGCTACCTCGAGATCGCGCGCGAAGAACTCGAGAAGGCCGGATTCGATGTGCACGTCTTCAAGAACGCCAAGCAGCGAAAGGCCGAAGGCGAAGAGGGCGTGTACTTCCACACCGTCATGGCCGACGAGGCGAACGAGCAGTACCCGGAGAAGTACGACGCGGCCATCGTGTTCGCGAACGTCTCCGGCTTCGCGCAGGAGGCGAGCATCCGCATCCGCTGGTCGACCCCCATGGCCGCCGAGATCCCCTGGTACGTCACCGAGGTGCCCACCGTGTTCGTCTCGCTCTGCCAGCCGAACCACCTCATCGACGTGCCCATGGTGAAGACCATGATCCACGCGCACGCGCCCAGCCGTGAAGCCATCCACGCGACCGTGCAGAAGATCACGGGCGCATCCGCGTTCCAGGGCACCTTCAACGAGAACGTGTGGTGCGACACCTTCGGAACGCGGCTGTAGCCCGCAGCCGACCCCGCCGCCCCGGCACCCGTCGGCGCGGTACTCTGGAATCTGAACAACACCCCCAATCCTGAGGAGCACAACCGTGGCCGAAACCGGCGCAGCACAGGCAAACATCGGTGTAGTCGGGATGGCGGTGATGGGCTCCAACCTGGCCCGCAACCTCGCCAGCCGCGAAGGCAACACGGTCGCCATCTACAACCGCTCGTGGGAGAAGACCCAGACGGTGCTCGACGAGCACCCCGAGGCCGGCTTCGTCGCCGCCCACGACTACGCCGAGTTCGCCGCCGCACTGCAGAAGCCGCGCGCGGCCATCATCATGGTCAAGGCCGGCGGGCCCACGGATGCCGTCATCGACGAGCTCGTGAAGGTCTTCGAGCCGGGCGACATCATCGTCGACGGCGGCAACGCGCTCTTCACCGACACCATCCGCCGCGAGAAGGCCGTTCGCGAGACGGGCATCAACTTCGTCGGCGCCGGCATCTCCGGTGGCGAGGAGGGCGCGCTGCTCGGCCCGTCGATCATGCCCGGCGGCAGCGACGAGTCGTGGGTCACCCTCGGCCCCATCCTCAGGTCCATCGCCGCGGTCGCCGACGGCGAGCCCTGCGTCACCCACGTCGGCCATGACGGCGCCGGCCACTTCGTCAAGATGGTGCACAACGGCATCGAGTACGCCGACATGCAGCTCATCGCCGAGGCCTACGACCTCATCCGCCGCGGCACAGGCAAGAGCCCCTCCGAGATCGCGGATGTCTTCGCCGAGTGGAACAAGGGCGAGCTCGAGAGCTACCTCATCGAGATCACGGCAGAGGTCCTCCGCCAGGTCGACGCGAAGACGGGCACACCGCTCGTCGACGTCATCCTCGACCAGGCCGCAGCCAAGGGAACCGGCGCCTGGACGGTGCAGACCGCACTCGACCTGGGCATCCCCGTCTCCGGCATCGCCGAAGCCGTCTTCGCCCGCTCGCTGTCGTCGAAGCCGGCCCAGCGCGCCGCGGCATCCGCCCTCCCCGGCCCGTCGTCCGACGAGTTCCAGGTCGACGACGTCGACGGCTTCATCGAAGACGTGCGCCAGGCGCTGTACGCCTCCAAGATCATCGCCTACAGCCAGGGCTTCGACGAGATCGTCGCCGGCGCCGAACAGTACGGCTGGGACATCAAGAAGGGCGAGATCGCCAAGATCTGGCGCGCCGGATGCATCATCCGCGCCCGCTTCCTCAACCGCATCACGGAGGCCTACGCCGAGAACCCGGGCCTCGTCGCCCTCGTCACGGCGCCGTTCTTCACCGACGTCGTCTCGAAGGCGCAGGACTCGTGGCGCCGCGTCGTCGTCGCAGCGACGCAGGCCGGCATCCCCTCGCCCGCGTTCTCCTCGTCGCTCGCCTACTACGACGGCCTGCGCGCCGACCGCCTGCCCGCAGCCCTCGTGCAGGGGCAGCGCGACTTCTTCGGCGCCCACACCTACAAGCGAGTGGATGCCGAAGGCACCTTCCACACGCTGTGGTCGGGCGACCGCACCGAGATCGAAGCAGAAGACACGCACTGACGCTCGTTTGTGCAAGACAGCCCCGGCCGACTCCTCGCGAGGCGGCCGGGGCTTTCTCGTTGCCGCTGGCGTTGGCTGCTGGCGTTGGCTGCTGGCGTTGGCTGCTGGCGTTGGCTCGCCGCCGCCGATGTGCGCAGGAATGAAGGAGAAGTCGACCCGGGCTGCCCCAGACCTCCTCGATTCCGCGCTGAAAGCAGAGAACCTCCTTCATTTCGGCTCGGGAAGGCGAGGGGAGGCGAGCGGAGGCTACCGGCGGGAGGGGCTCGGGGGAGAGGCGCGCGGAGGGCGACCGACGGGGGCGCGGGGAGCGGGGAGGCGCGCGGAGGGCTACCGGCGGGGCTCGGGGAGGCGAGCGGAGGCTACCGGCGGGAGGGAGAGGGCTAGCGGCGGGAGGCGCGGCGCTGGCGCAGTGCCCTGAGGGCGAAGCCGAGGGCCAGCACGGCCGCCGTCACCACGATCGCCGTGAGCGGCAGCGAGAACGCAAGCAGGAGGCATCCGGCGACCCCCAGCACCTGCAGCGTGCGAGGCAGCCAGCGCTCCCCCGCAGGCTGGCGCAGAGCCGACAGGTGCGCGATCGCGTAATAGGCGAGCACGGCGCACGACGAGAACCCGACCAGGCGGGCGGGGTCGAGAAACAGGATGCCCGCAACAGCGATCACCGCGAGGGTCGCCTCCGCGACGATGGGCGCGTGTGTGCGCTCCGAAACCCGGGCGAGCGGCCCGGGCAGATCGCCGCCGTCGGCCATCGCGAGGGCTGTGCGGCTGAGACCCGCGAGGATGCCCGCAAGCGACCCCAGGCAGGCCACGCCGGCGACCACCCGGATGAGCAGCTGCCATCCGGATCCGCCACCCACGGCATCCGCAAGCGGCGAGACGCTGCCCGCCAGCCCCTGCGGGCCGAGCACCGACATGAGCGTGCCGCCCACAACGAAATAGATGACGAGCGCCACAGCGAGCCCGGCGATGATCGCGCGCGGCAGGGTGCGTCGCGGATCACGCACCTCACCCCCGAGCGTCGCCATGCGCGCATAGCCGGCGAAACAGAAGAACAGCAGCGCCGCAGCCTGCAGGATGCCCCACGGCCCCGCATCCGACGGCGCCGACACGATGGGGGCCAGCTGCTGCGGCACCGCCTGCGCCGCAATCATGAGCAGCGTCACGGCGAGACCCGCCAGCACGACCACGACGATCACCGTGCTCACCGTCGCAGTGCTGCGGATGCCCGCCGCATTGATCGAGGCAAGCACCAGAACCGCCACCACGGCGACGAGGCGCGCCTGCTCCGGCCACAGATACGACCCGGCGATGAGCGCG